>CAZTJM010000066.1:0-23674 GCA_964613865.1 uncultured Limnohabitans sp. | reverse complement strand
ATCGAATGATCGAGCAAAAAAAATTAAAGTTTCCACTATTGGTGGAATTAATTTTTTGCCTTATTTCGTAACGATTAAACCAATAAAACCCCTTTAAAACAGCCATGGAGGATTTTGAAGAAGATTTCGATGAAATTGATGACTTCGAGGATGAAGAAGAATTCGAAGATGAATTTGAAGACGAATATGATCTGGATGAAGAGAGCGATCTGGACAATATTGTAGATTTTGATGAAGAGGACGAAGACTTCGATGATGAAGAGGATTTCGAAGATGATGACTTCGAGGACGATTTAGATTAATCAGTTCAAAATCCCTTTATAGAGCTGATTCGGCTTTGTAAACTCGCCGTTGCGCTTTATCTTCGCAGTTCAATCCTGAATTCAAAAAACAACAAATGATACTATTGGATATTTTCAGCTCACCTATCATGTCAGGAGCACAGCTGTTTCTCTTGATCGTGTGTACCCTTATTGGACTAGGCGCAGGACTTTCTGCAATGGATGCGAGAAGCACATTTTCCAAAAAGAAAAAAGCTGATCATTGATTGATTTACGATACGTTTAAAGGAGGCTTTGCCTCCTTTTTTTTTACCCTCAGGAATCCATGAAGAAACAAAACTATCAAAACCACGCCCGGATTTATCCATTTCACCATCTCATCATCACTCCGCTGACCCTGATATTTCTGGGATGGACTGTTTATCGTCTGGATTTCAGCACCGCTGAAGCCACTTGGGACAGTATCTACGCGATGCTGGGTGCGGTGACACTCGCCATGATTCCCCTTTTGGCCAGAATCTATGCCTTAAAAACCCAAAATAGGATAATCCTTATGGAGACGAGGCTACGGTATTTTCATCTGACTGGTGAACCATTTTACCCTAAAGAAAAGCTACTTCGCATGGGCCAAATTATCGCCTTGCGTTTTGCTGGGGACGAGGAATTGCTACCCTTGATGGAAAAAGCCATCAAAGAGAAACTGAGCCCAAAAGACATAAAACAACGGATCCAAGACTGGCAAGGAGACTACCGCAGAGTTTAAGGCAGCCTTCTCTGCACTATTGCCTCATCAAGCGATTTAAGGAGGTTCTCCCTCGCCGTTTCGCGAAATCTTGGATCCTTAAAATCCAAGTCGGGAAGCTCTAAAACCAAGTCAAAGCCAGAGTCCCTGCCTCCTCGGCCAGAGGTAATCAAAGCGGCTTTTTTGCCATAGGCTTTTGCCAATCTTAAAATCTCAAAACTCGCTTTTCCCTGATCGCTTTGTGAGTCATACTGTCCCTCACCAGTGATGATCCAATCCGACCACCGCACTTTCTCTTCCAGATTTACAAGCTCAAAAAAATGGCCCGCACCAAACTTTATCTCTGAGGGGAAAAAAAACTGCAGGCCCATAGCGACTCCCCCCGCCGCGCCATAACCGGCCTGGTCGGTCCAATCTCTTTTTGATTTATCCAATAGGAGCTCGAATACCCGGTTGCAGCTTTCTTGGAAAACAGGCAGTTGGTCTTGCGAAAGACCTTTTTGAGGACCGAAAACGTAAACCGCCCCACTTGGACCAAAGAAAATGTTCCTGACGTCGCAAAGAAAAGTAAAGCTGGCCTTCGGCATTTGGGGTGAGCGTTGGATATGGCGTATTTTGCCAACATATCCAGATGAAAACATCGGAAGTTCGCGCCCGTTTTGATCCAGAAAAATTACTCCGAGCGCCGCTAGTATACCTAAGCCCATGTCCACGGTCGCACTTCCACCCAAGCCAAGCACTATTTCCTGAGCGCCATATTCGATAGCTTTTCGTATCACCAGGCCGGTACCGTAGGTAGAGGTAACGAATGGATCGCGTTGGGATTTTTCCAAGACACCTATCCCTGAAGCCGTCGAGATGTCCAAAAATGCCTTTCTCGAGTCTGGATCCCAACCGAAATATCCCAAAACAGGTTGTCCTACCGCGTTTAGTGTTCTGACCGGGACTTTCTCCAAACCCATGGACTCTATCAGTAAATCACAAGTCCCGTCTCCCCCATCCGCAATCGGCTGGATCAGAGATTCCGCCTCAGGGATATTTTTAATTTTCGAAGCGATGAGCCTTGCTGCTTCCCATGCCGGGATCGTCCCTTTGAATGCATTCGGAGCAATCAGGTAGCGCATTATTTTCCAGCTTTGATCCTGGCAAAATAGTCCTTTGATGCGGCTCTGACTTTCGGAGACAAGTACAAAGCAGCAATCATATTTGGAAATGCCATTATAGCATACATTCCATCTACCAGACTAACCACGACTTCAAGGCTCACAACAGCTCCAACGACTATTGTGGCCAAATAGAAGTAGTTGTAGTAGTGTGCCTTGGAGGCTCCAAAAAGGTAATTGGTACACTTGTGGCCGTAGTAGGAATAGGTAAACATGGTGGACAGCGCAAATACCAGCACCGAGAGCATCAAAAGGTATTTGCCAAATCCTGGAATCCCCAGCTCAAAGGCTTCGAGCGTCAGCCGAACACCATCATTTTCAGAGGTTTGCCATGCGCCCGTAAGCAAAATCACCAAAGCTGTCAGTGTGCAAACCACGATGGTGTCCACAAACGGTCCAAGCATGGCAATCAAACCCTCTCGGATCGGTTCTCTGTTTTTCGAGGCTCCGTGTACCATGGGTGCGGTACCGATTCCTGCCTCGTTGGAAAAAGCCGCGCGCCGCGCCCCGATAACGATCACGGAACCGACCGCGCCACCAAGTGCGGCATTGCCCGTAAATGCATCGACAAAGATCAATTTGAACATGTCCGGAACTTGGCCAATGTATTCAAATACGATAATCAATACGGTCACCATATACACTCCGACCATGAAAGGAACCATCTTGGAAGCGACCGACGCAATTCTCTGAATACCGCCCAGGATTACTACCGCGGTCAAACCCATCATTCCAAATCCGATTATCCAACGGTTTCGGACGGTCTCCTCCATAGTTTCCGGTTGGATCAATACGGCCTGGAGCACCGCAGTCAATTGGTTGGCCTGGAAAATAGCCAACAGGCCAATGACGCCAGCCACACAGAAGATGACGGAAAGAAACTTCCACTTCTTGCCCATACCTTCCTCGATGAAATACATAGGACCTCCCTGGACCTCTCCTGCACTGTCTTTTCCTCGGTACATTATTGCCAAAGTACAGGTGTAGAATTTCGTGGCCATTCCGACAAATGCCGCGACCCACATCCAAAACAGCGCTCCTGGGCCTCCCATGTTGATCGCAATTGCGACGCCGGAGATGTTGCCCAACCCCACCGTCGCGGCGATTGCCGAAGATAGTGCCTGGGCGGAGGAGATCTGACCCTCAGCCAGATCATCGTCGTATTTCCCGGTCAAAAGCTTGATCGCATGACCCATTTTTAGAAAAGGGACAAAACCGGAATGGATCAAAAAGTAAAGCCCACCTCCCAACAACAAGACCAAAATCGGCGGTCCCCAGATCCAATTGCTAAACTCTATGATGATGTCTCCCATTGATTTTTCTGTATTCCTATGAAAAGATCGCTCTTTGATTAGTATTCGATAATAGGCCCAATTTCCCCAAAATCAAAAATTAATGTCATCGGGCAAAAAAATCCCGGAACCTGATTGGGCTCCGGGCTGTCTTTTTAACTGATTTTTACCAGCTTACTTTTGGTGACCTATAAAAACCGACACCTTGGATGTCCCATCTTTTTCCATGCGCGGAAACCCTCCTACTGTAGCTTTCCCAACTTCTCCTTTCCTTTTTTGTCCAAGCCACTTCAGCGATTGCCGTAAGTCTGGGAAACACGAGATAGTCAAGATCTGCTCGGTTGGCCACGGTCTCGGTCCAAAGCGGAGCCTCCACCCCTAGGATATGCTCCTTGGTGATTCCTGATGTATACTCTGTAGGCTCCCAGATGTAGGCTGAATCCAGCTCTATGTATGCTGCCCAATGGAGACCTATTCTGCTGGTACTGTCATATTGCATATCCAGATAAGCTTTCTTTGCAGGCGAGATCAGTATTTGGTTGCCCTGGTCTTTAGCGAGCTTGGCGTTTTCCTCCTTTGCCCAAAATTGGGCTACGTTGCCGGGAAGCAGCTTGGCAGTCGCCACTTCATCCCAGCCTATGCCGGTCTTTCCATATTTGGAAACAATGTCTTGGACACGCTCTACAAAATAGACGTAATCGTCCTTTTCGGTCACATGGGATTCATCTCCACCGATGTGGAAATACGGGCCAGGAGTAATTTCTGAAATCTCCCTTACCACGCTGTCCACAAAGGCATAAGTCAATTCAAAATCTGTGTTAAATGTACTCCAACCCACCTCAATGCCCGTGTAAAGCTCGGACGCTCGGGGAACTTTGAGCTGCATCTCGTATTCCAAGGGAGCTTTGGTTACGGTAGTGAGATCACCGTCCGGCAAATTCACTCCGGGGTTCAACTCGCCATAGGAAGCCAAAACAGCGTTGGTATGGCCTGGCATATCCACCTCGGGGACGATGGTGATGAACCGTTCGGCCGCGTAGGCAACGATTTCCTTGTATTCTTCTTGAGTATAATAGCCGCCCTCTCCTCCGCCGACTTCAGTACTGCCGCCGATCTCGGTCAATTTTGGCCAAGACTTGATCTCAATTCTCCATCCTTGGTCATCTGTCAAGTGAAGATGGAGGTAGTTCAGTTTATAGACTGCCATCTGATCTATGTAGTACTTGACGTCTTCGACGGGCATGAAATGCCGGGCGACATCCAGCATTGATCCACGATACCCAAAAGTCGGCTCGTCTTTTATGGTTCCCGCGGGGACCGCCCAATCGACAGATTGTGCAGATTCATGCGCAATTTCGCTTGGAAAAAGCTGTAAAAAAGTCTGGACACCGTAAAACAAGCCGGCTTCACCCGAAGAAGTGATCTTCACTTCGTCCTCTGAAATCCGGATCTCGTAGGCCTCTGAAGCGTCACCATCGGTAAGTTCCAAAACAATCTGACCCGCCTCATTTGACACCGGCAGATCAAAGGAAGTAGCCGGGCGAAGTTTTTCCGCGAGATATTCTCCTATTTCAGTCAAATTGACCCCAGCTCCAACAACTTTGATCCCTGTCTCCGGAGTCAGAATAAAGCTTCCTGATGCATTGTTAATCTCCTGCGGAAGAGGGATGATCGCTGAGTCAGAAAGTGAGGGTGATTCCTTGCAGGCACTTGCTGCAAATGTGCCTGCAAGCAACAGGGTCCAGATTGTTTTTTTCATTTTACGTGATTTTCGATAAACTTAATTGAAATTTTCAATAATCTATTTTCCACAAATCAAATAAATTTTGATATTAGGCCCGATCAAATTCAGAGATTAAATATCCTTTGGTCAAAGTCCAATATCGGCGAGATGAAGGTGGAGCTGAACCATCAATTTTTGGACTAGAGGGTATATTATTTCCATCCTTTTGATAATTTCAACCTGATTAGTTTAAAAACCTGAAATAACCATGGAAAATAAAAATTCCAATCTAGAGCAATCCTCAAGAAGAAGTTTCATCAAGGGCTCAGCTTTGGCTTTGGCTGGTATTGCGATCGTCCCAAGGCATGTCCTGGGTGGTCCGGGCTATATCGCACCAAGTGACCGACTCAGAGTAGCCAGCATTGGCGTTGGCGGCATGGGCGGTGGCGATGTACGGGGCATTTTCAGTTCCGGCAAAGTCGATATGATCGCACTCTGCGACGTGGATGACACGCGAGCCAAGCAAAGCCGCGATGCCCATCCCAAGGCTGCCTATTACAAGGACTACCGAGTAATGCTCGAAAAAGAGGAGAAAAACATTGATGCCGTTTCGGTTTCTACCCCTGACCATATGCACGCGGTGCAGGCCATGATGGCTATGAAGATGGGAAAGCATGTCTATGTCCAAAAACCGATGTCTCATGACATCTATGAGGCCAGAATGCTTACCGAGGCCGCCGACAAATATAAAGTTGTCACCCAGATGGGTAACCAGGGCTCTTCCGGCGACGGCGTAAGACAAATGGTGGAATGGTACAATGCCGGGGTAATCGGCGAAGCTACCAAAGTATATTCTTGGACTAACCGCCCAGTCTGGCCCCAAGGTATCGAATGGCCAAAAACGCCAATAGCACCTCCGGCCGACCTTGACTGGGATTTATGGCTGGGCACGGCTCCGTACAAGGACTATGTCGGAAATCTTGTCCCCTTCAACTGGAGAGGCTGGTGGGACTACGGCACGGGAGCTTTGGGAGATATGGCGTGCCACATCATGGAGCCACCATTCCGGGTGCTCGGCCTAGGCTATCCCAAATCGGCGGAATGCTCCGTGGGATCGGTGTACGTGGGCGAGTTTAGCAGAGGGTATTTCCCAGAAAGTTGCCCTCCTTCCTCTCACATCACCCTGCGATTTGATCGACCAGGAAAATCAGACCTTGAGTTTCACTGGATGGATGGAGGGATACAGCCGACACGCCCAGAAGAGCTCGAGCCTAACGAAATGATGGGCGACGGAGGAAACGGCGTGATCATCGAGGGGACGAAAGGCAAAATGATGTGCTCTACTTATGGAGCAAATCCCAAACTTCTGCCAACCAAAAGAACCGACGAAGTCAGCGTGCCACAAACTGAATACAGAGTACCAGGCGGCGACCGCGGCCATTATAACAACTGGGTAGAGGCTTGCATCGGAGGCTATGGCTCAGAAGAATATAAGAGACTGAGTTCACCATTCTCAGTGGCAGGTCCTCTGACAGAGTCCGTGCTGATGGGCAATCTGGCGATCAGAAGCTACGACTATAGAGTACCAAGAGAGGGAGGAAACAATCAATTTGACTATCCTGGGAGAGGCATCAAACTGCTGTGGGATGGCACAAACATGAAAATCACCAACTTCGACCCGGCAAATCAATTTGTAAAACGCAACTATCGGGGAGACTACTCACTCTAACTGTTAGATAAAAACCAAAAATGTAAAAAGGGCTTTCGGAGATTCCGAAAGCCCTTTCTGTTTATTCCACTGCCAACTCGACTCTTCTGTTTTTTGCTCTGCCTGCCTCGGTCGCATTGGATGCTATTGGGCGTGTACCACCCCAGCCTGATATCCTGAGATTTTCGAAACTGACCCCCTTACTAACCAAAAAGTCTCTGACACTCCCCGCTCGCTCAAGCGAAAGTTGCTTGTTAAGTCCGGGATCGCCGGCATTGTCCGTGTGACCGTTGATTCTGATAACTATCTTTGGATTTTCCCTGAGAAAATCAGCCAAATCAGCAAGACTTGCCTCGGTGTCTTCGCCCTCAAGTTCCGCAGTACCCCGTTTGAAATTTACGTTCTCCAAAAGGACTGAACTCCCCGGCTCGGCTTTGGTCATCAAAACTACCGTCTTGTCCCGAGAATCAAGATTTTCTACCAAAATCTGCTTTGGAAAATATCCTTGCGACGAAACTTTTACCACGGTGATGCCCTTTTCCCTCAAATCCGAAACCAACTGATCACCCTGATAATCAACTGTCTCAGAACCTTTGATAAAAGAAAGTACATAAGGCAATTCCAACTTGTTTTTACCGTCTATGACAAGCCAAGAAATGGGCTGCTCGACTATCTCAACGGTTTTCTCCACAGGTGTAATTGGAGAAACAGGAAGATAAACTTCAGTGGTATCCGAAAGCGGAGTGGCTCGAGTTTCAGGCTTTTTTGTCTCATTTGCTCGCGAAATCTGCCTTGAAAGCGTACTCACTCGTTCTGGTTTAGAATCCGAAATAACTGGCGCCACAAATTCCGTGGGGACCACCAATGGAACGGGGGTGGCGAACGTCATCAAGTCGGCAAACCCATCGCTGTTTTGGGTGCTGGTCCAGACAATCTCATCGGCACTGACAAAGGTGATCGACGCCTCTGAACCATTGGAGCTGATCTGCTCCCACTTTTCGGGTTTGCTCCAGCTTCCCCAAGATTCTCCCAACTTTTTCGCAATCAGGACATCCTTGCCATTTGCCCCAGGATAGGAGTTGGAGGAAAAGTACAGCTGATTTGTCTTTGGATCAAAATGCGGGCCTGTCTCCTGACCAAAGCCATTGATCGCCGGGCCAAGATTTTTCAGTTCTGTCCAATCGGCTGGCTGCTTTTTCTCCGAAACATAAATATCCTCGTTACCAAGTCCTCCTTTTCGCTTGCCTGCAAGAAAGATTTGCTTGCCTCCTTCTGCCACCCTTCCGGTAACAAGGCCCTCAAATGAATTCAAATCCGGGAAATTTACTTTCCGCAAGTAATTCCAGTCCTGCCCAAATTTGGAAAACTGTTGGATGGAAAATTCGCTCCCTTCTTTTCTCAAAACCAAGAGCGTCAATACATCCTCCAAGCCCAACGCAAGATCGTAGCCTACGGAGCTCAAGTCCGCGCGATGGGTCGCTTGCCCCCATTCGCCTGAGTCACTTTTGCGTGTTTCCCATATATCTCCCGGGTCAGTCGCGCCGCCAAGGTTCAAGGGATGGAAGGCCCGCGTAAACAGCAGTGTGTTGTTTCCAATCCAAACAGGGTTGGTGTCATCGTTTGGGCTGTTGGCGCCGGAAAGCGAGCGAAGCTCCTGGGCTTTGGAGGTGAGGAAAAAAGAAAAAGCAAGCAGTACTAAGCCGCTTGCTTTCAGAATATGTGGGTTTGAATTTTTCATGCTTATTGATCCAACACAATGGCGAAAATCAGTGGCGCCACGATGGTTGCATCAGATTCGACAATATACTTTGGTGTATCTTGGCCAAGCTTGCCCCAAGTGATTTTCTCATTGGGAACTGCTCCGGAATACGAACCATAGGAGGTTGTAGAATCGGAGATTTGGCAGAAGTAGCCCCAAAGAGGCACATTGGTGCGCTGCAGATCCTGGTGCAACATCGGTACCACACAGATTGGGAAATCTCCTGCAATTCCCCCGCCAATTTGGAAAAATCCGACTGTACTTTCTTCGGATGCATTTGCAGTATACCACTCAGCCAAAAACATCATGTACTCAATACCGGTACGGACGGTGTGCACTTTCTTCACGTCTCCGGAGATCACATGGCCGGCAAACATATTACCAAGGGTGGAATCTTCCCATCCAGGAACGATTATCGGCAAGTTTTTCTTGGCGGCCTCCAGCAGCCAACTGTTTTTGGGATCGATTTGGTAGGACTCTTCGAGCTTGCCGGACAAAAGAATTTTGTAGAAGAACTCGTGGGGGAAATAGGCTTCGTTTGCCTGGTCGGCTTTCATCCACTCCTCCAATATTACGTTTTCGATACGGCGCATCGCCTCCATCTCTGGAATGCAAGTGTCGGTGACCCGGTTCATATGACGTTCCAAGAGCTCTTGCTCTTGGGCCGGTGTAAGCTCGCGGTAATTGGGAACTCGTTCGTAGTAATCGTGGGCCACGAGATTAAACACATCTTCCTCCAGGTTGGCACCGGTACAGGATATGATCTGCACTTTGTCCTGACGGATCATTTCTGCAAGGGAAATGCCCAGTTCGGCGGTAGACATGGCCCCAGCGAGGGTTACCATCATCTTTCCTCCTTGGTCCAGGTGAGTCTTGTACCCTTCAGCGGCGTCGATCAAGGCGGCGGCATTGAAGTGTCGGTAGTTGTGTTTTAAAAATTCCGTGATTTTCATTTCGTTCGGGTTTTCGATAGTGCCGCAAAAATACCCAATTTTTACCCACAAAAAAACCCGGACTAAATCCGGGTTTCAGGTATCGACTACAGTTCGATGTTATTTTTTTGCAGTAGAATCCGCAGCAGCTGGAGCAGCTCCGGCTGGGTCAGCAGCATATTTCTTGTTCAAACCATCTACTACAGACGCAGTCACGTCTATGGCCTCTGTAGCATACCACATGGCACCACCGCGAGTGTAGCTAAGGATGATATCAATGTTGTTTTCTTTGGCGTAGTCCTTAATATACGCCTGAACCTGCTCGTATACGTCATTCATCAGTTTCGCCTCGTCCGCAGACAATTCCTGCATCAGATTGTTTCTGTAGGTCATGAGGTTTTGTTCCTTCTGCATTAGTTCATCCTGCTTGGCTCTGGCCTGGTTTGGCGTCATGTTTCCGCCAGTTTGCTGGAATGTGGCCACTTCCTGCTCAAATCCTCTTGCTCTGGACTGGAGATCAGAATCAAATCTCTTTCCCTTGGACGTGATCTCTTCGGACATCTTCTTGAAGTAATCATACTTATTGATCACAGAATCTGTATATACGAACGCCACTTTCATATCCTCTGCAGCCATTCCTTCACCCGAAGAAGCTGCTTCGGTAGTCGTAGCGGTTTTTTGGTCACATGAATAGAAAAGCACTGAGGCAAATGCAAGTACTCCTAAGAATTTTAATCCTTTTTTCACTTTTAATACGTTAAGGTTGACTGGCCGCAAATATATAGAAAGTATTGATTCTGCAAGAATTAGAGGGAAATCTGTCAGTTAAATTCGGTTAAGCCTCTAAAAATAAAGCTCTTGGGCAAGTCTGAAAACCTGGGCATGGCCCTCGACGATATCCCTTATCTGCCGTGAATAGCCTCCGCCCATGCAGCACATCACCGGAATCCCGTTGTTTTTTGCAAGGGCCAGCACGGTTTTGTCCCTTTCCCTCAATCCGCTTTGACTTAGACTCAGTCGCCCCAGCTTATCCGATGCCAAGACATCGACGCCGCTCTGATAGATCATAAAGTCTGGTTCAAACGCATCCACTACTATTGGCAAGCTCTGTCTCAGAATCCTGAGGTATTCCAGGTCGGCGGTTCCATCTGGCACGCCAATATCCAAATGAGACTTTTCCTTCCGATGGGGATAATTTTTCTCCCCATGGATACTGAGCGTAAAAACATCCCTTCTATCCCGAAAAATCTCTGCGGTACCGTTCCCTTGATGCACATCCAAATCTACGATCAAGACCCGTTTTGCAAGCTGGTTTTCCAGCAGGTAGTTAGCTGTGATCGCGAGGTCGTTGAGCAGGCAAAAGCCCTCTCCCCTATCTGAAAATGCGTGGTGTGTCCCCCCTGCTACGTTCATTCCTATTCCATGGCTTAGTGCATAGATCGCAGCCTGCACTGATCCACTCATGATAGACTTTTCCCTTTCTACCAGTTCTTTGGAAAGCGGAAAACCTATCGCCCTTACCTCTGCCCTGCTTAGCTGGAGTGCAGAGAGCCTGGCAAAATAATCACGGGTGTGTGTATTGAGCATCCATTTTTCGTCGACCAACTCCGGGGAGAAAAAATTGCCCGGCGACAAGGTCCCCTCATAAAGCAGCTGCTCTGGCAGGAGGCTGTATTTTTCCATCGGAAACCGGTGCCCCTCAGGCAAGGGATGTGCATAGGATTCTGACCAGGCAACTTTGAGCATAAAAAAAGCACCGGCGGATGCCAGTGCGGAATTTGGGATATTTTAAATGGTTGTGTCTAGGCAGTTTTTTTGGGAAAAGGAGTTCTAGATTTCGTCCTCTTCGGTCTGGAAGGCGTAGAGCGTATCGTCCAGTACCAGCGTGTCGTCGTTGAATTCCGCCACAAATTTAGAGATCACTTTTTCCGTGATTTCGTCGACATTGAGCGCCGCATCCAAGCCTACGCCATAGTCGTGATTGGTATCTATGTCCACAAACTCCTGGACTTTCACCGCTTCCTCTTCCTCCAACTCCATAATGATCTCGGTAATAAACCAGCCGATTTCCTCTTCTTCGCTGCTCAGCGGCTTCATGTTGCCATTTTCATCCTCTTCGTAGTTGATTCCCTTGAAGTTGGGAAACTTCTTGGCCGCCTCATGTTCGGCCAATTCATATACTTCGCTGGCATGATGAAGCCTCAACGTGTAAAGCGCCGCGTCGTAGATCGCCTCTTTGCCTTCAAACATTCCGACAAAATAAAAATTGACAAACTCATCCGAGTTTTCGTCGTCAGGGATAATCTTAAAGTTTTTTCCGGACTGCTTGAGTTCGGCCTTTAGAGTATCGACGTTTTGTGGATCAAAGCCTGGATTGGAAAAAGTCATATTGAAAATTACTGGTTGGTTGAGAATGTTGACTTGGAGGATAACGAAACAGACCAAATCTCAGTTTACATTCAGATAAGAAATTAAACGAATAAAATGAAATCAGCAAAATTTGATGAGGAATTTGTCAAAGGCCTAATAAAACAAAAAGAGGGCGAAAAATTGGATTTCAAACAGAAAATAACTTCAAGGGAAAAAATCGCAAAAACATTGGCGGGTTTGGCCAATACAGAAGGTGGTATTATTCTGGTCGGCATTTCTGATGGAAAAAAAGTCGTCGGCATAGATCCGGAAGAAGAGCGCTACATGGTCGAGTCGGCCAATGAGGAATTTTGCTTCCCAAGAGTCTCCCTGACCGTCGAGGAAATCAAGCTTTTTGATGAAAAAAATCCCGATAAATCCGACGACAATGAAAGGTCAATCCTGGTGGTTGAGGTGAAAAGAAGCCAAGGGCCTAAGATTGTTTGCAGGGGAAAAAACGGAGACCACAAAACATACATTCGGGTTGCGGACCAAACGCTAGCGCTCAGACCCCAGACTGATTCCGAAAACACCGTTGATTAAACTCAGTACAAGCGAAAAACCCAATGCCCACCAAAAGCCATCTACCGAGAATCCTGGGATAAAGTAAGCGGCGATCAGGATGACAGTAGCGTTGATGACCAATAGGAAAAGTCCCAAGGTGATGAGCGTAATGGGAAAAGTGAGCACAATCATAATCGGCTTTAGCGTAAAATTGATCAGGATGATCACCGCCGCCAAAATAAATCCCGTGGTCCAAGTGTCGATACTCACTCCCCTCATCAAGTAATCCGCGATCAACACGGAAATGCCCCCCAGAACGATCTTTGTCAAGACGGAAGTGCCGGCGTTTTTTTCTCCCATAGTATTTCTAATTAAGTTCTGACTCAAAAACGGCCAAACCTGACATAAATCATCGACCAATTTGGCCGTATTCTTCTGCCAATTAAGAATCTAACCCGATCAAGCCTTATATTTGTAGCCTGAATATAAAAATTACCTGAGTGATTATAATCGTCTTCTTCCTGCTTCACTGGTATTTCTCCCTGTTTTGCCAGAGTTTCTTCCTTCACAGATATGCTGCCCACCAGATGTTCGTCATGAGCAAGTTTTGGGAAAAATTCTTCTATTTCTTCACCTGGATATGGCAGGGCAGTTCTTACCTCTCGCCAAGGGCCTATGCGATTCTGCATCGTATGCACCACGCCTACTCAGACACGCCCAAAGACCCACACAGCCCCCATCATACCGAAAACCTGTTCACGATGATGTGGAAGACGAAAAATATCTACAACGACTATTTCAGCTTCAAGCTCAAGCCCGAGGAGCGCTTCTCCAAGGATATCCCCAACTGGAACGCTTTTGACAAATTTGCCGACAATATGACGATCCGCGTGGGGTGGATTCTGATATACGTTTTGATTTATGTCCTTTGCATTTCTGTATTTGAACTGCCGGGCACACACTGGTGGATGTACTTTTTACTCCCTATCCACTTTCTGATGGGACCTGTACACGGAGCAATTGTCAACTGGAGTGGCCACAAGTATGGCTATGCAAACTTCGACAACAACGACAAATCAAAAAACTCCCTGCTGCTCGATGTGCTCATGCTGGGCGAGCTCTTCCAAAATAATCACCACAAGCTGCCAAACAGACCCAACTTTGCGGTCAAATGGTATGAGTTTGATCCTACTTACCCAATTGTGAAGTTGCTTCACGCCACGGGGATAATACGACTGAGGACTGCCTAGTCCGTCTGACCAAGCTACCAAGACCGCTCACGAGCGGTCTTTTTTTTAGTACAAAGGGATTTTTACAGTTTTTTTTCCGCTCCTAGCATCGTTTTAACTAGGAGAGACAAACTTTTAAACTTCCTTGGCACCTTATTGGCTAGTAGTGTTTCAAGATTTTTGATGATGCCCTGGGTATGCCTTTCTCTTTTATCAGAAAAACAGCCTGTAATGAAGGCTACCGCGGAAAAATTCTATATAGTTTACTGTCAGTATTTTAAAGAAAAATACCAACTAAATAGTATAAATATTATCTTAATTCTTTTGGATTTAAGAAACTAAACGAATAATTTTCTATTGATTTAAAACTTAACACCTTATGAAACCATTAACAAGAGCGGAAGAGGAGATTATGCAGATCCTTTGGGATATCGAACGCGGATTCGTGAAAGATATCCTAACTCCAATGACAGAACCCAAGCCTGCATACAACACCGTTTCAACGATCGTAAGAATCCTTGAAAGAAAGGGATTTGTAAGCCACAAATCCTACGGTAAAAGCCACGAATATTTCCCGATTGTGTCCAAGGATGAATACAGGACATTTATCATCAAAAGAATGCTTGAGGGATATTTCGACAGTTCATTTGCGAAAATGAGTCAGTTTTTCAAAAATGATGAATCGCTGAACACCAAACAGTATCAGTAAAAAATCATCATCGAAAAGAGTAAAGGAGCCCGGTCAAATTGACCGGGTTTTTCTTTTTAGGCGATATGTACATGCGTTGGGGATTTATCCCTCATATCGTGGATGGGTTCAACGGACCAGGTTTCTTCAGGAAAGACTGTCAGCCGCTTCGATACTCCCTTGCGAAGGCTTATATTTGCCCCCTGATAAAAAAGACCCCCCAATGAATTCATTTATACAAGAGCTGAGATGGAGAGGAATGCTCCAGGACATGACTCCGGAGATCGAAGAACACCTGAACAAAGGAATGGCCTCCGCCTACTTGGGTTTTGACCCTACTGCGGATTCTCTTCATATCGGCCACTTGGTGGGTGTGATGACATTGTTGCATTTTCAGCGTGCCGGCCACAAACCCTTTGCGTTGGTAGGAGGCGCAACCGGCATGATCGGCGATCCCTCTTTCAAATCAGCCGAGCGTAATCTCCTCGATAAGGCCACGCTCGACCACAACGTCGCCTGCATCCAAAAACAGCTCTCCAAGTTTCTCGATTTTTCCGGTGCCACGACCAACAAGGCAGAGCTTGTCAACAATTTTGACTGGATATCGCAATTCTCGTTCTTGGAGTTTATCCGGGACATAGGAAAGCACATCACCGTCAACTACATGATGTCCAAAGACAGTGTGAAACGTCGTCTGGAGGATGGAAATGGCTTGTCCTTCACCGAATTCAGCTACCAGCTGATCCAAGGTTATGACTTCTATCATCTTTGGAAAAACAACAACTGCTCGATCCAGCTCGGCGGCTCCGACCAATGGGGTAACATTGTCACCGGCACTGAGCTGATCCGACGAATGGGTGGCGGCAGTGCCTATGCCCTGACCGTTCCACTGATCACCAAGGCAGACGGCACCAAGTTTGGCAAGACGGAAGGCGGCTCGGTATGGCTTGATCCAGAGAAGACCTCGCCGTATGCCTTCTACCAGTTTTGGTTAAATGTGTCCGATGAGGATGCCAGCAAGTACATTCGGATTTTCACCGTGCTTGACCAGCAAACGATAGAAAACCTCGAATCCGACCACGCTGCCGCGCCTCATCTGAGACTTCTGCAAAAAGAAATCGCCAAACAGGTCACGATGATGGTGCACAGTGAGGAAGATTACGAAATGGCCCTCAAGGCCTCGGAGATTCTTTTTGGTAAATCCTCGACCGAAGACCTGGCTTCCCTGGACGAAAGGACCTTCCTGGCCGTATTTGAAGGTGTGCCGCAGGTGCAGATCAGTAAAGAAGAGTTTGCAGGCATTGAATCAGTGCTGGATCTCTTCGGGGAGAAAACGCACGCTCAAATATTTCCATCCAAGGGCGAGGCTAGAAAGATGATCCAAGGAGGAGGTGTGAGCATCAACAAGGAAAAACTCGGAGACCCCAACGCCAAGCCGAATTTCACTCTCCTGCAGGACAAGTATCTCCTTATCCAAAAAGGGAAGAAAAATTATTATATCCTGGAAGTCAAATAAACTCCTGACATCCAGATAAAAAAGGCCCCGATTTCAAAATTGGGGCCTTTTTTGTGTCCTTTGCCCAAAATACAAGGAGAGCGTTTGACCCTGATTTAATATCTTTGGGAGAGACTTTTAACCCATGGACAAATCAGTATGGCAGGAGAAAAAAACAAGGAAAAACTAATTCTGGATTCCGCTGTGGCGCTGTTCACCAGCAAGGGCTATCAGGCGACCCGAATGGAGGATGTTGCCAAAAAAGCGGGTATCAGCAAGGGCCTCACCTATTTTTACTACAAGAACAAAGAGGATCTGTTCATGGCTTTGAGCAAGAAGGCCTTCGACCAGTTTAAGGAAGAATTCAGGGAAGTGCTCCGCTCAAAGGGAAAAAACGGCATGGAGATGCTTTGTGATCTTTTGGCGAAGCTTGTCAATTTTGCCAAGGAACAGCCCGTCTACTACCAAGCCGTGCTGAACTTTCTCGAGGTGTTGAAAAAATACAACCAACCAGCGCTGAGAAAAGAAATAGACCCGCTGATTCTGGACTCTGTCCATTTTCATAAACTGTTGGAGATCCATCACGAACCGATCAAGCTGGGAATACAGATGGTTTCCCAAGGCATCAAAGACGGCAGTATAAGACCCGAGCTTCAGCCAGAAATTACTTTTTACACCGTGTGGGCGATGATCATAGGGTTTGAAAAAATGAGCGGGCCGGTCGGATATGAGAGCAAAGAGGCGAAGATCAGCGCTGAAGCTTGGCAACCCGGCTTCACCAAGCTGATGCAGGATATGCTCAGAGGTACTATTCAGGCAAGCAGACCGGCAATCGTCCAGACTAGTCTCTTCTAAAGCTAATGAAGAAAATTTTACTGCCCCTAGCTTCGATTTGTCTAGCACTGTCTTGTACGCCGAAAACGGAAGTTGGACTGCTTATCAAAAACGCAACGGTCATCGACCTCAAGTCCGGGGCGCTCCTACCCTCCCAGGTAGTACTGATTGAAGCCGACTCCATCTATCTGACAGGAGGCGATAGCCTGCTCGGAGAGTTCAAAGGAAAAATCGAGATCGATGCCGAATCCAGGTTTCTAATGCCTGGTCTTTGGGATAACCACGTGCATTTTGGCGGCGCGGAATACGTGGATGAAAACGAACAACTTTTGCCGCTCTACCTTGCCTATGGCGTGACCGCGGTCCGCGATGCAGCCGGAGATATCCCCGTTGAGGTACTGGAATGGAAATCCGAGATCAATTCCGGAGCGCGTCTGGGCCCAAGGATCTTCACCTCCGGTCCAAAGATCGAAGGCATCAATTCAGTATGGCCTGGAGATCTGGAGATAGGCACCGAGGAGGAATTGGACCGGGCCCTGGATTCACTGGAGAAACTTGACGTGGACTTTGTGAAAATCACGGACAATACGCTTTCAGCCGAGTTATTCCTTTCCGCAACCAAGAAAGCCCGTGCCCGTGGATGGTCAGTTTCCGGACATGTCCACCCGGGAATAACCTTGGACGAGATTTCCAAAGCGGGCTTGACTACAATCGAGCACCAAGGCTACCTGCTACGTGCAGCCACTGCAGAAGAGAATCGAATCCGTGATGGAAGGCTTTCGAACACACTTTCGGCAAGTGAAGCCAACAAGCTACAATTCAGCACGGTAAACGACTCCGTTGCCGCCATAAACTTCAAAAAGTTTGCGGAACAGGGCACTGGCATCGTTCCCACACTATTGATCAGCTACAACATCGCCTACCTGGATTCCCTGGATTTTTCTAAAGACACCATCATCGACTACCTAGGACCAAAACTGAAGGAAAGCTACCAATGGAGGATAGAGCGCTACGCCCAGGAAGATTCTGCGAGCCGACGTACACGAAAAATGCAATTTGAAGCCTCCGCCAGATTGCTTCCCCTAGCCTTGAAATCAGGGATGAAAATCATGGCGGGAACCGATGCAGGATATCTGAACACCTATGACTTTCCTGGGCTGGCCATCCACCGGGAGCTGGCCTTGATGGTAAAATACGGCCTGAGTCCTTTGCAGGCACTTCAAGCTTCAATCATTAACGGTCCTGCTTACTTTGGCTTGGAAAGTGAGTATGGCGCTATCGAACCGGGCAAACGGGCCAGTCTGGTGCTGCTAAGCCAAAACCCCTTGGAAGACATCACCAACACCTTGTCCATTGAGGCAGTCGTAGTGGATGGAAAATACCTTTCGCGTGGTGAGCTTGACCAAATGCTTACCGACATCAAAGCCTGGGTGAAGGAAAAGGAGGCCATCTGATGTGCCCGAGTACAATACTTGCAACTAAGAAAGGCTAGCCACATTTGACTAGCCTTTCCTTTTTATATCTTCTTGCTCCGCCATTGGATTCAGTCTACGGCGAGATTACCAACAGGCTAGATCACCTACTCTTCCAGAGATCTTTCAGCTGCTTTCCATTCACTATCAAGACGAATCTCGCGGGATTTGGGATCAGGACGATTCGTACGTCCATTTTGTCAAACTGGTCAGATTCGATGGGGACTCCCACTTTTCCACTCACCTCGTAGGTAACGACTCCGTTAGCGTCGGCGAGCATTTCCCGGTATGCGTTTGCCAAGTAAGCCGATGGAAGCAATACATCCGTATCAGACTTCAATTTTGAATAGATCTTTTCAAGCTGGGGCTCAAGAATCCCCTCATATTCCTCGTTAAAATCGTCTTCCAAATCGTGCAGCTCCTCTTCCAGGTCATCATAGCTGGCATCGCTATAGTCCATTGCTGCGAGTTGGTTTCTTTTTTTTACGATTTCGGTGAGTTGCTGATCCAGCTGTTCCCAATTCATTGACTAGTTGATTTGTTGAAAGTGCAAAGATGACCAATACTTCTTTTTTCACCGAAAAATATCATGGAAATTAACCCACCAGAAGGATTTTTCCATTCCGACCGGGTTTTTCGTAGGCCTCCAAGGCTAGCGCAAAGTCTTCCAATCTGTATTTTCCGTCGACTGCGATCTTGGAATCCTGCTTCGTCAAAAAATCAAATACTTCGCTGAATGCCACTTTTTTCTCCTGCCCATTCAGCTGCGCCATCCAAGTCGACAACCAAAACCCTTCGATCGTAAGATTCTTGAAGATGAGCTGTCCACTGTTTATCGGCATGTTTTCCAAGGCCAGACCTCCAAAGACCATCATCTTGCCGTTTGGCCTGAGACAGGCCAGCGCCTTGGCGCCGAGTAGCCCGCCAACCGCATCAAAAACAGCATGTACTCCCCCACCGACTTTTTCACCTATGGCTTTCTGCAGCTTTTCTGTTTCCGTATTTACCACCAAATCTGCCCCCAAGCTCTCCAGCAGGCCTTTTTGTGAATCATGTCGAACCGTTGCGACGACCTTGATTCCCTTAGCTTTGGCCATCTGCAGCGTAAATTTCCCGAAAGCCGAAGACCCCGCAGTCACCAGCAGCCATTCACCGGATTTCAGTCCCGCTCTATCGAGCATCGCATACGCAGTCATCGGATTCACAAAGGCCTGACAAGCCACCTCATCCGGCATTTCGTTGGGTACGGGAATGACGGCAGAAGCCGGAAGGCAAAGATATTCCTGCCAAGTGCCCAGCGCCGTGAACATGACGCGTGTGCCAGACTTTACCGCCCCGTCACGATCGCCTTTTTCGACAACGCCGCACGCCTCAAAGCCAGCACTACTGGGAAGGTTTGGAGTAATGCCATACATCCCCCGCACAAACATGATATCGGCAGGATTGATGTTTCGGGCGCTTATTCGGATCAGCACTTCATTTTCCCTGGGATCGGGAGTCGGAACTTCACGGAGCTGAATGACATCCTTTGGGAGGCCAGTCTGTTCAAAAATGAGTGCTTTCATGCCGTTTTAGAAATTAGGTTAGAAAAAAACAACCCGATAGCGAGACCGACTGTTTGGTGAAGAGGACGAAAAATCAAACAAAAACCAACCTGTACTTCGCTCAGGCTATCGCCAGATAAAAGGTGCGAATACTCAAGAGGATAATCAAAACGCCTACGCCAACCATCAGATGCTTTGGCTTGATGAGTTTACAAATGTAGGCTGCGAAGGGAGCCGCTACCACACCGCCGAGGATCAGCCCAAGCACCGGCGCAAGACTCAGTTCTTTGACGAAAAACAAAAAAGTGGAAGCACTGGCAAGGGAGACAAAAAACTCGACAAAATTCCCTGTACCGATCGCATACCTTGCGATCTTCCCTTTGCTGACCAGCGTGCTGTTTACGATTGGACCCCAGCCGCCGCCGCCGACTGCGTCCGCGAAGCCCCCACTTGTCGCCAATACAGGCAGACTTCTGCTGTCCCGATTAAATTTCGAAGCGTGCTTTTTCTTCACTTTTCTCAAGATCACGATTCCCATCACAAACAGGTAAAGGGCAATTACCGGCTTGACCATCTCCCCGTTCACATTGGACAGCAAAAATGCGCCGAGAATCGATCCCAGCACGCCGGGAATCAAAAGCCTTTTGGCGAGCTTCCAATCCACATTACCCATCTTCCAATGGGAAATCCCCGAAGCCAAACTCGTAAACACCTGCGCGAAATGTACCCAAGCTGAAGCCGAGGCCGGAGGTATCCCTATTCCCAAAAGGATGGAATTGCAGCTCACTCCATAGGCCATACCCAAAGCTCCGTCAATACTCTGAGCTACAAAACCCACTAACAAGAACCAGAGGAACATTTCCATGTCCAACTCCCAGCTCTTGATCGACTCGGTAAGGGTCTGCGTGACCAGAAGAGCGAAGATCACGGCCGCAAAGGCAAAAAACATCGACCAAAAGGGTTCGGTCCGCAGGCGAAGGATCAGTTTTTCCATAAAGATTCTCAAGGTTTGCCGAGTAGGTTTTGCAAACTTAAGAACAAAAATAATTTATCCTATCATTTTAATAGGATTTATAGGTTTAATAAAATATGGCTTGGTCGAAGCTAGCTTTGAGCGTCGATATGGTCCCCCAGCCCATGGCAAAATATCAGCGGATTCAGTCTGTCCGGATGGCTTAAAGTATTTCCGGTAAGGCCTTTAGTCGCTCCAAGGCTTCGAGCAGTTCAGCTTCCTCTTTAGCAAAACAAAAACGGATAAACTTGTCGTCTCGCCGGTCGGAATGAAAAACAGATACCGGAATACAGGCGACTTTGAGCCTTCGCGTCATTCGTTCTGCAAGTTCCCGATCGCCGATTTGGGATAGGTGGCCATAGTATGCCAGCTGGAAGAAACTTCCCCTGGACGGGGTAAAAATCAAACCGGCCCGGTTTAAACCTCCCGCAAACAAATCTCTCTTGCTTTGGTAAAAGGCAGGAATGGACAGGTAGCGACTAGGTTCCTCCAGATACTCGGCAAGCGCATATTGAATGGGAGTTACCGTGGTAAAAGTCAGGAATTGGTGAATCTTCCTGAATTCCACGGTCATATCCGGAGGTGCGATACAATACCCTATCTTCCAACCCGTGACATGGAATGTCTTTCCGAAGGAGCCGCAGACAAAGGTCTTTTTCCTCAATTCGGGATGCGAACCCAGAGAAATGTGTTTTCGCCCGTCGAAGGTGATGTGTTCATACACCTCATCGCTCACCAGATAGATATCCCTATCCCTAACCAAGGTCGCCAAGCTGTCAATATCTTCCTCCGTCCATACATAGCCACTGGGATTATGGGGGGAATTGACCATGATCAGGCGGGTTTTGGGAGTGAGAGCCTCTTCTACCCTTTCCCAATCTACCGAAAAGTCTTCGGCATTGAGCGGGACGTACATCGGCACGCCACCATTGAGTGTGACTGCGGGCTCGTAGCTGTCATAGGCGGGCTCCAACAAAACTACCTCATCACCTGGCCGCACAACGGCGGTAACTGCCGAGAAAAGAGCCTCAGTGGCTCCGGAGACAATCGTAACCTCAGTCTCAGGATCCGGGAAATAAGCCTGGGTAAGCTCGGTCTTCTCCGCAAGTTTTTGACGCAGCTGGGGAATACCCGACATAGGCGGGTACTGGTTGTAGCCATCCCGAGTGTACTTTCCCACCAATTCCAAAAGCACAGGGTCGGCTCTAAATCCTGGAAATCCCTGGGAAAGATTGATGGCCCCCTCCTCTGAGGCCATGCGTGACATCACGGTGAAGATCGTAGTCCCTACATGGGGAAGTTTGGAGCCTATTGCCATGGCTAGTCTGGGTCATAAAACGCCATTCAAGAAAACACTTTTTTTGAAAAGAAAAGACATGAAAAAAGCCGCAATAATTTGCGGCTCTTTTAAGGGGTAGTCTATTTCCAATTGGTTAGTTCACGTTTTCTCCGGCATTTTTGGCAAGGGCCTTACCCTTTTCCAAACCTTCCATGCCCACGGCTTTCAGTTTTTTGCCGATGTCTTCGCTAGCTTTCTGTAGTTCTCCAAGCAGCTTTACAAGCTTCTCTTTTTGCGGCCCGAGCTTTTCCCTGTTCTGATAGAGGAAGTATCCGGCAACGACTCCAGAAGCCAAACCTGCCAACCAGTAGGTCATCGTTTGTTTCGAGGTATTCATGGTATTAATGTTTAGTGGTTAAACAATAAATTTAAATGTGGTGAACCGGTTTTTCGATTCTGATGAGGAGTCGGAAAAAGCGGAGAATTGAACTTCACCCTGTTTCTTGTCCACGGATCAAAAGAATTTAGGTTTTAGAATTTTCAATAAATCTTCCGCCCAAAAAACATGACCCGAAAATTCACCAAAAACCGAAAAAACGGTTCGACGACCTTTATCCAATCGCCATGCCCAGCGTTCAAAAACACCAAAAAAGGCCCAAAACGTCCAATCTTGGGCATATCCGGCGGAAATACCGGATAACCCTAACGAGAATTCTTTGGCCAACAATGGGGAATGTTTCCACATCGAAAGGAATCCTTTCCCAAAAAAACTCGAAATCCGCTGCGTGAATGTTGGGTCCATCGCGGCATTACTCTGTTTTTTACCTGAAAGACCGTCCAACCCCGCCTCCGCACCGGCGCCTAGTCTTGCTTGGAAATGGCAGCTTTTCTATCTTGATCGGATGAGCAAGCTCGAATTCCCGGGTAGACTAGAGAGGTTTGACTTCAACCACTGGAGCTATCATATTCCCGTATCCGACGAGAATTCTTCTCAGATGATGGACGAGAAGCACCGGCGTGTGCTTGTCTGGATCAAGGACTCAGGCCCTTACCACATGGCCTTGATGAAGTCGAAAGACTATTGGTACCTTTTGGTCAACCAAGAATTGAGGACAAAACTCAATCTCGACCATGAAAAAACCTTTACTGTTCAGATCGAGCGGGACTACAGTGAATTTGGCCATGAGGTGCCGGAAGAGCTCGCAGTACTTCTCGATCAGGATGAAGAAGGAAATGGTTTTTTCCGAAAGCTGACTCCCGGCAAACAACGTAGCCTAATCTACATCGTGACTACCGTCAAAAATCCAGATTCCAGGATGAGAAAATCACTGGCAATCCTCCACCACCTGAAGTTGGCAAAAGGAAAGTTGGACTTCAAACAATTGAACGTCTGGATTAAATACTATAACAACCTATAGTCATTACACATTGTCTATCAGATTTTTATGCAAAAACATCTCATGCATCACTTTCTATATATTTAACTTTCTAGAGGATAAAATTTCCAATGAATTTTGACGCCAAAGCATAAGGAGCTGGGAGAAAAGCCTTGATTTTAAATCACTACTGTCCGAGAAACGGTTTTAAAATTTAGGGTAAACTTCTGAG
>CAZTJM010000065.1:2345-24089 GCA_964613865.1 uncultured Limnohabitans sp. | reverse complement strand
GGAAAGAAAAATTGCCGGATATACCGGCAATTTGTTTATGGCTTTGCTTCCAACGTGAGCACATCAGCTGTCGTCACTTCGTCGTCCAGTACCAGGACGTTGGTGACTGTTTCTACCGCGTAGGGTGCCTGTGGATTGAAAGTCATAGAGTAGCTGCCGGGAGCTAGGCCCATCACGGAGTAGTTTCCTGCCTCATCGGCGAAGGTATTAATCTGGACGCCTTGTCCTTCGATGGTAATCTGGATTGGATGGGCTTCTAAAGGGAAGACTTGCCCTTGGATTCCCTGAGATTCGTCAAGGTATGCTCTCAAGACTGGTTTGAGGATCACATTGCCTGAATTTCCCGCGGTGACGATGGATTTTGCTACATCAAAATCAATGACCAAATCATAGGATTCTCCCCCGTTTATTTCTTGGTCAACTTTGATTTTTAAGCCGCTTTGCTGCGCGCTCGGAGTCTTTAGTTCGATTTCATCTCCGTCTTGCACGAGATAATTGTTGTCACCCAAAATTAACCGGATTTGATCGATTTCGCCTTCAGGGAAATCCCCGGAGCCCAGCAAGATGGAATTGCCGCCGGTGAGATCCAGGAGGTTTACCATTTGAGGCCCGTTGTAGGTGATTTCCGTCCAAGAGTCGTCATCCTCTTCCATCTCTCCACCTTCATAATCCACTTTTACCCTAAGGGCCAAAACTTCTACCCAAACTTCATCGTATTCGGCAGGCGCATCGACCAAGCGGAAATTTACTTGGGCTTCGGACGAGGTAGGGCTATCGTTGAATGCGTCGCAGCCAGCGGCAAACAATAGAATGGCGAAAAGTCCGAAATTGGTCTTAAATAATTTCATATGGTAATAATAGTTTGGTTTGGTGCACGACTTAAACCACAACTATGCCAATTCAGGGCTGAAATTTTCCCCGGAGAAATTGTAAGGAGATTTCTAATTTTGGGCATGATGAAATGGGAAAAACTTCTGGCAGACGGAAGATTTGGAGAAAGCCAGAAAGCTGCAACTTCGGACAAGGCTAGAAGCGAATTTGAAATTGATTATGACAGGGTCATTTTTTCGGCCCCCTTTAGAAACCTACAGGACAAGACCCAAGTCTTTCCCCTTCCCGATCAGGCTTTTGTCCACACACGTCTTACCCATAGCCTTGAAGTGTCTAGCGTGGGCCGCTCCCTTGGAAAGGGCGCCGGGGAAATTCTCCTGGAGAAATTCCCAGTTCTTCAAAACCAAGGTGTTACGGCGTCGGCCATCGGCTCCATAGTCGCTGCTGCGGCCTTGGCTCACGATATAGGCAATCCCCCATTTGGACATTCCGGCGAAGAGGCGATTTCCGATTTTTTCAGGCTCCACCCCGACGGCCGACTTTGGGAAAAGCACGTCAGGATGGACCAGTGGGCAGATTTGGTCAATTTTGAGGGTAATGCCCAGGGTTTTAGGATGCTGGTTTCCAAGCAGTTCGGGTTGAAGCTCACCTATGCGACTTTGGCAGCATTTACCAAATATCCGCGGCCGAGCCTAATTGTACAGCGGGACATTGCCAGGAAAAGCCAGAAGAAATACGGATTTTTCATCAACCAACTCACTGATTTTGAGCAGATGTGCGGAGTGCTGGGGATTGAGAAGATAAGCTCGGACTCCTGGGTGCGGCATCCGTTGGCGTTTTTGGTGGAGGCTGCCGATGATATCTGCTACAGTATAATTGACCTCGAGGACGGCTGCACCTTGGGTTTGGTGAGCTTTGAGGAGACGATGGAATTGCTAAAGCCCATTCTGAAAGGGAAGTTTGACCCGGAAAAACTCAAAAACCGTACGAATACCCAGAATCTTGGGGCGCTTCGGGCTATGGCAATAGGGCAGCTCATCCGGGAAACCGTGGGGCTTTTTGGGCAATATGAGGAGAACATGCGCAAGGGAAACTTCGACAAGGCCCTGACGGACATCATTCCCTCGGCCCAAGCGCTGGCGGACATTTCCTCGGTGTCTATTCAGAAAATTTATCGGAGCAAAGTTGTCTTGGAAAAAGAAGCCGCGGGATTTCAAGTATTGGAGGGCTTACTATCCATTTTTTCGAGAGCGCTGTACCACCATTTCTACCAGTCGGAGTTGTTTTCCGGCCAAGACAAGAGCGTCCTTCGTCTGCTTCCGGAGGATTTTCCGATGAAAGGCTGGGGCGCTGAGGTCAATCCTTACCCGATGCTGAGGGCTTTGGTAGATCACATTTCAGGCATGACGGACAAATATGCGCTGAATCTTTACCGCAAAGTCAACGGGATTTCCTTTCCCGGAATCTAGTGGTGCCTAGGCACGGTGAGGAAAGCTGAATAGACAAAAAAGCCGGTGCAAGTTACCCCGCACCGGCTTCATTCTTTTGATTACTTCTTTAATTGGACGCAACGCTGTCCACTACGGTAGAGTCCATCATCGTGGTATCCGCCGGAATCTCCTCAACGGGTGGCGCGACTTCTTCGATGGTTTCTTCTTCCTCTACAACCTCCTCTTTTTTGGGTCCGCAAGAGACCATGGTTGCTACGGCAAAGCCAGCTGCAAATACCGCCAAGGATAATGTTTTTAATGTTTTTGTGATCATGGTGAAAGTTGGTTTGATTGAATTTTTTTTGACCAAATGGGCAAAACACTAGATAAAATTAAAAAAAATGGATTGAAAACAAACTTATTTTCAATCCTTTAATGGTTTTTTTGAAAAGACGGGTTGTCATACCAGCCTGTTTTCTGCTGGACAAAATCCGGAAGATTAGTTGGATTCGCCTTTTTCTGTCCAATCGATCACCTCGTCTTCCAGATAGTGGGGATAGATTTTGCGATGTTGTTTTTTCACCTCGGCCAAAAGAGACTCCCGAAATTCCTCCACATTTTCGGCTGAGGCGGCAGCCATGAAGACCGGCTTGATCCCGTATTTCTTTTCGTAGGCATCGCTGAGTGCCTTGAAGTCCACATAGCGCGTTTCCTGGAGCTCGTGCTCGCTGATGTGTTGGGATTCTTCTTCCGATGGCATCTGTTGTACCAGGTCTATCTTGTTGAAAACCAGCAGTACAGGCTTGTCTCCTGCCTTGATCTCGTTGAGTGTCTGAGTGACCACGGCGATGTGGTCCTCAAAGGCATGGTGCGAAATGTCTACAACATGAACGAGGAGGTCAGCCTCCCGGATCTCATCCAAGGTTGACTTAAAAGACTCGATGAGGTGGGTGGGCAGTTTTCGGATGAATCCGACCGTGTCCGAGAGTAAAAAGGGAATCGTATCTAGCACTACCTTTCTCACTGTGGAGTCCACCGTAGCGAAAAGCTTGTTTTCGGCTAGGATATCGGTCTTCGTGATCAGGTTCATCAGGGTTGACTTGCCTACGTTGGTATATCCCACCAAGGCCACCCTGACGATTCCTTTTCGGCCCTTTCGCTGAGTGATTCCCTGTTTTTCGATTTCGAGAAGCTTGTCTTTGAGTAGCGTGATTTTGGCGCGGATATCCCGCTTATCCGTTTCTATTTCCTTTTCACCAGCACCTCCCCGTGTTCCTGTTCCACCTCGCTGCCGCTCCAAGTGCGTCCACATATTGGTAAGGCGTGGTAAGAGATACTGGAAGCGGGCGAGTTCGACTTGGGTTTTGGCCTGGGCAGTCTGGGCTCTTTGGAGGAAGATATCAAGAATCAGCAACGAGCGGTCGTAGATTTTGACTTTGATCTCGTTTTCCAGATTCCGCATTTGGGAGGGAGAAAGGTCGTCGTCAAAAATCACCATATCCACCTCGAAATGCTCGACGTAGGCCTTGATCTCGTCCAGCTTTCCAGATCCGACAAAGGTCCTTATGTCGGGTTTTTCCATCCTTTGGGTAAATCTGTAGACCGTCTTCGCGCCGAGCGTCTCGGCGAGGAAGGCCAACTCATCCAGGTGCTCCTCTACCGACTGCTCGCTTTGGTATTGCCGGATCAAGGTGACCAAAACGGCCGTTTCCTGCTTGGGTGCGGTATCGTGTAGTTTTTGAAGCTTCCTTGAAAATTTGTTCATAGCGGTTTGTATTCGGATAGTCTAAGCCCAAATCAGCGAAATTTGTTCCGCTTTTGAGAAGACTTGGCAAAGGTTTGCGCGCTGAACCAGTGGTTTAGCGGGCTCGCGCTGCAAATTTGGGCATAATTCCTTAGAATAGATTAGGATAGTCAAGGACGGAGTGGTTATTTTACCGGTTCAAGTAGTAGAAATTTTCCCCAAAAATGCCAGAACTGCGAAGCACGCCGATTTCAGGTCTTCTTGAGATTTTCCCCAAAATATTTCCTGATAGCAGAGGCTATTTCTTTGAGTCCTTTCGCCGAGACTGGTTGGAAAACGAAGGTATCGACGTAGACTGGATTCAGGACAATCAGTCTTTTTCCCAAAAGGGAACCGTTCGCGGATTGCATTTTCAGCATGCTCCTTTTGCCCAAGCCAAACTCGTACGCGTAGTCTCCGGTAAAGTGTTGGACGTGGTTCTTGACCTGCGAAAGGGTTCTCCCACATTTGGCAGGCATTTTTCCACAGTTCTGGATGCCGAGAGCAACAATTTACTTTATGTTCCGGTTGGTTTTGCGCATGGATTCTCCGTGCTGGAGGATGCAGTTTTTGTCTACAAATGCTCGAATTATTACAACAAACCTGCGGAGGGAGGCATTCTGTGGAACGATCCTGCTTTAGGAATTGATTGGCGGGTAGAAGAGCCGATCGTTTCGGATAAGGACAAACAATGGATAAGCCTTGATGAATTTAAGATTCAAAGTGGAGGGGGGTTGTAATGGGATGGCGTGATTTATTCAAGAGAAAGCCGGAAGAGGAGGTCCCGCTAGATCTGTCCTGGCTACAGGTGGATATGCATTCGCATTTGATTCCCGGCATCGATGACGGCAGCAAAACCATGGAGGAATCGCTTGCATTGGTCAGGAGGCTGGCCGAATTTGGCCTCAGAAAAATCATCACTACTCCGCATATCATGGCCGAGTACTACCGAAATACCCCAGAAATCATTGGAATGGGGTTGGAGGACCTCCGCAAGGCTGTGAAGAATGAAGGGATCGAGATCGAGATCGATGCGGCTGCGGAATACTACATGGACGAGATTTTTCTCGAAAAAGTAAAGGCGGAGGAGAAGATGCTGACCTTTGGGGATAGACACATTCTGGTGGAGACCGGATTTATCAATAAGCCCCAGATGTTGCTTGACATCATTTTTAATCTGGAAATGGCTGGCTATAAGCCAATCTTGGCGCATCCGGAGCGCTATCAATATCTCATAGCAGACAAAAAATTGCAGGAGGAGCTGATCGACCGTAAGCTGCTCTTTCAGGTGAATCTGCTGTCCTTGACAGGATTTTATTCTAGACAAGTAAAGGATTTTGCTGAGATGCTCGTGGAAAAGGGAGTGGTCGCGCTACTTGGCACCGACTGCCACAATGCGCGCTACCTTGACATGCTGGAGACGCTGCCCAAATACCAAAAGATTTACGAAAAAATCCAGACCCTGGAACTAATCAATACCAGACTATAGCTTCCGGTTTATGAATATTCTGATCACAGGAATCACAGGACTGTTCGGAAACCAGCTAGCGAGGGAATTTAGCCAAATCGGGAACATCCATGGTCTCAGACGGAACGAGTCCCAACTTGGGCTGCTTTCGGACTTCGATTTTCCTGTTCACTGGCATCAGGGCGAACTTTCGGATTTTGAATCCTTGCTGGATGCGATGCAGGGAATCGATTTGGTGGTTCATGCTGCGGGAATTGTGTCTTTTCTGTCAAAAGATAAAGATCTACTCTATGAGGTGAATACCCGCGGTACCGCCAACGTAGTCGATGCGATGCTTAGTGTCGGCGTGAAGAAGCTGGTCCATGTGAGTTCTGTCGCAGCGATCGGCCGAAATCCGGAAAAAAGAAAGCTAGACGAAAAGTCCAAATGGGTGGAGTCTAAACTGAATACCGAGTACGCCGTCTCAAAATACTGGGCTGAACTTGAAGCCTGGCGAGGTGAACAGGAAGGCTTGGAGCTGATCGTGGTAAACCCATCGGTATTGCTGGGCAAAGTCAGCTATGGAAAAAGCAGCACTTCTATTTATTCCTATGTCTTGGACGAAAACAGGTTTTTTCCAAAGGGAAGTCTCAATTACATCGACGTCAGGGATGCTGCGCGGATTACCAGACTTTTGGTAGAAAAAAGCGCCTGGGGTGACCGTTTTGTACTGAACAGGGAGTCTCTTTCCTTCAGGGAATTCTTTTCTGAAATAGCGGCAGTCTTCGGCAAGAGAGCTCCATCCATTCCCTTGAGCAGCTGGCAGATCAGCTTATTCTCCACGCTCGTGTCCATTGCAAAGCTGTTTGGCTTCAAAAACATCCCCCTTAATAGAAGGAGCGCCATGCTCTCCCAACAAAATATCAGCTTTGACAACTCCAAAATCCAGAGCTTACTGGATTATCAGTTCTATTCCCTGCGAGAAAGTTTGGAGTGGGCCAAATCGTCTTGATCCAAACTTATTTTTTTGAGGAAGCGTTTAGAAATTGATATGCCCGAAAATCCTCCCGTTTTCAAGAGAGGAAAATTTAACAAAAGCGAATTTTGAGATCCCTGTTTTATTGGTATCTTAAATAAACTATAACACCATCGAATGACCGGAGATCACGATCACGACTGGGAAGAAGACAAAAAGCTTGTTGAGCGATTTGAAAACTCCCTGAAATCAAACCTGGACCTCTATTTCGAAGAAGAAGAGCTGGAAGATATTATCCGCTTTTACTTTGATCAGCAAAAATTCCTCAAAGCGCTTAGAGCCTCCGAGTACTCCCTGGAAAAGTTTCCTTTTTCGGTGGAGATCCGTCTGCTTAAGGCGCAGTGCCTCATCTTCAATGATGAACTGGACGAGGGGCTGAGTATCCTCGAAAATCTGAACAATCTTTCTCCAAACAATGAAGACATCGTGCTGGCTCTGGCCAATGCGCAGATTCTAGCGGGAAATCATCAGGAAGGCATCGAGCTCTTGGAGAACTACTTGCCCATGGCGGAGGACAAAGCGGAGGTTTTTTACTCCTTGGGTAATCTCTATCGTGCCAAGGGCGACAACACCAAAGCCAGTGACTATTTCAAAGAAGCGGTAAAAAACCGAATCAACCACGAGGATGCCCTATTCCAACTGGCGATGATCACCGAGGAAGAAGGCTCCTTTGACGAGATACTGCAGTTTTACCAAGAATTCATCGATCAAGATCCCTATTCAGCAGGTGCTTGGTACAATCTCGGCGTCGTCTACAATCGACTTGGGAGATTTGAGGATGCCATTTCCGCCTATGAATATGCGCTGATCATCGATGATGCGTTTGCTTCCGCTTATTTCAACATGGGCAATTCCCTGATGAATACCCAGAATTATGAAGCCGCACTGGAAGCTTACCAAAACACTATCAACTGTGAGGGGGTCAACGCTGAAAACTGCTGCTACATGGGAGCCGCCTATGAGAAACTGGGAAGAATAGATGAGGCGTTTAAGTATTTTAAAAAGTCGGCCAAACTGGACGAGGAGTACGACGATGCCTGGTTTGGGTTGGGAATGTGCATGCTGAAGAACGAAAAGTTTTTTGAGGCGATCCACTATTTCAAGAAAGCACTGAACCTGAACAAGGACAATCCAAACTATTGGGTAGGCTTGGCAGACGCGGAGTTTAATCTGGGTAATATGCAGGCCAGTTCGGAGGCCTATGAAGAAGCCATCAACCTAGAGCCGGGGATAATGGAGACTTATGTCAATCTCTCGGTGATTTATTTTGAGCAAAACCGCTTTGAAGAGGCAATCGATGTAGTCAAGGAAGGAATCGAAGAGGCTCCCGAGGAGCCTGAATTATATTATCGCATGGTAGTTTACCTAGTCAAGATGGGCAAATACAAGGAAGCGTTTTCATATTTGGAAAATGCGTTAACTTTGGACTTTGATAGGCATACCATCTTGTACGAACTGATGCCGGAGCTGAAGCAACAACACGCCATCTACAAGATCATCGCCCAATACCGGGATGACCATTCCCAGCTCTAAACTTTAAAACCTGGCAAATGAAATCAAGCATGACAAAAAAATCACACCCTGTGATGATTATCCCGCGTGCGAGATTCCATGTGGCCATTAAAAATCAAATTAAAAACACATGAATTATGTGCTGAAGAATATTCCTGTACGGACTGAGAAGCCACGTACCACGGGATTCACTATGGCTATGGACAAGGGTCTTAGCCTTCGGGAAACCGAAGATTTTGTTGATAGTTGCTCAGATTACGTGGATATAGTCAAATTGGGATGGGCTACTTCCTTTGTTACCAAACATCTCACCGAGAAAATTGCCGTTTACAAGTCCGCAGGCATCCCCGTTTATTTTGGGGGAACCCTTTTTGAAGCCTTTATTGTCAGAGGACAATTCGAAGATTACAGACGCGTCCTAGACAAATACGAGCTGGAGTTCGCAGAGGTATCGGATGGCTCCATCTCGCTCAACCACGACAAAAAGTGTGAATTCATCTCCACCCTTTCGCAGCAGGTGACCGTGCTGTCGGAAGTGGGGTCCAAAGACGCTGCCAAGATCATCCCACCTTATAAATGGATTGAGCAAATGCAAACCGAGCTAAGCGCCGGCGCATGGAAAGTGATCGGCGAGGCTCGTGAAGGCGGAAATGTAGGCCTGTTTCGCGATTCTGGAGAAGTACGCCAAGGGCTTGTGGAAGAGATTTTGACACAAGTACCAGAAGAAAGAATCATTTGGGAAGCGCCCCAAAAATCCCAGCAGGTTTGGTTTATCAAGCTGCTCGGCGCCAACGTGAATCTGGGTAACATCAGTCCTTCAGAGGTGATTCCCTTGGAAACCATCCGACTCGGACTGAGAGGCGATACGTTCGACCACTTCCTAGGCGAAATCAAACTTTGAAACACATTTCCATAACCGGCTGATCGATTCATTGGTCAGCCTTTTTTTTCTATGAGATCTATAAAAAAGTACGCGCTCACCTACTTCAAGGGAATAGCCATGGGGGCTGCGGACATTGTGCCTGGAGTGTCAGGCGGATCAATCGCCCTGATTGCCGGAATCTATCAGGAATTGTTGAACAGTATCAATTCCTTTTCGGTCGACAACCTCAAGCTTCTGACGCGATTCGAATTCACGAAATTCTTCAAGGCGGTCAACGGGAAGTTTTTGCTCAGCTTGCTGTTGGGGATCCTGACCAGCGTCTTTGCACTTTCGAGCGTCATCACCTACCTGATGGCCAACCATCCCATCCCCTTGTGGTCCTTTTTTTCAGGTCTGATTCTGGTCAGCGCTTTCTTGATTTTGAAAGATATTAGAAGATGGCATTTGGGTATTGTGCTGGCGGTACTGGTAGGAGCATTGATCGCTTGGTGGGTAACCAATCTTCCTCCGACCACTACTCCGGATGCGATGTGGTTTACCTTTTTGTCTGGGTCTATTGCCATCTGCGCGATGATTTTGCCGGGGATCAGCGGCAGTTTTATCCTACTTATCCTCGGGCAATATGAATCTATTCTCCAGGCCGTAAAAGACCGCAACGTTTTGAAACTCGCCGTTTTTGCTGCAGGCTGCGCTGTAGGAATATTGACCTTTAGCCGGGTTGTTTCCTGGCTTTTGAAAAAATACCATTCCGTCACCATCGGGCTGCTTTCCGGATTTATGCTGGGCTCAGTCAATGAGCTCTGGCCTTGGAAGCTGGTCACAGCCTGGAGGACGAGCTCCTCTGGAGAGCAAAAACCCTTTCTGGATGAAAATGTACTCCCGGGAAACTACATGGAGCTTGTCGGCCAGGAGCCACAAGTACTGGCAGCGATTACGGCCTTTGCCTTTGGGATTATCCTGGTTCTTTTGATTGAGTGGCTAGCAGCTAAACTTTTGGATTGATGAGAAAATTTGGACTGATAGGCTATCCTTTGACCCACTCTTTTTCCAAAAAGTACTTTACGGAGAAGTTTGAAAAGGAAGGCATCCAAGGTTGTCAGTTTGACTCCTATGAGATTCCCCAGATCGGGGATTTTGAGCTGGTTTTGCGAGAAAACCCTGAGTTGGAAGGCATGGCGGTAACCATTCCCTATAAGGAACAAGTCATGCCTTTTCTGCATGAGTTGGATCCCGCATGCAGTGAAATCGGTGCAGTAAATTGCATACAGATCCGTGGCGGAAACCGAAAGGGCTTTAATACGGATTACCTTGGATTCAAGCATTCACTGGAAAAGTGGCTTGGAAACGCGCGCCCAAAGGCTTTGGTCTTGGGAACCGGCGGTGCTTCTAAAGCGGTGAAAGTAGCTTTGCGGGACTTGGGAATTTCTTTTCTTTCGGTATCCCGATCGGCTGGAGAGAGCCAGGTCACATATGAAGACCTTGCCTCCGACCCCCATTATCTGTGTGATTTTCCCCTGATTATCAATACCACTCCCCTCGGTACCTATCCCAAAACAGAGGGTATGCCCGCCATCCCCATTGAGCTGCTGGGAGAAGGGCATTTGGTGTATGACCTCGTGTACAATCCGGCCGAGACCACCCTGATGAAGGCATGCCTGTCCAAAGGAGGAAAGGCCAAAAATGGGATGGATATGCTTGCTTTGCAGGCAGAAGTAAATTGGGTGATTTGGAACTCGTAACTAAATTCTATGAAAAAGGCCATTTTGATTGTCCAGTGTCCCGACCAAAAGGGAATCGTCGCGGAAGTCTCCCGCTTTCTTTATTCCCATAATGGCAACATCCTCGAGGTGGATCAGCATGTTGATGTGGAAATGGGCATGTTTTTCATGCGGGCGGCTTGGGAGCTTGATTCTTTTTCCCTTGGAAAAGATGAGATACTTCCCCGCTTTGAAGAGGAAGTAGGGAAGAGATTCAAAATGGAGATCAAACTTCATTTCGATTTTCCGCGGCCAAGGATGGCAATTTTTGTCAGCAAGCTTTCCCATTGTCTGTTTGACATTCTAGGCAGGCATCATGCAGGACAGCTGGAAGTGGATATTCCGGTTGTGGTCTCCAATCATTCCGATTTGAAACCAATCGTGGAGGCCTTCGGCATTCCTTTTTCTAATATTCCGGTGAGCTCTTCCAACAAAGAGTCCGCCGAAGCCCTTCAGCTACAGCTCTTGGAAGAACACCGGGTGGACTTCGTTGTCCTTGCCCGGTACATGCAGATTCTGTCGGGGGACTTTATCCGTCATTTTCCCAATCGCATCATCAACATCCATCACTCCTTTTTGCCTGCGTTTGTGGGCGCAAGGCCCTATCATGCGGCATTTGAGCGCGGGGTAAAGATCATCGGGGCAACCGCGCACTATGTCACGGAGGAGCTGGACGCCGGGCCGATCATCGAGCAGGAAGTGGCGCGCGTACGGCATCACAATACCATCGCCGAACTGGTGCAGATCGGCCAGGACGTGGAAAAAGTGACCTTGTCCAAGGCGATCAAATACCACCTTGACCGGAAGGTATTAGCATTCAGAAACAAGACCATTATCTTTTACTAGTCCACTATGATTCTGGGAATTTGAGATGGCAGGCGAGTAAGCATCTCGTAGTTGATCAGGTCTGAGGTCTCCGCAAAGGAGGCCACGGTAATCTCGTTATCACCTTGGTTTCCGATCAATACCACTTCCTCTCCGAGCTTTATCCCGGATAGCTTGCTGATATCGACGGCAATGGCATTCATATTCACCATGCCGATCACTGGACAGAATTCCCCTGAAATCAGTACTTTCCCAATATTGCTCAGATTGCGCCCATAGCCATGGGCATAGCCGACGGGGATGATTGCCAGACTCATGTCTTCCGACGCTTTGAAGCCTTTTCCATACCCCACGAAAGAACCTGATTTTATTTTTTTAAAACTCATCACCTCGGTTTTCCAAGTCAGAAGCCGTCTCAGTGGATTGGGATTTTCGACAGTAAGCTCGACTTTGACCATTTCAAAGGTCTCCCGAGTTGGCCAAAATCCGTATCCGGCAATACCGATCCTGACCAAATCAAGCCGTGTTTCGGGAAAAAGTAGGGTTGCGGCCGAGCAGGCTGCATGGCGCCTTTCGAAAGCTATTCCATTTCGCCTGAAATAGTCGGAGAAATCCTCGAAGCGCCTGACTTGTTCCTGAATTCGAGAGTGGTTTTGGGCGCTTTCGGCGCCGGCAAAATGGGTGCAAAGTCCCTTTAATTCGAGAAATGGAGCATTTTGTCGAAGAATGTCCAACACTGCCTTTCTTTCCTCCCATTCAAATCCGGTTCGGTTAAAGCCGGTCTCCACCTCGATATGAACCTGAGCCTTGATTCCGAGTTCCTTGGAAATATTAGCCGCAGACTCTAGGCGCTGCAAGTCAAATGCATAGAACTGGATGCCCTTCTTGATCAAATCGGGGAGCTCAGCGAGGTGAAGCATACCCATGATCATGATTTCGGACGTATCCCTAGCGCTCGCAAATACTTCACGGGCCTCGTCTGAGCTGAAGGTGCTAAAATGGCGGATGCCTGTTTTTTCAGCAATGGACACCAGCTGCGCTATTCCATGGCCATAGGCATTGCCTTTTACGACCGCAGAAATCGTTGGCTTCGGGCCGATCAGGCTTCGAATGAAGGTGATGTTTTGTTGGTAGGCGGCGGTGCTGATTTCCAGGCGAGAAGTGTGGAGCATTGAGTGGAGAAATGTCAAAAACCAAAATTTAAAGACCGCCGGAATCTTTTCCCAGTTCTTGTCTATTTTTAATGCAATGAATACTACTGAAGAAAAATCCCGCTGTCCCTGGTGTCTGGGGTTTCCGGAATACGTAGCCTACCACGATACCGAATGGGGTGTGCCAGTCTACGACGATAGCACCCACTTCGAATTTTTGGTCTTGGAGAGTGCGCAAGCAGGGCTGAGCTGGGCGACGATCCTGAAGAAAAGGGAGGGCTATCGCAGGGCTTTTGCGGACTTTGACTATAAGGCGGTTGCCGAGTTTCCGGAAAGCTACGTCCAAGAATTGCTGCAGGATCCCGGGATCATCAGAAATGCCCAAAAGATCCGAGCAGCGATCAACAATGCCCGGCGATTCATGGAAGTGCAGCAGGAGTTCGGTTCCTTTTCCAACTACATCTGGGGATTTGTCGGGGGCAAGCCCATCCAAAATAGCCTAGTCTCCACCAAAGAAGCAATGGCGACTACGCCGGAGTCAGATCGTTTGGCCAAGGACCTCAAAAAGCGTGGGTTCAAATTTTTGGGATCCACCACAGTCTACGCGCACATGCAAGCCACAGGATTGGTCAACGACCATTTGGTTGGATGTTTTCGCTATGATCAGCTTAGAAGTTAGTGGATTTGACTTATCGGTGAGACGAGGTAATCGCAATATCTGAGCAGGAGAAATTTATTTTGCTGTCAGGTTGATTTCGTCAAAATAAACCTTGCCCAGGGTCAGCGTCGGCACGTTTAGGGTCACTTGGATGCTTTCTGCATCTTCCGGAAAATTTTCCAAGGTAGCTTTCAAAAGAACCCAGTCAACATCCCCCTGAAAATCAAATACAGCATAAGCGGACCGATTGATGGGAAGTACTTTAAAGGCAATAAAAATTCTTCCGCCGGCAGTCAGGTCCCGGATATTTTCTCCCTTTACAAATGCAGCTAGTTCTACCGTAGATCCCGGTGCAGGCATCGGCCCGGTATAGGTTTGTGACCAGTTGGATTGGGTAACAACGGTACTGTCTTGATTTTCAATAAATAGAGACCGGTTTCCGCTCATGAATATTTCTCGGCTCACCCCGTGTAGAATCCCTTTCGAATTTGAAGGTGTCCAGGGAACCACCGAGTCAGGGTACAGGGAAAGATTAGGATTTAACATGAGTTGGCTCCCCGGCGGAAGAATATCCTCTTCAGAGCAGGACATGAAAAGCGAGAAGAGGAACAAATGAAAAACCGATTTCCTGAACATATTCCTGAGCTAAGTAGATCAATTTCAACGAAATCTAATTTAATAGTTTTTATTGAATACGCAACCTATTTAAAATTGACTTTAAGATCGGTAAGCTGTGGAAGGGTAAGGGCGCTGTTAGGAAAAAATCACCTTCTCGCCCAATCATTATATATCCGGGCGAGAGGAAGATTTTGGTTAAAGGAAACGATGAACTTGTAGCCTTTTTTTGATCCAATCCGGAAAAGGCTTAAACAAAGGCGAAGAACGTCAACCAAACCAAAAACAGAATCGGAAGCAGGATGGGCACCGTAAACCGGATGATGTAGCCAAAGAAGGAAGGCATCTTAATACCGCTCTGCTCGGCAATGGATTTCACCATGAAGTTTGGTCCATTTCCGATGTAGGTCATCGCTCCAAAGAATACCGAAGCAATCGAGATCGCAAGCAGCTGGAATGTAGTATCCGAATTGTTCATTGAATTGTCGGCAAACTCCCTCACCTCGGCAATGCTGCCGATATTGGCTCCTTCGGAGGCCATAGCCGCAGCTAGGAAATTAAGATAAGTAGGGGCATTGTCAAGTACCGCCGACAGGGTTCCGGTACCCCAATACAGGGTATTGACAGTGATCATTTCCGCGCCTTCGGGTGATTTCGCGAAGTTTCCAACCAGCTCCAAAGCCGGCATCATGGTGCCGAAGATGCCAACGAATATAAAGGCCACCTCGCGGATGGGTTCAAAGTTAAACTCGTTCCCCTTGATGGCGCGCTGGTCTGCAAACTTGTAGGAAAAAAAGGCGACTGAAAGCATGATGATTTCCCTCAGATAGGAAAATTTTTGGCCGTCATAGACAATGGCTGGAACGCCGTCGATCACATTCGGATCCAGAAATACCGCACAGATGATCACTAGAAGCCAGCCAAAATTTTTGGCACCCACCATGGTAAACTTGTTGGAATAGGTGATTTCTTCCGTGTATTCGTCCTCGTTGGCTTTGCCCAACTTTTTATCTAGGAAATAGAATCCCACAGCCAAAAGGGCTAGAGCCATCGCCCACGCGGGCCAGTTGTGCTCAATAGTCCAGAAAAAAGGTACTCCTTTCAGAAATCCCAAGAACAACGGAGGATCTCCTATCGGAGTCAGCGAGCCGCCCACGTTGCTGACCATAAGGATGAAAAACACGATGTGGTAAGGCTGGATATTGCCTTTGTTTAAGCGGATAAATGGACGAATCAGCAGCATGGATGCTCCGGTAGTCCCGATCAGGTTGGAGACCACGGCGCCGATGAGGAGCAGGGAGACATTGGCAAGCGGGGTAGCTTTCTTGTCTATCTCGATAAGGATACCGCCTGACGCCACAAACAGTGATGCGAGCAGTGCAATAAATTGAATATACTCCGCGAGTGCGTGGACTGGCGCGTGTACATTGTCCAAAACGAACAAATAGTACAGCACTACCACTACGGAAAAACCAATAGCGACTTTGGGATAGTTGTGATGCCAGAAGTGCTCGTAAAAGAGCGGACCTGTGGCTATCATCAGAAGCAAAGTGATGAAGGGAATGACCAGCCAAGTGGGAGCCGAATGGTGAACTTCCGCTCCAGCATGGTCGGATCCGCCGTCCAATTGCTCGTGGGAAGTGTCAGCTTGAGCCACAAATTCCGCCGTATTTTCTACGGAAAAGGCATAGGAATCCGACAGGTTAAAAAGGCCAAGAAATAATATTCCGAGAAGTATGGATAAACTTATAAGATATTTCTTCATTTGGTCGGTTTGGTAGAATTGGGCCTGCTTCTCGGAAATTTAAGCAAATATTAATCGGGGTTCTTTGGAAGTCGCCTGTCGCTAAACTACTGATTTTGATGCAAACTGTCCAACTAATAAAAGGGCCGGAACAGGATTTCACCAAAAATTAATTCAGGGCTTCAATCCGCAAGTGTGGTTTTACACGAGTTGTGTCAAAGCTATTTTAAAGGAGATTTCAGCCAATTTCGTTTTGCTGGGATTTTCGGAAAATGTTTTTTCCATGGCTGTTTTGATGGTTTGGGATACATCCGCGAAAATGGCCTGGTCGGTGACTTCTGCATCCTCGCTCATCAGATAGGCAAATACGCGGGCCATCCCACAGTTGGCGATGAAATCAGGGATTAACGCGACTTTCTCATCGGCCCACACCCCTGTCGGTCCAAAGAATATTTCCGGATCCGCAAAGGGCACGTTGGCTCCGCAGGAGATGACTTCTAGTCCTGCCACCACCATTCGGGATACCTGGTCTTGGGTGACCAGCCGAGACGCAGCAGCGGGTATGAAAATCTCATGGCGCACATCCCATATCGTGGCGTTGATTTCTTCAAAGGACAAAAGCCCGTCAGCAACCAGTCTATTGCCGTCTCTTTTGAGAAAAAGCTCCCGGATCTCGTCGAGTCCAAAACCATCTTCCTTGATCAATCCTCCGTCCCGATCTATGATACCCACGACCTTCACGCCGGCTACCGCCAGAAAACAAGCCGCGGCTGCCCCAACATTGCCCCAGCCTTGGATGATCGCGCGCTTATTTTGGATCTCTCCACCCCAAATAGAATAGAAATGGCAAACAGCTTGCGCGACTCCGTAGCCGGTGATCATGTCCGCAACGGTATATTTTTTTGGGCCGTTGGGAGTGAACTTAGGGTCTTCCAGAACTTTGGATACGCCTTGTCTCAGCTGGCCGATCTTTCTGATTTTTTGTGGTTCGTTGGCATGAAAGTGCCCGTTTACGATGCCTTCCTGAGGATGCCAAAGCCCGTAGGCTTCCGTGATCGGTATGACCTCGTGAATTTCATCGACATTGAGATCCCCACCCGTGCCATAGTAGTTTTTCAAAAGAGGCATCACAGCCTTGTACCAGCGTTCCAGTACCCCGGATTTTCTTGGATCGGCTGGGTCAAAGTTGATTCCGGATTTTGCCCCTCCGATGCTGGGGCCGGAGACCGTGAATTTGACCTCCATGGTTTTGGCCAGCGACTCCACTTCTCTCTTGTCCAGTCCTTTGCGCATCCGCGTGCCACCTCCAGCGGCGCCTCCCCTCAGGGAATTGATCACCACCCAGCCTTCGGCTTCGGTTTCCGAATCACTCCACTCAAAGACGATTTCGGGCTTTTTGTTCTCAAATTTCTTAAGCAGATCCTGCATTGTTTTTGGGTTTATATGGGCCCAAAAATAGAAAAATTACGGATCAGGCAGCAAGAGACTTAGGATGGTCGGCTAGCCATAGATCGTCCCACCGCAGCTGTCTCTGGAGGCACCGGTGACTGAGGCAAGGCAATTCGTCTCGCCACGGAGACGCAATACGCCCAAAAAGGCGAAAATCATAGCCTCTTTGAATTCGATGAGCTCGGTATTGGCATCGAACAGCTGCCACTTTCTGCCCAGATAGTGTTCCAAGCGCTCGACAAAGAAACCGTTGTACGCTCCTCCTCCGGTGATGAGCACGGACGGTGCATCTTTATTGGTGGAGTTTCTGATCACTGAGGCAATCTGGTAGGCGTAATGCTCTATCAAAGTTCTAAGAATGTCTTTGGGAGCCAGATCATACTGATTGGTAAGGGGTATAAAATCACCTTCCATCTCCTCCCTTCCTAGGGATTTTGCGGAGCTGACTTGATAAAAGGGCAGCTGGTTCAATGCGTCAAAGAGCGTGAGGTTGACTTCCCCCGAACGGGCAATCTCTCCTCCTGAGTCGAAGGGCTTGCCAAGGCGCTTTGCCTCTGCGTTGAGGAGGAGGTTGAAGGGGCAGGTGTCAAAGGCTATTCGCCGGCCATCTTGCTCCATAGAGATATTGGCAATTCCGCCCAAGTTGAGGCAAAAATCCACCTGTGGAAAAAGCAGCCGGTCCCCTATCGGTACTAGGGGAGCGCCCTGTCCTCCCAGCTGTACGTCCAGCATGCGGAAGTCGTTGATGACCTTTTGTCCGCAAGCCTGGTGTAGCGCCCAGCCATTACCGATCTGCAAACTGAGCCCCTTCGAGGGTTGGTGAAAGACAGTATGTCCGTGGGAAGCCACCGCCAAAGGCTTGATCTGGAATTCCCTGCAAAAATCCCGGACTTTTGCTCCCATCCATTTCCCAAAATCCACATCTAGCTGTGACAGTTCCAACCCAGAAAGAGTGTGGGCGCGCAATAGCATCGATCCCAGCTCACTAGGAAAAGCGAAAGTTTTGGCTTGGACGATCTCAAAAGCCCACTCTGACTGATGATCAAAATGGACATAGGCGACGTCAAGTCCGTCGCCTGACGTTCCGGACATCAATCCGATCAAACTGTATTTCTCAAGGCTCATGGGTTAAAGATTGTTAAGTGGGCACTAGTCTCAAAGATAATTTTAGTCGCTTAAAAGTCCATTTTTTAATAATGTCTAATTTGCCGATCTAATGGGGAATCTGGTCATAGACATCGGGAATACGCGAATCAAGTCAGCGCTTTTTGAAGGTAGTAGGCTGATTGCTGAGCACAGCTTTGAGGAGCTGGATGGGGCGCTTGCTGTATGGAACTCCCTACATTTCACGGATTGTCTGGTCAGTTCGGTTAGGTTCAGCCGGATGGAATTGGCCCAGAAGATTCGTTTTCCATTTCGTTTTCTAGACTCTGACACTCCACTGCCAATCGGTAACGGCTACGCTACTCCCAAGACTCTTGGGCTGGATAGAATCGCTGCTGCGGTGGGCGCTTGGCAACTGGCGGGTAGAAAAGCCGTCCTTGCCGTAGATTTGGGAAGTTGTATTACTTTCGAGTTTGTGGATGAAGCATCGGTCTATCGAGGCGGGGCAATCAGTCCAGGCCTCAAGATGCGCGCGAGTGCCATGAATTCTTTTACCGCAAGACTTCCTTTGGTAGAACTGGAAACAAAGCCGGATAGCCTCACCGGGGATTCCACAGTCAGCTGCATGCAGGCGGGAATCTGGTATGGGGTGGAATTTGAATTGGTCGGCCAAATAGAATCCTATCGTCTTAAAATTCCTGAAATAAAGGCCTATATCTGCGGGGGTGATTCTCAATCTTTTGAATCATTGGCAAAAGACCACATATTTGTAGTCCCAAATTTAGTCCTGCATGGACTGAATTGTATTCTAAACCACAATGTCGAGTAAAAACTGGTTGAAATCGATGGGTGTGCTGTGCACCCTTTTACTATTTACAGAGGTCGGAGCACAGACCAGCTCATCTACTTACAGTGCCTTGGGCATCGGAGAGTTTAACTACTCTGGTCTTACCCAAAACCAGGGCATGGGAGGAATGGGCATCAGTTACGGTACCGGATGGCAGGCCAACAACGTAAACCCAGCCATCACAACCCGAAACACCATTTTCAATTTCCAGGCGGCATTGAACTACAAGAGTATCAATGTGGACAATGGAACCGAAACTTCCAAAGTCGACGGCGGTGGCCTCTCTTACATCGCGCTATCCTTTCCCGTCAAGGTCGGCAAGTTTACTTCCGGCATGGGCCTGGGGCAGATCACCAGCGTCAATTATCGCCTTAGGGTAGAAAGCGAAGTAGCCAACTCGGATTTCAAGGCCAACAATTTCCTACGCGGAGACGGAGGGATTTCGGAGGCTTATATCAACTTCGGATATCTACTGGCGAAAAATCTAAGCATAGGATTTCATGGCTCGTATCTCTTCGGCTCCACCATCCGATCCAATCAGTTGATTGTGACGGATGAGGACGGCATGACCGTGGGCAGCGCCTCGGAATACTATGAGCGCCTGACCGTGTCCGATGTAGGATTCAAGGTTGGTGGGCACTACCAGTTAAAGCTTTCTGAAAAGGGAAATCTGCATTTCGGAGCCATTTATCAGAAATTAGGGAATGTTAGTGGAACTGGATTTGCAAAACTAGCGGCGATTGGTCAAGCTAGCGATCCGGAAACAGACGGAGACCTGATCGCCGATGACGTTAAGGGGAGTATTTATATACCCAATCGCTATGGATTCGGCGTGACATATGAGAAAATGAATAAATTTGCCATTGCCCTTGAGGGGCAGTTCCAGGACTTTGCCAAGTACCAAAATTTCTTTGGCGAAGAGCTGGATCTGCAAGAAACCAAAAAGGTCGCCTTGGGATTCCAGATAGTACCAGACTATCTCAACTTTGACAATTTGCTCCTGAGAGGGACCTATCGATTTGGGATAGAATGGATGCAAACCCCTTATTACCTGAACCAAACCAATATCGATGATATCGGTTTTACACTGGGTGCATCCATTCCTGTGAATCAGTTGTCACTGGTCAATATGGCCTTTAAAGCTGGTAGAAGAGGAACCTTGGACAATGGACTTATCAGAGAAAACTATATTAATTTTACGCTTGGCTTCTCTCTGAATGACAACAGCTGGTTCTACAAAAGAGTATTTGAATAACAAAATTTAAGAATTGCGAGCCCATCGAGGCCCAAATCTTGCAATGGCAAAACTGGATCAAACCAAATAAACTGAAATAAAACCTTACTGAATATGAAAATCAAATCAACACTTCTGGGATTGGGGGCGATGCTTCTGGCCGGCTTGGTTCAGGCGCAGGATGGCTGGAATTGGCCTGCGGACGCTGCCCAAGAAGCAAAAGCTAGAGAGCTCAATGCCGCCTATGTGGACTACATGAAGTCCGAACAGTTTGTGGAAGCAACCAAGCCGCTCAATTGGCTATTGGTAAACACACCTGAGCTGAATGAGTCCATCTACATCAATGGAGTCACCGTCTACAAAGGGGCCGCGGACAAGACAGCCGATGAGGCCAAAAAAGTGGTCTACCAGGACAGCGTGATGTCTATCTATGAAAAAAGAGGCTCACTGTATAACAACGAGGCGAAGTGGATTGAAAATAAAGCCTATTTCGGCTACCTGTTTTTCAAATCCGACAAGGATAAGATCCCTGGAGTAATTGAGGATTTTGAGAAAGCTATTGAGTTGAACGGAAACATCAACCATCAATTGGTCGGTGCGTATTTCGATTTGGTCTATAGAAACAATGCCTACAACAAAGCTTACACGGGAGAGCAGGTATTGGCGAAATATGAGATGGCAAATGGACTTTTGAACAAATCGGAAGCGGAAGGCAAAGACGTTACCAGCTCAAGAAATCTATTGGAGCAAGTCTTGGTCAACATGGAACTGATTGATTGCGACTTCATCGAAAATACCATGGGCCCAAAACTGGCGGCAGATCCGACCAATATTGACGTTGCCAACCAGATCTTCAGATATTCTGTACAGTACAAATGTTACTCTTCCAACTCCTTCTTGGCCGCTTTGGAACTGATCGATTCCAATAACCCCACCTTTGCGACCTCTCAGGTAAGGGCTATGAGATACATGTCCGGCGGAGAATTTGACAAGGCACAGCCGGTGTTGGAGAAGGCTTTGACCCTTGCTGAAAACGACAAGCAAAAAGCCGAAATCCATATGGAGTTGGCAAAAGTCCATGCCCAAGCTGGAAGAAAATCACAAGCGAGATCTTCTGCAAAAGAAGCTGCAACTCTTGATCCAGAATTGACCGCGTCGGCTTATGGTCTGATCGGCGACTTGTATATGTCAGCGTTCAATGACTGTCGTGGTGGCGAGAGCCGTGCAAAGGACTACTCAATATTCATAGCCGCCTATGGCGCATATCAAAAAGCAGGTGACTCCAAAGGCATGGGCAGCGCGAGAGCTAGATTCCCTTCCAAGGAAGAACTCTTCACAGAGGGTCTTCAGGTGGGTTCTTCTATCAGCACCGGATGCTGGGTTGGAGAGACTGTGACTTTGGCGACAAGAGATTGATTTTCCCCAAAATTGTAAAAAG
>CAZTJM010000065.1:0-2245 GCA_964613865.1 uncultured Limnohabitans sp. | reverse complement strand
GGAGAGACTGTGACTTTGGCGACAAGAGATTGATTTTCCCCAAAATTGTAAAAAGGCAGTCCGCAAGACTGCCTTTTTTCGTTGGATTGATTTGAGACTATTCACTTATCTTTGGCGCCAATGAAGAATCGAATCTTGCTTCTAATGATCGTTTTGGCTTCTTTTTCCTTTTCCTGCCGGGAAAGTGTGGATCCGGATGCGCTCAGAGTCTATGACGGTCCTGTCAATTCGGCGACCAATATCTTTCTGATTCACAGTGATTCGGCTATCGTCCGTACCGAGATTCGAGCTGCGAAGCAGCTGGAGTTCTTAAACGGCGACCAGGAGTTTCCAGAGGGCATCGATATCAAGTTCTACACAAAGAATGGTGAGTTGGAGACCACTCTGGTGGCAGACCGGGGGTATTTTATCAAAAATGAAAATCTCTACCGAGGCGAAGGCGATGTGCAGATCAAGAATCTCATCAAAGACCAAAGCCTAAAATCTGAGGAGATCTTTTGGGACAAGGCGAAAAAGAAAATTTATACCGAAAAGTTTGTGACGATTCAAGATAAGGGAACGGTGTTTAGCGGAAACGGATTGGAGTCTGACGACAGCTTTTCGAACTATAGGTTGAAATCAGCAAAAGGGAAAACGGAGCTACCCGGCGAAGGTATATGAAACTAGGAGATGTGTTGATTCTTTCCTTGGCTTTGGCCTTGGTCATCATCGGAATTCATCAAAGCCTTTTGGCCGGAATAGGTGCTTCCTATCCGATCTTTATGTTTGCGGTAGGCTTGTTGTTTTGGTTTCAACTCAGGCGAAACAAGGCAAAGGCAAAGGAGGAAGCGGAAGCTCCCAAAGTCCCGAAAAAGAAAAAGAAAAACTGAGCATGGAGTCTGGCTATTTGATTTATGTCATCATTACCCTGGTTTTTTCCGCCTTTTTCTCAGGCATGGAGATCGCCTACATATCCGCCAACAAGCTGCAGATCGAGCTACAAAACAAACAGGGGCTGCTGAGTGGCAGCATTCTCAGCAAGTTTGTCCAGAAGCCTGGCCAGTTCATCGGGACTACCCTGATCGGCAATACTATCATGCTGGTACTCTACGGTACTTTTATGGCGTTTTTGCTTGACCAACCCTTGAGGAATCTTCTGCCGGAGCCGATCAACAATGAAGCGGTGATATTGGTGAGCCAGACCGTCCTGTCTACGATCATCGTCTTGATCACCGGAGAATTCCTTCCCAAGAGCTTTTTCATGCTGAATCCCAACAGTATGTTGACCTTTTTCGCCTTGCCCTTTTCGGCGATCTACTATTTGATGTATCCGGTGGTGTGGCTGATCGTCGGGCTTTCGAGGCTTTTTATCACCAAAGTCCTCCGTTTGGAATACAATGAGGAGAAGCCAGCATTTACCATCACGGATCTCAATTCGTTCATCAAGGAACACTTCCGGCAGGCGAATTCAAGCAACAAAAAGATGGAGATTGATTCGAAAATCTTTGACAACGCGATAGAATTTAAGACAGTCCGGATCAGGGAATGCATGATTCCGCGTACGGATATCGTGGCGGTGGAGGTGGATGATACCATCGAGGATCTGAAAAGTGTCTTTGAAGAAAGTGGCCATTCCAAGATCATCGTGTATCGGGAGACTATTGACGAGGTGATAGGCTATTGTCATCAGTTGGAGCTTTTTCGCAAACCGAAAACGATTGGGGAAATTTTGACTCCCATCATCATCGCTCCGGAATCGGCCCTAGCCAACGAGCTTTTGATCCAGTTTATCCAAGAAAGAAAAAGTCTGGCTTTGGTAGTGGATGAGTTTGGGGGTACGAGCGGGATTGTTTCCATGGAGGATATCATCGAGGAAATCTTCGGGGAGATCGACGACGAATACGACCAAGACGATCTCATCGAGCAGAAGGTGGATGGGGACGAGTACCTGCTCAGCGCCCGACATGAAATCGATTATCTCAACGATAAATATGGATGGGATCTGCCCTATGGAGATTTTGAAACTCTTTCCGGATTGATCTTGTCACTGACCGAGAATCTGCCAAGCAAAGGAGATAACGTCACTTTTGGAAAATACACCTTTACCGTAGTGAGCAAGCAAGCGCACCGAATTGAGACTGTCCGACTGAAAATCAACGAATCAGGGAATTTTTAACACAGACTTTGTTCTGGGGGAAATTTTGAATTTCGCCCCCAATGCTATTATTTTGCGAAACTAATAAAAAAGAGTACTTACAATAATGTC
>CAZTJM010000064.1:0-24248 GCA_964613865.1 uncultured Limnohabitans sp. | reverse complement strand
AAAGCATCACCACCGACGGACACAAAAGCATCCTTAAGGCAATCAAGTCGGCCGTACCCGAAGTCACTGTGCAGCGATGTTTGGTGCATATTCAGCGCATGTACCTGATCTGGCTGACCCAATACCCCAAACACGTTTCTGGCCAGGAGCTGCGGAAGCTGGTTCTTTTGATCCTGCAAATCAAAACACACAACGATAGAATCAGCTGGGAAAAAAGCCTGAATGACTGGTAAAAACGCCACAGAGAATACCTCAGCCAGAAGAGCTTCAACCTGGAAACCGGAAGGTATTGGTACACTCACAAACTGCTCAGAAGATCTTACCAAGCCATCAAACGGGCACTTCCCAACATGTTCCACTACCTATCCAATCCGACCATTCCAGCAACCACCAACGGCATAGAGGGATTCTTTAGCCACCTGAAAAATCACCTGGATATCCACCGTGGACTGACCTTAAGCCACCGGATAGGATTCATCAGATGGTATGTCTTTCTGTCGAATGAAAAATGAGTTTTCTTAGCCATAAAGCATCCCAAAAAAAGTTGGGCCGAGCAATAAATACCCGGCCCTCTTTTTTTGTAAATGCGCTGACTTTATTGCTGGCAGGTTGGTCTCCACCAGAGCCTGATTCCCCTTCAAGTCAGCATCGAATGTTATGAATTTTTTCAACCAATGTCACCAACTATTTTTCAGTACATTCCCTCCTCAGTGTTAAAGAAATGGGAGTATCAATTCGCAGCCCCGGTTTCAGCGAACATCCCGAGCCAATTTTAGGGAAGATTCATGTAGGTCAGAAGCAATTTCGCTGGTGGTTGGTCTATTTAAGACGAATGGAGTCTAGCCGCTTTCTTTTCTATTTTTCAAACCGTGAATCTTCCGCACACTCTCCTGAGCCCCTCAACCGATGATTTGATAGGTGAAAGGATTTGTATCAGAATACATTTATTATTTTACATGCATATTCTTGCTTTTTGAATATAATTTTCAGTACTTTGATCCATTCGAATGGTCTTTTTAAAGATCTTCTTAACGGATATAAAAAAATAAGAAAATGGTAAAAATTGCATTGATCGGGGCAGGGAAAATGGGATTATCCCATCTTTCGATTTTAGGGGCTCATCCTGACGTTAAGATTGCGGGAGTTTGCGACACGTCAAAAATCGTTGTTGATGTACTGGAAAGGTATAGCGGATATAAGTGCTATTCCGACTACCTAAAAATGGTGGAGGAAGTAAAGCCTGACGCTGTATTTGTCTCGGTACCGACAAAATACCACTATTCGATGGTCAAGGAGCTTTTAATGAGGAACATAAACGTGTTTACCGAAAAACCATTTTGCCTGAATCCTGAAGAGAGCAGGGAACTCGTTTTGTTGGCCAAGAAGGCAGGCGTTGTAAACCAGGTCGGGTACCACAATAAATTTGTAGGCACATTTAAAGAAGTGAAAAGACTGGTTTCAAGTTCGGCTATCGGAGAAATCACCCATTTCGAAGGCGAAGCCTACGGTCCAGTAGTAATAAAGAAAAAGAGCGAAACCTGGAGATCGGACCCCAGTGAGGGTGGTGGGTGTCTTATGGACTACGCGTCGCACGTAATTGACTTAATTAACGACATCATCTCCCCGATAGAGTCCTGCAAGAGCTCGATCCTAAAATCGATCTACTCTAAAAATGTTGATGACTCTGTTTATGCCTTGGTCGGTACAAAATCGGGGGCATCCGGAGTAATTTCAGTAAATTGGAGCGATGAGACCTATCGAAAAATGTCTACGTCTGTTACCATCATCGGAACAGAAGGAAAAATTGAATCCGACGCTAACGAACTAAAAGTTTATTTAAAAGGAGACACACTTCCAAAAGGTTATTCAAAAGGTTGGAACGTGAAATATGTTACCGACCTGACGGAAGAAGTAGACTTTTACCTAAGGGGCGAGGAATACTCGGCCCAGATAGACTACTTTATAAAATCTGTCAAACGTGAAAAAGAAAATAACATTAACACGTTTGACAGCGCCTGGAAAACCGACACATCGATTTCATTAATCAAGAACCAATCAAGAAATTAATAACATGGAAAGAATAATTTTTGGTGACAATCAATTTTTCGCTGTAAATCATATTTCAGACGAAAAGTCCCGCGCACAGTCCATTAAATTCAGGGACGATTCTGCGATCATAAAAACGTTGGATATCGCAATTGCCTCAGGCATAAATACCTTCATGTGCACGACCCATGATCGAATAGCAAATATTTGTGAGATTATCCGAAAAGATCCTGCTAAATACCAAGATTTCAAGATCTACCCTTGCATGCCCTATGCTCATAAATATGCGAATGCGGTGACTGAACTGGGTATAGCTGGGACGCTTAAACAATATGTACCGGGAAATTTTCTTGGCTCCCTATTAAAAGGTGGCGTTGCTTATTTTTCCAAAGACTACATTTCGATCATGGAGTTGATGATTGATGCGGAAATGAAAATGTTTAAAGGAATCAATACTCCTGTAATTTTCCTTCAGAATGTAATAACAGATCTGCTTTTGGGTCTTGGAATGAATGAGTTCCTCGTTGGATTTGCGAACTATGTCCGCCAAAAATACAACGCTGAGCCCGGATTTATCACCATGAATTTGCCAAAGCTTTTGAATGTACTGGAAGGAGAGGGGATTAGCAACCCAATAATCTGTGCCTCCATTAATAAGGCGAACTTTAGAATGTCAGGAGGAAAGGATCTCTACGAAAAGACCTTAAGAGAGGGAAGATGCAGGGTCATTGCGATGCAAGTGTTGGGTGGAGGTGCTATTCCCCCGGGCGAGGCATTGGAATATGTAAGCAATTTACCCAACATAGAGTCTATACTGTTTGGTGCGTCCTCCAAGCAAAATATCGAAAACACGGTAGAGACAATAAGACTTCACGATCGAGCAAAGAAAGGAGAATTAGTCTTTCAGCAAAATTAAACAGTTTTAATAACCGTAGTTCCATCCTGAAATTATCATCATTTGTATAAGCGACATCCTTACAGTTGGCAGATTTGTCAAAAGGCTAAAAACTGAGGATTGTTGATCGGAACTCGTATAGACTACTTCATTAAAAGCCGGAATGGTCAAGGAGTTGAGCAAAACACCTATTTGTTGTTGTGTTTTGTTGATGCGGGCAACCAGAAAAGGGTTTTCTTGTCTTGAGTTTTAGAGATACAAAGAGCACAAACTGAATCCGGTAGCTTTAGTATCTTGCGCAAATGCGCTTGGCTATGGGAAAGAATCGTACGTTCTATAGACTCAGCTGCATGTTGAAACATTGAGGGATTTGTAGAGAAGGCTAGCCGAAAACGCGTTCATGAATGAAGTGACACATGACCAGCTTTAGGCTGTCGATCAAAATCCCAGCTTTTAATTGGCGGTGTCTGATGATCCGCGTGGACGAGAATAAGGTGTTGTCGAAAGCGTAAATCTCTAGCGATTGAATTGGGATGACAAATAGACGAACCGAATCTCTCGCTGCTGGTTTTTCAAAAAGGAAACGCGTATTCATACCGCCTTTGCACTGGACTATCTTTGGAATGATCCACAGAAAAACAGCTTTCAATCCTACTGCCTGGCTTATCCGGAGGCATATAAACCCAACGAACTCAAAGGCATCAAACGCAGGTCTTCTGCTTTGTTGTCCTTCGGGATTCTATTTCCAGACGATGGTAAATAGCTGAAATCTGCGAAAAAGTGTTAATATTCACCTGGGAATGCTACATCCTAACGACGGAAAAATTCTTAGTGATCGACTTAAAATACTTCAACGCCAAATCCGTGACAGATAAAAACACGAACTAAAGTCAGTGAAAAGAGGAGTCTACGCATTTGGAAGGTCGAAAACGAACTTTGTTTTTAGAAAGCGGTCAGCCAATATTCTTAATGCACAGGTAAAAACAAAATTCCATCCCCACCACGATTACGTCGATACTACAGATCCGAAAAAAAAGATGAGAGGCAAATTTCTGTAACATAGCCTAAAAGAAAAGTGGCTTATCGCATCTTTCGTACGCACACCCCTTCAGCAGTGATTTTTAAGTTAAAACGGATCATGAAAACTAAAAGGCTCAAAAGGAATTCAAATCAAGCCGAATGCCAACTCCTATTATATGTGGAAAATCAATGACTGATCGCTGAAGTCCAGACTGGTCAAATACCAAGGATGTATAAAGAAAATAATACCAAAATGAATTGATATGAAATCTGTGTATTCGGGTACAAAACGGTTTTTACATCGATTGATCGAGAAAGAATGGCAATCCATTGATGCCTGACATGCTGAAATTTCCAATGCGGATAAAATCTCCAAAATATTTTTCAAATTATTGTTTATGTATTTTGAATACATATATTTGTATATCAAATCTATTTTCGATTTCTCGATCAGCTTTGAAAGAAATACCTCCAAGGTATCGAAGAATAACTAACCGGTTATTTTATTCTCAGTTTTCGGATATTTCTTTCAAAACCATAAATTGGCCAAGCACTGAAAATGTGACTGAAAGGGCGAAGCCAAAAAAGCTTCAATAAATGCAAAAAAAACCACAAAAAACACAAGATCTTGATGAAAAAGTTTATAGTAGTACTATTTGTTTCTTTTCTAAGCATTGCATGTTCAAAAAGAAATTTGGTATATTTCAGTGACATCAATACCGAATCCACCTTCACAACTTCAGTAGATTCACTAATACAGCAGAGAATTCAAGAAGACGATCTACTAAGTATTACGGTAACAAGCTTAAATGCAGAATCAAACATGCTGTTCAACGCTGGGGTGTTAATGCCCACAGGTGGGACTGTAAATACCGTAATTTCCACCCCAATCAATGAAAGCTATCTGGTAGATAAAGATGGTTTTATCAACTATCCTGTTATTGGCAAGATCAATTTAAAGGGCTTGACAAAATTGGAAGCTGTCAACAAGATGGCTAAACTGTTGGATGAATATGTTCAAAACCCTATCATAAACATTCGGATAATGAACTTTAAGGTGACTGTTCTCGGAGAAGTTCAAAGACCATCTTCCTTCATAATTCCGACTGAAAAGGTAACGATCTTGGAGGCATTAGGACTCGCTGGTGATATGACTGCCTATGGACGCAGAGAAAATGTATTGATTATCAGAGAAAAAGATGGGACGAGGAGTACTACCAGATTAAATCTCAATGACAAAAATGTTTTATCGTCTCCATATTTCTACCTGCAGCAAAATGATGTGATATATGTTGAGCCATATAAAACGAAATCTATTCAATCAGATTCCAATCCTCGAACTTTTGCTATAATAACAAGCGTAGTTAGTTTGCTTACTATAGCTATACTTCAGATTAACTATTAATCTTATCATTCTACCACAATCCAAAAAAAAAAATATGAAGATTTCAGATTTATTAAATGAGTTGGAGGAGGAAGAAAAAAACTCTACCGACAGAGAATCCATCAATTATAAAATGCTTTTCTCAAAGTACCTGAGCAAATGGTATTGGTTTGCTATTGGCGTAATTATTTCTCTATGCTTTGCGACTATTTACACGTATTTTTCCACCCCCCAATATTTAGTAACAAGCAAACTTCTTCTAAAAGATGAAAAAAAGGGAGCGGATTTCACCTCTAATGCTGTTGTTTCCGATATGTTGGGATTTGGATCCTCATCATCTGTTGAAAACGAGGCGGAAGTTTTAAAGTCAGAGAATTTAATGCTAAAGGTCTTTAAGGAGTTAAATATCACCAATGCCTATTTTAAATCGAACGGAAAGTTTCGTTGGACAGAAATATATGGTAAAGAAGTCCCAATAAAGGTAGTCATTCATTCAAGGAATGACTATTATGAAGTCGACGACAATTCGATAATAGTTCATATAAAGAACGAAGATGAATTCGAACTAGAGTCACCAGGAGGCAAAGTAAACAGATATTCTTTTGGTCAAAAACTTGCTAATTTTTACGGTGAATTTTCGATCATCAAAAACCCGGTTCTAGATAGCGCCTCAGATTCCAATGGAACTCGTTTTTTTTTAGAAAATGAACCCATCAAAATAGAGTTTTATGATCCACTTGTTATTGGGAAATATTATGCGCAAAATCTCAATGTTGAAATAGTTAATAAATTGGCTAGCGTTGTAGACCTAAGTATTACTGATCCGCATCCTCAAAAGGGGAAGGATATTATGAACAAGTTAATAGAAGTTTACAACGAAGAAGCACAAAATGAAAAAAATACCATAGCAAGGAATACAATTACCTTTATCGACGAGCAGCTAATAGGACTAACTGAAGAACTAAAAAATATAGAGCAGCAGGGCGAGCAGTATAAGCTCAAAAATTCGATAACAGACTTTAGTTCAGAAGCCCAATTGTACTTAAGCAGCGCAACTGCCAACAGACAACAGCTAAGTGAATTCTCTATACAAATTGATGTGTTGGAGTCTATCGAATCTTATCTAAAAAATCAAGGATCGGAGTATGAAATGGTGCCGAGCACACTGAGTATCCAAGACCCCACTCTTACCGGATTGATCGCTAACTTCAACCTGCTGCAAAGAGAAAGGGAAAGAATGTTGAGAACTACTCAGCCCAACAACCCGATAGTCCAGAATATCAATCAGCAATTATCCAGTCTTCGTTCAAGTATCATTGAAAATTTAAGAAATATTAAAAACGGACTTATAATTTCCAGGGACAACTTACAGGCAACGTCAAATCAATTTCAGGGTCGAGCATCCCAAGTTCCTACCATGGAGAGGGAATTACTCGAAATTAATAGACAACAAGGCATTAAGCAAGAGCATTACCTCTACTTGATTCAAAAAAGAGAAGAAGCCGTTTTAACTTTAGCGGCAACTACAGTTAGTAACACAAAGATAATAGACATCCCCACTCCTTCTGAATTTCCTGTATCTCCTAGGAAAAAATTGATATTCGCTATTGGTTTAATAGCAGGACTGGGACTCCCGTTTGGATTGATTTATATAAAGGATCTTTGGCAGGAAAAAATCCAGTTCAAATCGGATGTGGAAAGAATCACCTCTACTAAAATTCTTGGTGAAATTTCCAGACACAGTGGAAACGAAGGAGTCGTGGCTATATCAAGAAGTAAAAGAACACTGATTGCAGAACAATTCAGGTTTGTTCGAAGTAATCTTGCATTCTCCACGTACAAGCAGCCAAATAAAGTAATTATGGTTACTTCGGGAATAAGTGGTGAGGGAAAAACTTTTTTCAGTATCAATCTCTCCATCAGCCTGGGATTAGTGGATAAAAAAGTGGCTGTTTTAGAATTTGATCTCCGTAAGCCCGCCATGCTATCGGCTCTTGGAATGGATGTCCCGATCGGACTATCGGACTTTTTGGAAAATGATCTTTACGAACTGGATGACATCATTCATCCTATGCCCCAATCGGAAAATGTTTCAGTTTTGGGGTGTGGAAAAATACCCGATAATCCTGCAGAATTGATGATGAGTGACAAATTTCACCAGTTAATTGAAGATCTATCCGCCAGATTTGATTATGTCATCATAGATACAGCTCCGATCGGACTCGTCTCGGACTCATTTATTTTATCAGAAATTGCAGATGTCACTATCTTCATGTTACGCTACAACTATTCTACCAAAACCCAGGTCAAGACCATTGAGGACATTCGCAAGCATAAGAAATTCAAAAAACCCATGATTGTATTGAATGATGCCAAATTGGAAATGACCTATGGTTACAGTGCCACCTATGGTAAAAATTACTACCAAAAAGCATAACAATAATTCACTTCAAACGAACATTTTTTAAAAAAACAAAATCAAATGAAAATTTGGATTGATTTCATAAACACGCCACAGGTCAGTTTTTTTGAGCCATTGATTAGTGAATTAGAGGGAAATGGGCATGAATTCATTTTGACTTGCAGAGACTCTTCAAACACAGTCCAATTACTAAATCAAAAAAAATGGAAGTATCACATAATAGGTAACTCCGTCAAAAAGTCTACGGCATCCAAATTTTTGGCTTTTCCAAAAAGGGTTAAAAATCTTGTTAATTACATCAAGATGAAAAAAGTTGATGTAGCGATCGGGCAAAGTAGCTTTTACTTGCCAATAGCCTCCAAAATCATGGGAATTCCATCTATTTACACCAATGATAATGAACATGCTTTGGGCAACATTCCAAGTTTCTTTTTTGCAACCAAGATTTTGTTGCCGGAGAGTATGGCTATCAAAAAGGCAATGCGGCAAGGTGCCAGCAAAACAAAAATAATACAATATCCAGGAATAAAAGAAGGCGTGTATTTATGGGCCAAGGGAATTGAGATCCAAAATAGGAGAAAACTCCATAAATCTACGACTATATATATCAGACCTGAGCCTCAAACAGCTCAATATTATAGTGGGAAATTGAATTTTATGGATAATTTGTTATTGGATATTAAAGACAAATACAATATTACTATTTTGGCTCGAGATAAAAATCAACTTGAGCATTATAGCCAACCAAAATTCATGAACATTAAAGTGCCTTCCCGCACAATTGAATTTAGTGAAGTGGCAATCGATTGCTTACTTTTCATAGGAGCCGGTGGATCAATGACTAGAGAAATGGCCATCATGGGAGTTCCGACAATCTCAGTCTATCAAGGGGAGTTATTGGATGTTGATAGGTATTTGATTGAACAAAATCTTATGAAACATGAGCCAAATCTCACCAAGGAGCTTATGGAAGCATTTCTTATAGGAATTCGGCAAAAACCCAACAATGATTCCCTAATTTCAAAAGGTAAAAGCGCCTATCAGCTCATCCATACTACCCTATTAGATCTTAATGAAATGAATAATAAAAATTAGTACTAGCTCAAAAAATCCTCATGTTGCACAATAATATAGATATAGAAGCATAAATTATGAAAGCAGTTATTTTAGCCGGGGGTTTTGGGACCCGAATTAGTGAAGAAAGTGGGGTAAGACCTAAGCCAATGGTTGAAATTGGTGGAAAACCAATTATTTGGCATATAATGAAGATTTATAGTTCTCACGGAATCAATGATTTCGTAATATGTTGTGGATACAAAGGGTATATGATTAAGGAATACTTTTCGAACTATTTTCTTCATACCTCAGACATTACTTTTGATCTGCAAAAGAATGAAATGGAAGTACTTCGCAAAAATGGAGAGCCTTGGAAAATTACCCTGATTGACACTGGAGAAAATGTAATGACTGGGGGGAGAATAAAAAGAGTTGCGGACTTTATAAAAGAAGAGACGTTTTGTTTGACATATGGAGATGGATTAAGTGACTTGGATATCACAGCCACGATCGAATTTCACAAGAAGCAAAAATCTTTAGTAACACTAACTGCGGTTCAGCAACCGGGAAGATTTGGAGCATTTACACTAGGGCCTGAAGATGCCAGGATAGCCAGTTTCCGAGAAAAGCCAGCTGGTGACGGCAACAGCAATGCCTGGATCAATGGAGGTTTCTTCGTCGTGGAGCCTGAGGCGCTAGATTATATTGTTGACGATCAAACTGTGTGGGAAAGAGAACCTCTAGAAAAACTCGCAAACACGGACAAACTTGCAGCATACAAGCACACCGGTTTTTGGCAGCCAATGGATACATTGCGGGACAAGAATGTGCTTGAAGATTATTGGAACAGCGGAACAGCGGCTTGGAAAAGCTGGTAATTTAATTCTTATAGACATGTCAAGTAATATTTTTGAAGTATTTTCCGGAAAAAAAATTCTAATTACCGGCCATACAGGTTTCAAAGGTTCATGGCTATCGTTATGGCTGAGTCAAAAAGGAGCCGAGCTGTTTGGGATTTCAAACGAAATCCCAACACAACCTTCCCTTTTTGAAACACTCCGTCTTGAAGAAAAGATGGAGCATATCATCCTTGATATAAGGGATTTAGATTCTTTGAAGTCAGAGGTTACACGAATTGCGCCAGATTTTATTTTTCATATGGCTGCTCAGCCTATCGTTTCGTTGTCTTACAAAAATCCTTTAGACACTTTGACGACAAATGCAATAGGCACCGCAAACATCCTGGAGTCGGTACGCTGTCTCGATAACAAATGTATAGTTATATGCATCACTTCAGACAAATGCTACGAAAACGTAGAATGGGTGTGGGGATATAAAGAAACTGATATGCTCGGCGGTAAAGATATTTACAGTGCTTCAAAAGCAGCCGCAGAAATAGTCATTCATTCCTATTTCCATTCGTTTATTAAAAAAATGCCAAATATACGCATGGCGTCTGTCAGAGCCGGAAACGTGATAGGAGGAGGGGACTGGGCCGCAGATAGGATAGTTCCCGATTGCGTCAGGTCATGGAGTAAAGGCGAAAAGGTTGAAATACGAAACCCCGGTGCTACCCGACCTTGGCAACACGTCCTTGAGCCACTTAGTGGATATTTGGTTATTGCTGTTGATTTGTGGAACGGCAGTGAACTGAATGGTCAAAGTTATAATTTCGGTCCGCCATCACAAAATAACATTACAGTCATGGAGTTACTGAAGAAACTAGGCAAGCGTTGGGGACTACAAAATCCAGAGGACATCTATATCCAGACCGGAGAATTGAAATTCCACGAAGCTGGACTACTCAAATTAAATTGTGACAAAGCATTGTTTGACCTTCAGTGGCAACCTACCCTAGCGATTGATGAGCTGATTCAGTTTACTGGTGATTGGTATTACAGCTATTACCATGACCAGATAGATATAGCTGATATCACCAAAAACCAGATCATTTCATTTGAACAAAAAGCCTTCGGTAAAAACATTCGTTGGGCTAAACAAATGGATTTCTCTCACATCAATTAAAAAATGCTATGATTTTCAAGAAGACAGAAATCAGGGACATGTACCTCCTAGAGCTGGAAAAGAAGGAAGATGAGAGAGGATTTTTCGCCCGTACGTTTTGTGTTGACGAGTTCGAAAACCATGGAATTCAATTCGTGCCAATCCAGTCCAACATGTCTTCAACCACTAAAAAAGGGACGCTAAGAGGATTGCATTACCAGATAGAGACAGAAGAAGCCAAGTTAGTCAGATGTCCCAGAGGTTCGATCTTTGACGTCGTCATCGATTTAAGAAGAGACTCAGAATCCTATTTGAAAATTTCATGCAATGAGATCTCCAGCTGGACAAGTCAAATCCTGTATGTACCTCCGGGATGTGCTCATGGGTTTTTAACATTGGAAGACAATACCGAAGTCAATTATTTGGTCACGGCATTATTCAGCCCCAAAAATGAAAGGGGAATTCGTTATGATGATCCAACTTTTAATATTAGTTGGCCATTACCAATAGACACAATATCAGAAAAAGACAAGTTATTTAGTAGCTATAAAATTTAATAGGGTCTGATAGAATGATATGGATATAATAAATACGAAAATTCCGGGATGTTATGAAATTAAGAACACTATTAGAAAAGACAGTCGGGGACGCTTAGTCAAAACCTTTTCTGAAATAGCATTTCAAGAAATGGGTCTCCATACAAATTTTCCAGAAGTTTACTATTCGGTCTCTAACAAAAATGTCCTTAGAGGACTACATTTTCAAATACCATCCCAACATCACATCAAACTTGTAGCGTGCTTGCAAGGTAGTATTTTGGACGCAATCGTAGACCTGAGACTTGAGTCTCCAACATATGGAGAAAATATCTTAGTGGTGTTAAATCCAGATAAGGCCAATATGCTTTATATCCCATCTGGTTGTGCCCATGGGTTTTATTCCCTCACTGAAAACACAATTTTCTTAAACAAAACCTCTACCGGCTACAGCCAAAAACATGATAAGGGCATCCATTGGGATAGTTGCGGAATCGATTGGCCAACCAACAAACCAATAGTTTCTGAAAAAGACAAACATCTTATTGATTTTGGCTCATATAATTCACCTTTTAGATATCAAGAAACAATATGATCATAGTAGACACATCACTCAAAAAAAGAGAGAAAGAAGGGCGAATTTTAAAAGTCGGCATGATAGGGGCTGGCGAGATGGCAAAAGGCATGATCAATCAAATCATGAAATATACCCCTGGGATGACAGTAGCTGCCACCTATAACAGAACACCCCAACGAGCAGTCGAAGTCTATAATGCGTTACAGATAGACAGCTACTTGGTCACCGATGAACTTGAAAAGGCGAATCACGCTATTTCAAGAGGAATTTCTGTAATCACTGGCGATATAGATCTTTTCTTGAAACTGGATCAGGTAGAGGTAATTGTGGAGTCAACTGGAGCCATAGCATTTGGTGCTGAAACTATACTGAAAGCTTTTGCAAATGGAAAGCACGTACTATCTTTCAATGCGGAGCTGGATTCAACCTTAGGCCCTATACTATACCAGAAAGCAAAGCAGGCGGGAGTAAAATATGCACTCGGGGACGGCGATCAACCCGGAGTGACTATGAATCTGTACAGATATGTGAAAGGGATGGGCTTTGAGCCGTTGGTATGTGGCAATGTTAAAGGTATGTTGGACTACCACAGAACACCCGCCACACAGAAAAAATTTGCTGACTCCTGGGGAATGGCTCCAGAAATGGCAACCAATTTTGCAGATGGTACCAAAGTAGCATTCGAACAATCCTGCATTGCCAACGCCACAGGAATGGGAGTAGCTAAGCGCGGTATGCTTGGCTACGAATCTACAGATCACGTGGATAATCTTACACATCTTTTTGATATAGACCAGCTGCGGGAGTGGGGAGGAATTGTAGAATATATTGTAGGAGCAAAGCCCTCGCCAGGAGTTTTTGTTTATGCAGCCGCAAAAGATCCTTACTCGATTAAATATCTAAAATATGGCAAGTTGGGAGATGGTCCACTCTATAGCTTTTATGTTCCGTATCACCTTTTGTTTTTTGATATAGCTAGCTCTATTTGCAGGCTAATAGACTTTGATGACCCAGTGATAGTACCTTTAAATGGCCCGATGGTGGACGTAGTAACGGTAGCCAAATGTGACCTTAATCCAGGGGATTTGATAGACGGAATTGGTGGATTCAAATCTTATGGATTATGCGAAAACCACCGAGAAGTAATTCAGTCCAGTTTACTGCCGATGGGTCTAAGTGAGGGATGCAAAATAAAATCCTCAATCCCAAAGGACACTTGTATTACCTACAATGACGTAGAAATACCGAAAGATAGACTTATCGATCAGCTCTTGATAGAACAACTTAAAATCAATCAACCTTTTCGCTGTTAACAAATTAAATTTGTTTTTTAAAGCTAAAAAAAAATTTGGATAGAACGCATACAAAAGATTCTTCTTATTGTATAGATTAAAAATATTATGAAGCTGATTATAACATTTGACTATGAATTGTTTGGAGATGGCTCAGGTGATATTTTTAAACATATGATTGAGCCTACAAATACTATATTAGATATCCTCGACAAGAATACGATAAAATCCACAATTTTCTTTGAAGTAGTAGAATATTGGTCAATAAAAAAAGAATGGGAAAGTGGAAATTCAATGGGTTATAATGCCAATCCGATAGATGCTATAAATAATCAATTACAATCTGCGCACAGAAATGGGCATGACATTCAATTACATTTCCATCCACAATGGTTAGGCTCCAAATATCGTAATGGAAAATGGAAAGTAAATTTACATAATTGGAGACTTGCAGACTATAGCTCTACTGAAGTGATGGACACAAAACAGCTTTTAATCAAAGGCAAAGAAACCTTGGAAAGCATAATAGGGGAAATCGACCCAACTTACAGAGCTAAAATAGTACGAGCAGGAGGTTATAACATAATGCCATCAAATATAGTAGGAACTGCTATGGTGGATTCAGACCTAATGATAGATAGTTCAATCTATCCAGGAGGATTGGAAAGAGGTTCACTTTCAAAATATGATTACACAAAAGTATCCTCTGATTTGGATCATTGGTATGCATCCCCATATGACCTTACTATTTCAAATCAGAATAACTCCGGTATCTTAGAGATTCCAATATTTGCACTAAAACTACCAAGGTGGAAAAAAATCTCTTGGCAAAGGTTAAAATCCGCTTTGATTAACAAGGAATCTACCAAAAATAGTCTCGCCAGCAAAACGATAAACAAAACTTTTTCAGAGAAAATAAAATATTGGAAAGAAGTTGAAGCCTTAACATGGGATTTCTGTCTATTTGACTTAAAAATGCACAAACACTTCATAAATTATATTAATAATAATTTAATTCGCAAAAGAAGTTATTTTGTACTTATTGGCCATCCAAAAAATTTCACCTCCTCTACCAGTCTTATAAACTTCATTAAACTGGCAAATAAAAATAATTTCGGATTTACCACACTAAAGGATTATGCAAAAGAACTTGGTCGTTGAAACACTGCTATCGTTAAAAAAATATGTGGAAGACGAGCAATATAGAGGATGGGATCCTTACGATGGTCTAAATTCAGAAGTATTTCAATCATTATTTTTTCAAAAATATAAAATTCCAAAATGGATATGGATTCAACTATTCAAAAGAAACCCAATCAACCTACGGCCATTGTTCAAAATTCCTAAGCAACACAATACTAAAGGATTAGGACTATTTCTATACGGGTATTGCCAACTATATTCCATTGCAGAGAGAGGGAATAATTCTTTTGGAAGTAAAGAAGAAGTAATAAATAGAATCAATTACCTAGTAAATCTCCTTGATGATCAAAGTACCAAAGGCTACAATGGAGCATGTTGGGGTTACAATTTTGATTGGCAAAACAGAGTTTTCTTTCAACCCAAGGGCACTCCTACCGTTGTCGCAACGTCTTTTGTTGCAAATGCATTATTCGAGGCTTACGAAATTACAAAAAACACAAAAACTTTAGAATTGGCCCTTTCTTCGTGCCAATTTATTGTTAAAGATTTAAATAGAACTACATTTGAAAATGGAAAATTTATATTCTCATACTCTCCATTAGACAACTCCCAGGTTTATAATGCTTCTCTCTTAGGCGCACGATTGCTGGCTAGAGGATACTCATACACCAAAAATCCAGAGTGGCTGGAATTAAGCCAAAAATCGGTAGAAACTATTTGTGATCTTCAATGTATAAAAGGAAGTTGGGTATATGGTTCTAATTCAAACCAGCAATGGATAGACAGTTTTCATACTGGATTCAATTTAGAGTGCCTATTTGACTACCAACTTTACACCAAAGATAACGCCTATCACTCCTACTTTGAAAACGGACTAAACTACTACATAAATAACTTTTTCCTCAAAGATGGGACACCAAAATACTATAACAATAAAAAATACCCAATTGATATACATTCACCCGCACAGTTCCTATTCATACTAACAAAAATAAATCAATATGAGAAATATAAATATCTTGCAGATAAGGTCCTCCATTACACCTTAACCAATTTAAAAAGTAAAGATGGATACTTCTATTATCAATTGAAACCTATCGGTTCTTCAAAAATACCTTACATGAGATGGGCTCAAGCATGGATGTTCTATTCATTATCATCATTGCTGAACAAAACTCTATAGCTAGAGTGAAAAGAACTAATAAACAATCCGCAATGTCCGATTCTACTAGTCCTAATACCCTGAAATCTAAAACCATGACCAAAGTCGTACAAAATTTTTACAAGGGTATTCAAAATCTTTTGCTCAAAGGTCAAACTAGAAGCATAAAAGCCAAAAAAAATATCATTATTTCTGGTATCACAAAAATTGGAAGTATTATAATAAGCCTAGTAATGGTACCATTGACTATAAATTATGTCAATCCAACTAGCTACGGAATTTGGATTACTTTATCTTCGCTTATTGGATGGTTTAGCTTCTTTGATATAGGATTTGGGCACGGACTAAGAAACAGATTGGCTGAAAGTCTAGCCGAAAATAATCTAAAGCTGGCAAAAAAATATGTCAGTACTACTTATGCCATACTTGCAATTATCATAACTGTAATGATAATAATATTCTTATTGGTAAACCCATTTCTTGATTGGACATATATACTAAACGCTCCACCAAACTTGGCAAACGAGCTAAGCAGAACCGCGTCGATCGTATTTCTGTTCTTTTGTTTACAATTCCTCTTAAAGCTATTAGGTACGGTTTTTACAGCAAATCAAGACCCTTCTTTTAGTTCACTTTTTGATTTTATTGCAAGCGCTATATCACTAGCAACAATTTACATACTTGTAAAAACAACGGAAGGGAGTTTGGTTTACCTAAGTTATGCTATTAGTATATCACCAGTATTAATTCTACTACTTGGAAGCTATTATTTCTACAAAGGAAAATATAAAGAAATATCTCCCTCTTTTCACGAAATTGAATTGAAACTCGCAAGCAACTTAGTTAGTTTAGGTTTGAAATTCTTTATAATTCAAATAAGTTCTATTGTGGTATATAGTACAAATAATATCATAATATCACATCTTTTCGGTCCAGAAGAAGTTACGCCATATAACATCACATTCAAATTGTTTTCCATTATTACAATGGCTTTCACAATTATCTCAACACCATTTTGGACAGCCTTCACCGATGCCTACATAAAAAATGATTTAGATTGGATTAGAAACGTCATAAAAAAACTTATGAAATTCTGGAATCTATCAATAATCGTTTCCTTTATTCTAGTCTTTCTATCACCTACATTAATTGAAATATGGATAGGTGAACAAGTTGAAGTATCTTTTTTATTGCTACTTACAGTAGCTACATATGGAATCTCGTCGATCTGGCACAACATATTCGCAACTTTCCTTAATGGAATTAGCAAAATAAAAATTCAATACACAGCTTCTATAGTTATTTCAATCATCAATATTCCCTTAGCTATTTCTCTTGGTAAACTCTTTGGACTACCAGGAATACCATTGGCAGGAACAATGATTTTTTCACTCATGGGGATTATCTTCTATTTTCAGACTAAATGGATTCTAAACAAAACAGCCTCTGGAATTTGGAACAAATAAGATGAAAAATGAAAATTGAACACACTATTAGTCGCTCAAATACAAATTACAACAAAAAGAATAACACATACTTCATAGTAGGTTTTTGTATGTTCTGTTTATTCACTGGCTTAATCGGGCTACGAACCAATGAAGGACTTAATAAATTTTATGAACTATTCCAAATCATAGGGCTTTTTTTTATTGCTAAAATACTAAAAAATTCATCTCCCCCTTTTGAAAGCGAAGTATTCAAAATACTATTTATTTTACTAATGTTATGGAGTACATTTATAATAATAAATGGAAATACAATTGACTACAATAGTATAAAAAGGTTCATATTAGGACACGGAACCAAATATCTCGTTCCTTTTGCAATTTTCCTTCCCCAAACACTAGATTTCTACAAAAAGCTATTCTGGGGAATAACAATACTCGGAATATTATTTTTTCTAGCCTCGTTCTCTAATATTAGCTTAATCACTACCATCTACACAACTAATGTTGAACAAAAATTTTCATTTGAAATTCTAGCATGGGAACTAGCCTTGCCATCAGGGTTAATCCTGTTTACATATAGATACCATAAAAGAAAAGTAAATATATTTGCCTTTCTCACAATACTTTTTGTTCTATTAGTTTCAGCATATACTGCAAGAAGATCCTATGTTTTCTTAACGACTGTAGAATTCCTGCTCTTTTTAGTAGTATATTTTAAAGAAACAAAAAATAAGTTCTTTACAGTAACTTTATTTACAATTTTCATTGGTATCGCCTTGTTTTTCGGAAGCCAGCTTCTTGATAAGAATTTTGAGCAAATATTCTTGGGAAAACTTCAAGAACGATCAACTGAAGATACCCGATCGAATCTAGAATTGGCACTTATGACGCAACTTACCGAAAAAGAATGGCTTATAGGAAGAGGGATAAATGGGAAATACAACTACTCAGAAAGCATTGAGACAACAGATGAGGCTGGAAACAGAGACATGATAGAAGGCCAAATATTAGACACAATACTGAAAGGGGGTATAATACACCTATTCTTACTACTTATAATTATAGTTCCAGCCACTATTAAAAATCTGTTTTTCTCAAACAATTTACTATCAAAGGGATTTGGATTCATGATGCTCTTATTTCTACTTTCCCTTTACCCTGTCAACTATATAAAATTCAATTTATTCTATTTAATAGTTTGGATTGGAGTTGCAATAGGATATTCTAAATCCACAAGGCAAATACCAGATATATTAATCAGAAAATACTTCAAAATTCAATAAAAGAATGGAAAACAAAACCAAACTTCCAAAAATACTAGTTTATGGAGAGACATTCAATACCTATACAGGCGGAGGCGTTACACTAACAAACCTTTTTACCGGCTGGGGAAAAGAGAACTTGGCTGTTATTTGTGAGGGTCCATTTTCAAAACACTTGGATCCTGCAGTCTGTGACAATTACTACCAGTTGGGAGATAATGAAATCAGTTGGCACTTTCCCTTCAATTTAATTCGAAAAAAATGGTATTCAGGGAAAGTAAAAGTTGAATACTCAGATAATCCAAATTCAATAAAATCAAAAAGAGCTATTAGAAAAATTGTCGTTGACGATTACTTTTTTCCAATTTTAAAATATCTTGGAATATACAATAAACTGATTAACGTAAAACTCTCAGAACAAGCTAAAAAATGGATTAATGACTTCAACCCCGATATCATCTATATACAAACAGGAAACTATCAACATACTCTATTAAGCCTAGAAGTTTCTAAGACTTTTACCCAACCCAAAGTTTTGCATGTAATGGACGATTGGATTTCAGAAGTAAAAACTAAAGGACTATTTAGAAAGTATTGGCACAAAACGACAGAAAATGAGCTTAAAAAACTATTTGCGGCATGCGATCTACTGTTAGGAATAAGCGAATTAATGGCAAAAGAGTATAAATCAAGATACAATAGAGAATTCATAACATTTCACAATCCCATAGATCTCGCTTTTTGGGGATCAGAGACAAAAAATGACCACTCTATTGAAAACGTTGTGAATATACTATATGCAGGGAGAATAGGATATGGAATTGACTCCTCTTTAGAAGAATTTGCCAAAGGAATAAAATCATTTAACAACAAAACCGAAACAAAAATCTATCTAAACTTACAAACCCCCCGCGATCCAGATTGGACATCCAATTACGATTTTGTAATTCATAAAAAGCAAATATCATACGAATCATTGCCAAAGGCCTTTTCCAGTTATGACTTTTTGCTAATGCCTATTGACTTTTCACAGAGGGGACGTGATTTCTTAAGACTATCAATGCCAACCAAGGCATCAGAGTATATGATAAGCGGGACACCCATTATTATTTTTTCACCTGACTCAACCGCGATTGTAAATTATGCAAAACTAACGAACTGGGCGTACTGCATTACTAGCAACTCTGCAAAATCAATTGAAAAATCTTTGAAAGAACTCATTTCAAATCTTGAATTAAGAAAAGAAATAGCTAAGAATGCTATTAATACCGCCAAAAAAAATCACGAGGCAGATCAAGTCAGAAAAAACTTCAGAAATCTTATTTGTTCAACTTTACAAAAAAATATTACAAGTAATGAATAGAAATCATTTGGCTATGAAAAAAACTGCAATTTTAATTAACTTCTATAAAAAGGATTTAACCGATAATGAAATTTTATCTCTAAAACAATGCATTACTATATTGGGAAAAAATGATCTATACTTATTGGGTCCAGACAATATTGAAATGGACATCTATTTAAAGTATACTCCAAATGCAAAACAATATTTGGTGGAAAGTAGCCTGTTTAAAGGTGCACAAAATTACTCAAAATACTTACTCTCTGAAACATTCTATCAAAATTTCTTAGACTATGATAGAATACTAATTTATCAATTGGATTGTTATGTATTCAATGATGAACTGGATCATTGGGCTTCTCAGAATTATGATTATATAGGATCACCATTTTTCGAAAGTTTTGATTTAAACAAAAACAAAGAATTCTTAGGAGTAGGTAATGGAGGTTTTTCGTTAAGAAATCCACAAACGATATATAGAATTCTAATTAATTGGGAAAGGTTGTTTACATATAAAAATATTGTAAAGTCAAAATTCTTAAAAAGAAAAAGATTAAAATTAAAACTAGTCCTCTACAAAACAATTAGTCTTATAACCTTTTTTAAATTCCATACGCCACTAAATGAAGTTCTTAACAAATATCCAGAAGATGTTTTACTTGGTTTAGTCCTATCTCGAGAATTCTGCTTGCTAAAAACCCCCTCTCCTGAAACGGCATCAAAGTTTTCAATTGAAGTGAATGCCAAATATTTGTTCGAAATGAATGGTAAAAAATTGCCCTTTGGTTGTCATGCGTGGGAGAAATACGAAAAAGAATTCTGGGAACCATACATCCTACAACGTTAAACATTAAATCAACATATGCTCTATAATTATTGATTACAGCGAGTGGAAAATACTGGAAAAAATAGATATTATAATTACTTCAATAAAATTTAGTATATATTAGGCCAAAGCAACAAAATACACATCCTGTTATATCAATGACACAAATCAACTATTTTAAATTACATATATAATTTAATTTAATCTACATCAACTATTTATAATAGTCGCCGGGCTTCAAATCCGGCAACTCCCCCATTCTCAGTTAATAGCGACTATACCATCCGAATCTAAAACTAAAACGTAGTACCCGCAACTTTTCGGATAATCAGATAAAAATAACAGTACTAAATATGGTAAATACCTTAAATAAGAAAGCTAAGTTATATTTTCTTTCTACCACTTCTTTCTCAGACAATCAACTATGCCTTATCAAAAAGCTAGAAGATCACTTTGAAATTACATATGCGGTAATTATTCCGAAAGTAAAAACAAACTACACCATAAAAGAAATAGAAAACTCTTTTGAAGGCAGCTCAATCAAAACCGAAATATTCAAACTTAATTACCGATTTAGAAATCCAATACTGATAGTCAACTATCTTAAAATAATTTCTAAAATACAAAAAGCAAATCCTGATATCATTTATTTCGCGAATTTCGATAACCTGTATTTAAATAGTATTTTAACACTTTTAGATTCATCAAAAACTGTTATTGCCTTTCATGATGTTGAAAGTCATAGTGGAACACCCTTTCAAAATTTAGTCAATATTAGTAAGAAAATTCTATTAAGAAAATTTAAATACTTTCAAACTTTCTCAGCAACGCAATCAAATATTCTAAAAAAACTCGTCCCTCATAAGAAAATTTATACTATTTCTCTTCCAATGGTCGATTTTGGCGCCATTCAAAAAAAGAAGAGAAATATTAATGTAACTAATTTTTTATTTTTTGGAAATATTTTACCGTATAAAGGACTAGATCTACTCATTAAAGCATTCAAAAAAATTGCTAAGGCGCATCCTAATGTGAGATTAACTATAGCAGGAAGATGTAACGATTGGGATGACAAATTTTTTCCCTTAATTAAAGATTGTCCTCAAATTATACCAATCATTAGATTTATAGAAAACACAGAAATTTCAAAATTATTTTCTATAACAGATTACCTAGTATTACCCTATAGAGATACAACGCAGAGTGGTCCATTAATGATAGCATATAACTATAATATACCCGTACTAGTTAGTGATGCTAAGGGATTTGAAGAATTTACTGAAGAAGGGATCACTGGTTTTTCCTTCAAAATTGAAGTACCGGGAGACATAGAAAATAAACTTTTAGAATGTTTATCAAGATCTAATGAAGAGTATGAAAGCTTAAAAAAAACACTTTCATTTTTTACTAAAGAAAAATTCTCTGTTAATTCTATATCCATAAAGTACAAATTAATGTTTGATGAGATTTGTTATCACTAACCTTTCCAACTCAATTTCAAAGCGAACATTAGGTAAGAAAAATTAATAATGTTTAAAAAAACATAACAATAATATTTATTTAAAACCAGTCAAAGTACTGATGTTTAGAGAGAAAATATCCTAAAACGACAAGATAGTAATATAAGGGAGCCAGACAATACATCTGAATATATACTAATGTCAACGACATGAAAAAAACGACGTTTAATCTAAGACAGAGCACCCTCATAATATCTTATGTCTTGAAAGGCAGCCTCAAAATTAGGAGCATGATATTACTAAAGATTTAAACGAAACCACCCCGATAGAAAGGTCTTTGGGAAATTCGACATTAACAACTGTTTACACCTATATACAAATGAAATAATCATATAGTATAAATAATAGCATAACAGATACCAAAACATAGCAATATTAATAATTTAAAACCATATGAAAATTCTAAAGCTTTACGAGCATAAGAAAAACACCGGAGGAATTGTGAGTTTTCAACATGATATGGAAAAGTTTTATACGTTGTCTGATAATAGATATTTTTACTTCAGAACAGGAAAAATTCATAATCATCTTCTTTTATCAAATTCAGTATTCCGCTGGTTTGATTTGGCGTACTCTTACATACACTATCCATTGCTGCTTCTTTTTTTAAGGCCCGATCTGATTGAAATTAACTCTTCAATGATGAAAAAATCCTTCTATCGAGATATGATATATCTAAGATTGTCCAAGGTTTTCAGTAAAAAATCAAAGGTGCTCTTATTTAATCATGGTTGGAATATTGAGTTTAAGGAACAAATGCTACTTAAGAATCCAGAACTGTTTCTACGATTCTATAAGGGATTTGATAAAATTATTCTACTTGCCAATTCCTTTAAAACTGAGATGATGAATTTTGGAATATCTGAAAACGCTATTGATGTGGTAACAACCGGAATTGACATAAATTTATACCAGCACTCGCAACCGGATGTAGTGTCCTCAAAAAGAATTCTATTCCTATCAAGAATAGAAAAAGAGAAAGGAATTTACGAATTTTTAGAAGCCATACCTTACTTAATAGGTTTAGATATGGATTTACAATTTGACATAGCAGGGTCAGGTGACGAACTGGAGCGAGTCATAAACCATGAAATTACTCTTAAGTACAAGGAAAACATTCATTTTCACGGGTATATAATGGGGGAAGACAAAATAAAATTATTTGAAAAAGCAATGATTTATGTTTTCCCGTCATATAGTGAAGGTTGCCCGGTTTCAGTTTTGGAAGCTATGGCATCAGGTCTTCCTATCATTTACACCGAAGTAGGTGCTTTGAAAGAACTGATGACAAAAGGTAAAAATGGAATTGTAATTCTTCCAAATGATTCTTCAAACCTTGTTAATGCTCTAACATTATTATTGGAAAAAACGGAATTAAGACGTTCCATAGGGATTAACAATAAAAAGAAAGCAATCTCCGAATTTAATATCAAAGATATATTTCACAAAATAGAGCACATTTATGCAAATGCTTGACATCCAATTTCTGGTAAAAAGATGATACCGCGAATTTAATGGAATAGCTATCTTTAAGCAAAAAATGTCTACGGAAAAATTTCTTTATTAGAATAGTTCATTTAGAAGGCGGCTGACTATTCGGGTCGGTTGACACGAATTTTTCCAAATAGTAAACTTTTATTCAAATAGTCTGTTTGTTGGAGCAGTTAGCAGATGTCCAAATTGGTGAACTCTGCAAGATTTACGATTTGGCGCTGGCACATAAATGGGGGCACTTGGACATAATGTAAACTTACCCCAAAAAGCTAAAACTGCCACACCGGCAGTTCCGCGTTTCTCAATTTACAGTATTCTGAGATTTGTACGATACATCTATGCTTTTCTACTCGAATACAGAATATTCATTTTAAAAAGTTTAACCATTTTAACTTATAAGAAACTTTCATCAGATCATCAATTATATACTTATTTATAAAAAACTATCGTTCTTATTAGCACTGTCAGACTTATTTCATTTAGTTATCTATAAAACACGACCTGGAACCCAAAACCCACAAACGGGTCAACAAAAACACGCCCAAAGACATTGACCTCAACCTGTAAGCCTACTGTAAGCTCCCCTAAAAGTCGGCCATTTGAAAGTTGAATTGAAAATATCAACTTTAAATGGTTATTATGAAAAAATCGAGATTCACAGAAACGCAGATCGTCAAAGCGATCAAAGCTCATGAGGCAGGCAGAAAAGTAGAGGAAATCTGCCGTGAGATGGAAGTAACTCCCACCACTTTTTATAAATGGAAGCTGGTCTAGCCCCCTATTAATCGGACAATTGAGTTTTTGAATTTGTATAACCGG
>CAZTJM010000063.1:0-24493 GCA_964613865.1 uncultured Limnohabitans sp. | reverse complement strand
CACAACTGCATGAGCTTCAGGGATCCTACCCGGCACGATGGTTTCTCTCCAAGTATTTCACGGATTGGACGATGCTAAGATTTTGGAAGGCTTGTTGGTAGGGGCTGGGATCGCTCTTATTATTGAGGAGAAGGCCAGTTTAGCCGGCGCTGTAGGAGGATGCCAAGCGGAGACTGGCTCTGCTGCGGCTATGGCGTCTGGTGCCATCGTGCATTGTCTGGGCGGAAATACGGATCAGATTTTCAACGCGGTAGCGATCACGATACAGTGTATGTTGGGATTGGTATGCGACCCGGTGGCAGGTCTGGTCGAAGTGCCTTGTGTTGTTCGAAATGCAAGCGCAGCTGCAATTGCCTTCAGTTCCGCGCAGATAGCCCTCGCGAACGTCAACGCGGTGATTCCTGTGGATGAATGTGTGGAAGCAATGGGTGAGATCGGAGCTTCCATGGAAAGCAGATATAAGGAAACGGCGTTGGGAGGGCTTGCTGCAACTCTGACAGGTCAGGAAATTGCCAATCGGGTTTTGATACAGGATATTGAAATTCTCCCTGATGAAAACCTACCCTAGTAATCTTCCAAAGAGGGGAATCTGGAGGATTTGATCAATACTGAGACCAAGTACGAATGACCAAAAAAGTGAGCTCCATAGCATGTGGAAGTAAATTTTTCGCTTTTTGGTACCAAAGGAAACCAAAATCAAGGTGCCGCCGATCGGTGTGAGTAGCAATGGACTGAAGAAGGCGATTCCAACTTCCCCATACTTGCTCCAAAGCCGTACGATGGTTCGGTTTTTCTTGGAGAAAACGGGGCTTTTTTTCCTTACCCGCAGTGCTAGGATTTTTTTGAACCTAGACCCAATAAGCGTAAAAATCAAAACACTGGTCATCATGCCGGAGACGGTGACCAAGATAATCTCCCAAATGCTGTATCCAGCCGCATTGCCAAGCAAAGGCCCGGCAATGAATTTGAACATGCTGAGAAAATAGATGCCAAAGAAGGTAATCAGCGACTCGTTCATAGGAGAATTACCAAGTATGCAATATAGGCGAACAGCAGCACTGAGCCTTCCACCTTGGATATACGCATTTTGGTTCTCATCAGGGGATAAAGCAGCAAAGAAATTCCGATCATCCAAAGATAGTCGGATTTCACAAAGGCCTCGGAGACTGATATAGGTTTGATAGTAGCCGTCACGCCAATAATCGAGAGGATATTCATGATGTTGCTACCCAAAATATTCCCCAAAGCCAGATCGGTGCGCTTTGAGAGAGCGGCAATGATCGAGGTGATCAATTCGGGCAGACTGGTTCCTATTGCGACGATGGTTACTCCGATGATTCGTTCCGAGACGCCAAATTCTCTTGAAATTAGGACTGCATTATTTACCAAGAGTTCTGATCCGAAGTACAAGCCAACAATGCCGCCGAGGAAGAGCCCGATGGATGCGGGCCAGGAGTAGTTGCGTACTTCTTCGATTTCCTCCTCGACTGCTTCGCTGTCCTGTTGGATTCCCTTGCCAAGGTTTCTAAATAAATAAAGGTTGAATCCGATAAAACCTGTAAACAAAAGTATTCCCTCCACCCGAGAGACCAATAGGTCTAGACTCAGTAAATAGTAGATCAAGGTGACCAGCATCATCAAAGCATATTCGAAGCGCACATGGCTTTTTCGGATGACAATGGGGTAGAAAATTCCGCTGATTCCCAATACAAGGCCGATATTAGCTATGTTGGAGCCCACCACATTTCCAATGGAGATGTCACTGTTTCCTTTCAAGGCGGCTGTTAGACTGACTAAAAGCTCTGGAGCCGAAGTGCCAAAAGCAACCACTGTCAATCCGATCAGTCCGGTGGTCATGCCCAGTTTTAGCGCAATAGAAGATGCTCCATCTACCAGGATTTTGCCACCGAATAAAAGAATAAGCAAGCCTAGCACCAATAAAAAATATGCCGTCATGTCGTTAAAGTTTTTCTCCGAACGCTAGATCTCCCGCATCTCCTAGGCCAGGCACGATGTACGATTGCGCGTTCAGAGATACGTCTACCGACCCAATCCATAATTGGAAAGGGACTGTGAGGTTTTTGCTGAGGTAGTGGATGCCTTCCGGAGAGGCGATCGCAGCGGCTATGTGGATTATTTCGGGTGTTCCGTGGGAAAGAATCGTTTCTATGCTCCGGAAAAAAGACTTTCCCGTCGCGAGCATGGGATCTGCGAGGATGACCGTTTTTCCTTGAAGACTAGGACTGGCGTGATATCCCAGGTTGATTTTGATTTCCCCTTGACCCTCTTCCCGAAAAGCCCCAATAAATCCACTCTCCGCTTTGTCAAAAAAATTCAAAAATCCATTATAGAAGGGAAGAGAAGCTCGAAGGACGGCAATTAGGACTGGGACGGTTGGAGATAGTAAAACATTTGCCTGTGCCAGAGGGGTTTCTACGGATCTTGATTCGTACCTGAAGGTTTTGGAAATTTCGTAGGCAAGTATTTCCCCAAGACGCTCCAGATTTTTGCGAAACCTAAGACGGTCTCCTTGCACGGTGATATCCCGGAGCTCGGCGATAAAGTGGTTTCCCACAGACCCTGATTCTGTCAAGACAAACATCCCACAAGTATAAAGAAAATGCCCGGTCGATTAAAACCGGGCATTTAAATAGAGATTATTTGATTGCAAAGCTGGTTCTTCTCGCCATTTGTCTTGCCTCAGGTGAGGATTTGTCTAGGCTGGCATCTTCTCCATAGCCTTTATACGTCAGTCTAGAAGCTTCGACTCCCGCCGCGACAAGCAAGTCATAGACTGCTTTTGCTCTTTTCTCGGACAGCTGCATATTATAGTCTTCTTCACCGAGCTCATCTGCATAACCTTTTACTTCGAGATTCAAACCTGGGTTCTTTTGCAGAAAGTTCGCCACAAATGAGGCTGACGAAGTGGAATAATCCAAAGGCTTGTGACTGTCAAAGCCAAAGTAGACATTGACATAGCCCTCGTCAATTGCTTTTTTCAAATAATCAGGCTGGTCTTTGATCTCTTCGATAGGGCATCCTTTGGTCGAGCTTGGTCCGGGTAGAAACGGACATTGATCCAGATGGTCGGGAGTGCCATCGCTGTCTGAGTCCATGCTTACGCCACTTGGGCTTACTCTAGCTCCTGCTTGGGTATTCGGTTCTTTATCGAGATAGTCGGATACACCGTCGCCGTCAGAGTCTTTCAGCATTTCGTTGATTCCCGCGATTGACTCGGCAAGCTCGTCTTTCGTTGCATACTTTTCGGCGGCAATATGCCAGTCCGCGTGCTGGTCTGCTTTTCCTAGGTAAAAGTTCAATCCGATAGTTCCGGTCCACCAAGTTCCAGTGGCGTGGACAAAGGGTATTTCGGGTACTTCGGGTCTCCCTTCCTGATTAAATTCATTACCATCAAAGGTATATCGCTGACGGCCATTGACATTTGTTGAAACTGTCCCCTGCAAACTGATTCTCTCCGAAATTAGATAGAGGAGCTTAATTGAAGTGTTGATAGAATAGACATAATCAGGCTCATCCGAAGGAATGATTCGAGTTTCTGGTTTCAAAGCTCCGAATCCAAAGCCTAGATCAGCAAGCATGGTGAACTTTTGTGAAAAAGATTCAAAAGAAAGCAATCGACCAATGTTCATCACTCCCCGAAAACTCGTGCTAAAGTAGGTTGTGGAAAATTCAGGACTTTCCCCTTTTAGCTCGGAGAAATTTCCAGCTCCGAAGTTCCCACTCAGTCCGAAATACTGGTTGAACATGTATCTAGCCCCAAAATCCGCATGGCCTAAGTTTAAGGTTGGAGAGAGGTATCCATGAGTAAGAGGGGCCATAGGTTTGTTGAAACCTCCATTTACCTCCAAGGACCATTTGTTAAAGTCGGTTTGGGCAAAGACATTCATGGTCGCTCCAATCAGAAGCAAAGATAGAATCAGTTTTTTCATCGAGATAGGGGTGAGATAGGATGAACGACCAAAAGTAGAAATAATGGAAATATGAATAAGCCATTTCAACAAAAAAGCCCGATCAATTTGATCGGGCTCTCCATATTTCTTTATTAATTCTTACTTGATTTCGAAGCTGGCTCTTCTAGCCATCTGACGAGCATCAGCAGATGCTTTATCTACAGAAGTATCTTCGCCGTAGCCTTTGTAAGAAAGTCTAGAAGCATCAACTCCAGAAGCAACCAAGAGGTCGTAAACTGCTTTCGCTCTGCTTTCAGACAACTTCATGTTGTAGTCTTCAGGGCCGAGTTCGTCAGCATAACCTTTGATTTCAACGCTAACGCCTGGATTTCTCTTCATAAAGTTTGAAACATACTGCGCAGAACTTACTGAGTATCCGAGAGGCTTAGAGCTGTCAAATGCATAGTAAACGTTTACATAGCCGTCATTGATAGCCTTTTTCAAGTAGTCGATCTCCTCACGAATCTCTTCTACAGGGCAACCTCCAGTAGAGGCTGGACCAGGTAGGAATGGACACTTGTCAACGTGATCAGGAGTACCGTCACCGTCGGAATCAAGAGTCATACCAGCAGAATTTACTCGAGCTCCAACTGGGGTATTCGGCTCTTTATCCAGATAATCAGGAACTCCGTCGCCATCAGAATCCTTCAACATGTCCTTGATGCCATTGATCTGAGTCGCAAGCTCTTCTTTGGTAGCATACTTGTCAGCAGCGATATACCAGTCTGCATGCTGCTCGGCTTTACCCAAGTAGAAATTCAAACCAATTGTACCAGTCCACCACGTGCCATTCGCACCATATGGATAAGGCTCTAAAGAAGCACCGTCAAATGAGACAGACTGTCGACCGTTAAGTACGGTAGAGATGTCACCAACCAATGCTACTTTATTCCCAAGTTTAACTTGAGGAGTAATGCCGAAAATGAAAGTGTAAACATCATCTTTGAAATCACTGTTTGCATTCTCCTGAGGACTTACTTGACCAATACCTGCACCACCGTGCATCAACAAGCCGAATTTTCTCGTGAACGATTCAAAATTCATTATGCGACCGATGTTGGCAACACCTTGGAGGTTGAGTCGGTTGTACTTTGTTTCAAAGGATGGACTTTCGCCGTCTACTTCCTTAAAAGTACCCAATCCGTAATCCAATTTTAAACCGAATTTCTCATTGAACATGTAGCGCACGCCGAAATCCACGTGGCCTAGGTTCAAAGACGGGGAAAGATACCCATAGGTCAACGGAGCCATAGGTTTGTTAAAGCCACCGGTAGCCTCTAGAGACCACTTGTTAAATTCCTGAGCATTAGCAGTTAAAGCTAAGGCGCCAGCCATAAGAGATGAGAGTATAAATTTTTTCATGACAAAAAATTTTTGTTCAAATTTTAAGTGATTGATAGATGTGATTACAAATTTATAAACTTTTAATTTATTGCAAATCTAGACGATTTATTTAAATCCCAATCCAACGATCAAAATTTATCCCGACTTTTTAAATTTCCAACAAATTAATTAGCTACATAATCGATGCCAAAATGAAATTTTTGTTTGAATTATTGTCTAAACATAGTGTTTCTGGAGATGAATCCGAAATAGCACGTTTTATTTTTGACTATGTTTCGAAACGAGCCTCTTCGTGGAAGGTTCGGCCTACAGTCTATTTTGGTGAAGAATTTCATGATTGTTTACTCCTGAAATTTGGGAAGCCAAAAACGGCGGTATTTGCCCATTTGGACACGGTCGGGTTCATGACCCGCTACCAAAATCAGCTTATACCAGTCGGTGGCCCCGAGGTGGTTGAAGGTAAAAAACTAGTTGGAAAGGATAGTAAGGGGGATATTTCATGTAGGATTTTAGGTGATGATGAAGCCTGCTTTCACGATTTTCCAAGAGGTATAGACAGGGGGACCAGATTGTCTTTTGAGCAAAATATCAGATTGGATGAGGAGTATATTCAGGCAGCATACCTTGACAATAGATTGGGTATATACAATGCGCTTTTGTTATGTGAAACCCTTGAAAATGGGTGGGTTGTGTTTTCTACATACGAAGAACATGGAGGTGGTAGCATGCCGTTTCTCCTTAATTTTATCCAAAATGAAGCTCCAATTAAGCAAGCGCTAATTTCAGATATTACATGGATTACGGAGGGCGTGGAGTATCATAAAGGGGTGGTTATTTCAATCAGGGATAAGTTCATCCCGCGAAGGAGCTTTATTGACAAATTGATCAAAATTGCGGAAAGGAGCGGAGTTCCGTTTCAGCTTGAGGTCGAAGCCTACGGAGGCAGTGACGGTCGCGAAGTTCAGTTTTCGCCCCATTTAATTGATTGGTGTTTTGTGGGAGCCGCGGAGGAAAATGTCCATACTCCGGATGAGAAAGTATCGCTTTTTGATCTGGAATGCATGATCAGAATGTATCGATTCCTAATGGAGAACCTTTAATTTCAAAGCATGAAAAAAATAGTGGTAAAGGATCTTTCCTTCGAAGTTTTTATTTCCGGGGAGAAAATAAAAACTCGGCTCGCTCAAATGGGAAATGATATCACAGCCTGCTTTGCCGGGGAAGAAGTCCTCCTTTTGGGCGTATTGAATGGATCCTTTATTTTCATGGCAGATCTGGCTCGTGAGATTGATCTTCCTCTAAGTGTGGAATTTTTGAGAATATCTTCCTACACTGGCACCAGCAGTTCGGGCGAAGTCAAGTCGCTGATGGGATTAAACACGGAGTTGAAAGGCAAAAACGTGTTGGTCGTCGAAGATATCGTCGATACGGGCATCAGCATGAACTACCTGATTTCAGAGCTTTCCAAACACAACCCCAAGAGCTTGCGGATTGCAACTTTGCTGTTCAAAAAAGAGGCTTTCCGGTTTAATTACTCCTTGGACTATGTCGGATTTGAAATTCCCAATAAATTTGTCGTCGGCTACGGGCTGGATTACGACGGATTGGGAAGGAATCTTCCCGATCTATATCAATTGAGTGAAACTTAAAAAAACGAATTCTGGAATGCTGAATATAGTACTGTTTGGTCCTCCGGGTGCAGGTAAAGGTACCCAAAGTGAAAAGCTAATCGAAAAATACGGACTCACCCATCTCTCTACAGGAGACCTGTTCAGGAAACATCTCGGAGAGGGAACCGACTTGGGAAAACTCGCCAAGAAGTATATGGACGAAGGCCATCTCGTCCCCGATCAAGTGGTAATCAGTATGGTCGAAGACAAAATATCCAACACAGACGGTAGTAAGGGTTTTATTTTTGACGGATTCCCCCGGACGACTGCCCAAGCCGAAGCATTGGACGTGATGCTAGCGAACAACGGCATGAAAATCTCCGGAATGATCGCTTTGGAGGTTCCCGAAGAGATTTTGAAAGAGAGGATAAAAGAGCGCGGCAAGACTTCCAATCGGGCAGATGACCAGGACGAGGAGAAAATCAATACCAGAATAAAAGTCTATTTGGATGAGACCCTCCCGGTAGCCAAATACTACGAAAACCAAGGGAAGTACAAGAGTATCAATGGTGTCGGAGGAATTGACGAGATCTTTATGGAGATTTCGGAAGTGCTGGATAGCTACTGATTCACTTTGAATCGCTAATTTTGCAAAACCAAGATCTGGCTAAGCTTCTGGGCTTAGCCTTTTTCTTTCCTAAAAAATGGCGGATTCCAATTTCATTGACTACGTAAAATTCTGTTCGCGATCCGGTGCCGGAGGAGCGGGCTCTGTTCATTTTAGGCGCGAGAAACATGTGCCCAAAGGCGGCCCGGACGGAGGTGATGGAGGTCGCGGAGGCCACATCATCCTGAGGGGAAACTCTCAGCATTGGACGCTGTTGCACCTTAAATACAAGAAGCATGTGATTGCCGAATCCGGCAAGGGGGGAGAAGGCGGTAGGAGAACAGGAGCCGACGGCAAAGACGTGATCTTGGAAGTGCCTCTAGGTACAGTGGCAAAAGATGCCGAGACGGGAGAAAGGCGGTTTGAGATCACCGAAGACGGACAAGAAGTCATCCTCACTCCTGGTGGCCGAGGGGGCCTGGGAAACGACCACTTCAAGACAGCGACTAACCAAGCGCCGCATTTTGCCCAAACAGGCGAATCGGGAATAGAAGAGTGGATTGTGCTTGAGCTGAAGCTTTTGGCGGATGTGGGACTCGTGGGATTTCCCAATGCGGGAAAGTCTACGCTGCTATCCTCTATTTCAGCCGCCCGGCCGGAGATAGGAGATTACCCGTTTACCACTTTGGTGCCAAACCTCGGCGTTGTTAGCTATCGGGACGACAAGTCATTCGTCATGGCGGATATTCCGGGGATCATCGAGGGGGCAGCCGAAGGCAAAGGTCTTGGGATTCGGTTTTTGAGGCATATCGAGCGCAATTCGATCCTGTTGTTCATGATTCCAGCGGATGCGGCAAGTATCCAAGATCAATACAGGATACTTTTAGGCGAGCTTGAAAAGTATAATCCAGAGCTTTTGGACAAGAAAAGGATTCTTGCAATATCCAAGGCTGACATGTTGGATGACGATTTGATGAAGGAGATGGAGCCCGAGGTACCCAAGGATCTTCCTTTTGTTTTTATCTCGGCGGTAAGCCAATATAATCTTGACAAGCTAAAAGACTTAATCTGGCAGGCCATCCATTCCTGATCAAGTGCCACTTTGTCAGAGAAATGGATCTGGCAAAGTCATTGATATTGACCCTCACACCAACTATTGCCTAATTTCTATGAAAAATAAAGAACAAGTGGATCAAGAACTAAATAAGGAAACTGAAGAGCAGCTAGTAGATGAAACTCCTCAAAATGTGACCGAAAATCTGACTGAAGCAGAAAGCCAGGAATCTAAACTCGAGGCCGAGGTAGCTGAGCTGAAGGAAAAATACCTCCGGCTTTATTCTGATTTTGAAAATTTCAGGAAAAGGACTGCGAAGGAACGTGTGGATCTCATCACAACCGCATCAGAGGAAGTTCTAAAGGACTTGATCCCAGTGGTAGACGATTTTGAAAGGGCCTTCAAGGCTTCGGAGAAAGAGTCCGACCCAGTGAAAATCAGAGAAGGAAATCAGCTTATTTATCACAAGCTTGTCAGGATTCTCGAGACAAAAGGACTGAAGGCAATGGAAGATTTGACAGGGAAACCTTTCAACCCGGATACGCAAGAAGCCATCACGCAGATTCTCGCGCCGTCAGAGGAGCTGAAAGGTGCCGTGATAGATGTCGTCGAAAAAGGCTACACGCTGGGAGAAAAGGTGGTGCGTTACGCCAAGGTTGTAACTGGAGCATAAATTACTATGGCAAAAAGAGACTACTACGAAGTTCTTGGCGTTTCCAAATCGGCGGGCGCCGATGAGATAAAAAAGGCGTACCGAAAGCTGGCAATCCAGTATCACCCAGACAAAAACCCGGACAATCCCGAAGCGGAAGACAAATTCAAGGAGGCGGCAGAAGCCTACGAGGTTCTTAGCAACCCAGATAAGAAGGCTCGCTATGATCAATTTGGACACCAGGGTTTAGGTGGAGCTTCAGGCTTTGGCGGAGGTGGAATGAACATGGAGGATATCTTCTCCCAGTTTGGCGACATCTTCGGGGGCGGGGGCTTCGGGTCATTTTTTGGAGGATCCGGCGGTGGCCGTCGCACGAAGAAGGGAACAAACCTTCGTGTAAAGCTGAAGCTTAACCTGCAGGAAATCGCGAACGGCGTCGAGAAAAAGATAAAAGTAAAGCGCCATGTCGTTGCGCCTGGTGTCACGTTTAAGTCATGCGGCGCGTGCCATGGATCTGGCCAAATAAAAAAGGTGGTCAATACCATGCTGGGACAGATGGTGTCGGCGAGCACTTGTGCGGTCTGCGGTGGCAGCGGCCAAATCGTCGACAAGAAGCCAGCGGATGCGGACTCACGTGGTTTGATTGTGAAAGAGGAAGTCATCTCCATCAACATCCCGGGCGGGGTGGGGGAAGGTATGCAGCTCAGCATGTCGGGAAAGGGAAATGAAATTCCCGGAGGTATCGCCGGCGACCTACTCATCGTCATTGAAGAGGCCGAGGATACGGTTTTGCAGCGCGAAGGCAACAACGTCATATATGATCTCCATGTGTCGTTTATCGATGCAGCGCTTGGGGCTTCCCTGGAAGTACCCACCATTGACGGTAAGGTGAAGATCAAGATCGATCCCGGGACACAAAGTGGAAAGATGCTTCGCTTGAAAGGAAAAGGGATCAAAGATATCAATGGCTATAGCCGCGGAGACCAATTGATTATGGTCAATGTCTGGACTCCAACTGAACTATCCAGAGACGAACGCAATGTCCTAGAGTCATTGCGGTCTTCTGACAATTTCAGGCCTGATCCAGGAAAGCAGGACAAATCCTTTTTCGATAAAATGAAGGAGTTTTTCTAATAGGATGAAAGCCGGAAGCGATTCCGGCTTTTTTTATATTTTTAAAAAACCTTTTCCAAGTCGTCTCGTAACCTATCCGTATGCTTAAAAAACTGTGTCTGCTTTTATTCTGGATCATGGTGGAGGCAATTCCCGCCTCGGCGCAGTTTGTGAAAGAATATAAAGTGACGGAGCGGAAAGGCTTTGAGATCGTCTACCTTGATTTTTCTACTTATAAAAGCGTGACGCAGCTCAAGCGTGTAATCTCGCAGGATCCTATCTACATCCACGGCCACCTGCTGAAATCCAATATTTTGCCGGACTTCAAGTATTCTGTGCATGATAATATGCTTGATGCCAAATTGGTACATAAGAATGTGGAGTCCGACAACCTTGGTAGGAGCATCACTTCCAAGTTGTTTTCCGACAATTCTGATTTTGACCACTCTTGGGATTTAGGATTGGCTTCCAATTTCCTGTATGACCTCGATTTTAATCTAGGAGTCGGCATCTCTGATTTTGACCTTGCCCAGATCCCTGTATCCCAGCTAAAGGTAAAAAGCGCCAGTGCCGATGTCAAGATCCACTATGGTTTGGCTATCCCAAACCAAGTGGAGATGGATACGTTGCTGGTCACCCTCAACATGGGAGTGGTAGAGATACAGGACCTGAATTTCACCAATTCAAAAAAGGTAATTATCGAGGTGAGTTATGGTAAGATAGACTTGAATTACAGTGACGGGCTGGCGAGTTCTTGTCAGGTAATCGCGGCTGTGAGCGGAGGAAGTATTCACCTCAAACTCCCCCCGGATTCCAATCCGGTAAAGATCCGCATGAAAACCACCCCGATGTGCCGCACGATTTTTCCCAAATACCTCAAGTCGGTAGACAAGGAAACCTATGTGACCAAGGGATATAAAGCCTCGGATCCGAGACTACTGGAATTGATACTGGATGTGGGGGTCGGCTCGATCACTATCGAATAACCACGAGATGCTTCAGATTACACAGCTTAACAAATCCTACGAAAACCACCGCGCGCTTTCAGAGGTTGATCTTTTTGTCCCAAGGGGAGTGATTTTTGGGCTTTTGGGACCAAATGGTGCAGGCAAAACTACCCTGATACGCATCGTCAACCAGATCATAGAGCAAGACAGCGGCTCGGTGGAATTGGATGGGAAGATACTTTCTCCCGACGACGTCAGAAAAATCGGGTATCTGCCCGAGGAGCGGGGCTTGTACAAAAAGATGAAGGTCTGGGATCAATTGATTTATTTTTCCCGACTAAAAGGACTTAGCGAAAGTGACGCGAAGCTTGAGATCAAACATTGGTTGGAAAAATTGGACATCGCTACCTGGAGGGACAAAAAGATCGAAGACCTTTCCAAGGGCATGGCCCAAAAGGTCCAGTTTATTTCTACCATCGTTCACCGTCCTTCACTGCTGATTCTGGACGAACCTTTCTCGGGTTTTGATCCGGTCAACGCAGAAATCATCAAGAATGAGATACTGGAGCTGAAGACGAATGGGACAACGGTGATCTTGAGTACCCATCGCATGGAATCGGTGGAACTCCTATGCGACCAAGTGGCGATGATCAACAAATCTCGGAAGATCCTAGATGGAACCATCCGTGAGGTGAAGAGAAGCTTTCGGCCAGAGGTCTTTCGGGTAGGAATAGCCAATCCCATTCAGGAACTGCCAAGGGAATGGGTGCCAAAGTTCACCGGGGATGCATGGGAGTTTACACTTCCGTTATCTGGGAAGGCTCCCAACCAGCTCTTGGCGGAGTTGATGGAGTATGGGGAGGTGGTCATGTTTCGTGAACAGATTCCGAGTATGGAGGAGATTTTTATTCATCAGGTAAAAGCATCGTCAAATGAGTAAGGTTTTACTGGTCATCCAGAGGGAGTATTTGGCGAGGGTAAAGAAGAAGTCCTTCTTGATCGCTACTATCTTGACTCCGCTGATTTTCCCCGCTATCATGGGGATTTTTGTCTGGATTGCCGTGCAGGAGAAAGACGGCCAATCACTTCGAATCATCGAAGTTGTTGATGATACGGGCTTGTTTTTTATGGAAAGCTCAGAGCAGTATGCCTTTACCTCTTCCGATATCGATCCTGAAGCAGCGAAGAAAATGGTTCAGGACGGAGAGCGATACGGGTTTTTGCACATACCTAAGCTGGATCTTCAGAATCCTACGGGCATACAGTTTTACGGGGTGGAAAATCCGAGCCTGACCTTGATGGGCTATTTGGAGAGTGCGCTGAAGCGGAAGATAGAAGACCAAAAACTTTACGACCAAGGAATAGATCCGAAAGTGCTCAAAGAGATCCGCACGGATGTTTCTATTCAATCAATCACGTTGGGGGAGCAAGGGGAGGAGAAAATCAACAACGCGAACGTCAATTATGCAATTGGGTTTCTCTCTGGAATCCTGATCTACATCTTCATCTTCGTCTACGGCAATCAGATCATGCAGGGAGTCATCGAGGAGAAGTCAACCCGTATCGTCGAAATCCTGGTTTCGTCGCTCAAGCCATTTCAACTGATGATGGGGAAAATCGTCGGCATTGGAGCGGTGGGATTGACACAGTTCCTGATTTGGGTGGTGCTGATAGGTACTTTGTCGACGCTGGTGATGGGGGTGTTGGGCTTTCAAATGCCCCAACAGCAGGCGATGGAGATGGCCAATCCTGAGTTTGCACAAGCCACACCCGATTCCAGCGAATTGGCGGACATTCTTGCCGTGATCAATGGAATTGATTTTGTCGCTTTGGTGCTGAGCTTCGTCATGTATTTTCTTGGTGGGTATTTGCTCTACGGAGCGCTATTTGCCGCCATTGGATCAGCGGTGGACGCCCCTTCGGATGCACAACAGTTCATGTTTCCGATTACCATTCCGCTGATTGTAGCTTATATGGGGCTTTTTGTTTTTGTGCTGCAAGATCCGACGAGCACCACGTCCTTCTGGCTTTCGATCATTCCGCTCACCTCGCCGATAGCAATGATGGGTCGCATCAGCTATGGTGTGCCCTTCTGGGAGTTGGCTCTGTCAATGGGATTGCTTGTTCTGGGTTTTCTGTTTACAACTTGGCTCGCAGGCAAAATCTACCGCATCGGCATCCTGATGCACGGCACCAAGCCCACCTACAAAATCCTTTGGAAATGGATCAAAGCCAGCCAATAACAAAAAATCCCGGTTTAGCCGGGATTTTTTGTTATCTGAGGTAGGCGGAAAGCATCCAGACGACCTTTTCTTTTTCTGTGATAAAGTCGCTCATCAGTGACACAGTGCCTTCGTCGGCAGCGTCACCCGCGGCTTCGAGGGTTTTTCGCTCCAAGCCAAGGAGTGCATTTTGATTGTCGCGAACGATTTCTACCATTTTCATGGCTTCCTTTACCTCTTTAGCCTCCTTGATCTCGGCATTTTCGATGTATTCGGCATAGGATGAAAACGGTCTTCCGCCCAAGGTAAGGATACGCTCTGCAATTTCATCAACGGCGAGATTGGCGGAGGTGTAGAGCTCTTCGAACTTGGCATGGAGCTCAAAGAAATTAGGGCCAGATACGTTCCAGTGGAAGTTTCGAAGGTTTTGGTAGTAGATCTGATAGTTGGCTAGAAGTTCGTTCAGCTTTTTCACCAAGGGCTTTGACTCTTTGATTTCGAGTCCGATGTCGTTTGTTTTCATATCATTATTGTTTGATTTTTAAAGTTGCTGTGGAATCGCACTTGTTGGATTTCAAATCTTAGGTGTGACCTCCTCGCTATGCTCTATTTCCTTTCGTTCTTTGTTTAATTCTGAACTAATTAGGCATAAATTTACGCAAATCGGGAAGCAAAGTCTAACTGATAAATTCTATTTCCCACTCATACTATCAATGGCATTTAGGAGTTTATATTCCGAAAACCACCCCCAAGCGAATGGCGAAGCGATTCCAGGATCTCACCTCGATTGATTTTTACCAGAACAGAAAACAGGTCAAGTGGCTAGTATTCCTTTTGTCCTTTTTGATCGGGTCGGGATCGATCTGGTACACCAGTCTGCTGGTTGACGAATTGAGGGAAAGGGAGAGTAGGCAGATCCAGCTCCTCTCCTCTGCCTTGGAGTACGCCGCCACCACTTCTGAAAACCTGACCTTTATCAACCAGGAAATCATTCAGCAGAATCATTCGATTCCCATCATCATGGTGGATGCGGAGGGGGATCCGATCGAGTTCAGGAATATCAATTTCAAGAAGAATGCAGACGGGGAAGACTCGCTGCGTACCTTGGAAAAGGAGCTTTTTGAAATGCAGGAGGAGTACGAGCCCATTCATCTGATGGAGGCCGATGTTCGGGTCTACTATCGAAACTCCGAGCTCTTAACTAATCTTCGCTACTATCCCTACGTTCAGCTGGCGGTGATCCTGGTCTTTGGGGCTTTGGCCTATGCGCTTTTCAACCAGAGCAAGATTGCAGAGCAAAACCGCGTTTGGGCGGGATTGACAAAGGAAACTGCCCATCAGCTCGGAACGCCCATCGCCTCGCTGATGGCTTGGATTGATTACCTGAGAAACTCTCCCGTTTGGGAAGAAAACAAAGAAATTATCCAGGAGATGGACAAAGATGTGGTCAAGCTCCGGATGGTCACCGAGCGCTTCAGCAGCATTGGCAGCAAGCCGGTGATCCAACCCGAAAATCTTTACGAAATGATCGAAGAGACGATCAACTACCTTCGCCCGAGGATTTCGACCAAAGTGGAGCTCCTCATCAATGCCGACTCCAGGGATCTCGACGCGCTGATGAACAAACCCCTCATGGAGTGGGTGATCGAGAATATCTGCAAAAATGCGGTCGACGCGATGAGGGGAAAGGGAACCATCACCATCAGCGTGCTCCAGGATAGCGACAAGTTTGTGATCGTAGACATAGCCGATACCGGCAAGGGGATAGAAAAGAAGAATTTTAAAAAGGTGTTTTATCCGGGATTTTCCACCAGACAACGGGGCTGGGGGCTCGGTTTGACTTTAGCCAAACGAATCGTGGAGGGCTACCATGGGGGAAGGATTTTTGTCAAAAGCTCCGAAATCGGACGGGGCACGACTTTCCGGATTATGCTCCTAGGCAATCTGGAAGACGCTTCGCAGTTTATCACGGAGGGAATTCTAGAATATTAGGGAAGCTGCGAGGCTAGAATTACAAACGCTGATTGACGATTTTTGATTTACGATATATGAGGCATTGCAACAAGGAGAAACTATAGCTTAAGGGATTGTCGTTTGATTGGGCGAGTTTGGTTTTTAGCCCAAAGCTATTGCTAGGTAAATTGCGTCGACTCACTTCTTTGCCTCGTAAATCGCACGTCGTAGATCTAAAATGTTGTCAGTGCGCCGACTTTCCAACTTTCAACTTTACGACCTTGCAACCTATTTTTTCCCTACCTTTGCCCCCTGAAATTCAAGACCCATGAGTTTGACTGAGGAAATCAAGAAGCGAAGAACTTTTGCCATTATTGCCCACCCGGATGCGGGAAAGACCACTTTGACGGAAAAGCTCCTGCTTTTTGGTGGTGCGATCCAGACTGCTGGAGCGGTGAAATCCAACAAAATCGACACGGCCACCAAATCTGACTGGATGGAAATCGAAAAGCAGAGAGGGATCTCTGTCGCTACGTCCGTCATGGGTTTTGAATACAAGGATGTCAAAATCAACCTGCTCGATACTCCCGGTCACCAGGACTTTGCCGAGGATACCTACCGTACTTTGACTGCTGTGGATTCCGTGATCATGGTCATTGACTGCGTGAAAGGGGTCGAGATCCAGACCGAAAAGCTGATGGAGGTTTGCCGAATGAGAAATACCCCGGTAATCTGCTTTATCAATAAGCTGGACCGCGAAGGCCGTGATCCCTACGATTTGCTGGACGAGGTGGAGGAGAAATTGAACATCAAGGTTCGACCGCTGTCCTGGCCGATCGGCATGGGCAAAGGCTTCAAGGGGGTATATAATCTGTATGAGAAAAAACTGAACCTGTTTACTCCTTCCCAGCGCAAGCTAAGTGACGATAGACAGGTATTTGAAAACTTGGAGGATCCTGAATTGGACAGCCTGATCGGTCCGGGCAATGCCAATCAGCTTCGGGAAGATGTCGATTTGATCGAGGGAGTCTATCCTGATTTTGATGTCAACGACTATTTGGAGGGAAAAATCGCCCCGGTGTTTTTTGGCTCTGCGGTAAACAACTTCGGGGTGAATGAGATGCTGGATACCTTCATCAAGATCGCTCCCGGACCCAAAAGTCGTGAGACCGATCTTCGCGAAGTCAAGCCGGAGGAAAAGAAGTTTTCCGGATTCGTCTTTAAGATCCACGCCAACATGGATCCGAATCACCGAAACCGAATCGCATTCTTGCGGATTTGTTCGGGGACTTTTGAGCGAAATAAACCTTACAATCACGTGCGTGGACCAAAGCCTTTGCGTTTTTCCAACGTGACTCAGTTTATGGCTCAGGATAAGGAAATCATTGACGAAGCTTTTCCCGGAGATATCGTCGGCTTGTATGACACTGGTAACCTGAAGATCGGCGATACCTTGACCGAGGGAGAAAACATGGTGTTCACCGGCATTCCGAGTTTCTCTCCTGAGATCTTCCGAGAGGTAATCAACAAGGACGCGATGAAGACCAAGCAACTGGAAAAAGGCCTCAAGCAACTGATGGAGGAAGGAGTTGCCCAGCTATTTACTTTTGAAATGGGTCAGCGGAAAGTAGTCGGTACAGTCGGTCAACTTCAGTTTGAGGTAATTCAGTTCCGATTGAAAAATGAATACAATGCCACTGTGGAGTTTCATCCGATGAACCTCTACAAAGCTTGCTGGATCAGCAGCACGGACAAAAAACAGCTCGACGAGTTTGTCCGGTCCAAAAACCGATACATTGCCCGGGACAAGGACGACAAGCTGGTCTTTATGGCCGAGTCCAAATCCTGGCTACAAATGGTGCAGGACAACTATCCCGAGATCGAGTTTCACTTTACTTCGGAGTTTTGAGTCTAAACCCTCCAAGGGTTCGATACCCTTGGAGGGTTGCGTCACAGTTGGAGTTTCAGCCGCTCGGCTTCCCAGCCGTGATCGATGTATTCCCAGGAGAAGCTTTCCCCTTGGATATTTACCTGCACAAAACCTTCTCTGGTGTTGTGCCTCCTGCCTTTCCAGCCGTTTCCGGCGATGGATCCACCGGTGATGAAATCAAAGCGGTCATTGACCATGCCGAACTCTTTCCAGTGGATGTGGCCCTGCAGGATCAGTTTTAGGTTGTGGTTTTCAAGCATACGGATTACCTCGGCGGAATTTTCCACGCCAACAGCCCCGTTTTGCCCTTTTAATTGCCAGTGGGTGCTGAGCATCGGAATGTGAGTGGTGACGATAATGGGGGTGTTTTGATCCGTGTTTTTCAGATCCTCGGCCAGCCAATCCAATTGCTCTGCGTGGAAGACTCCCTTATACCCTTTGTCTTCAGTGACATCCAACGAGTTTAGGACAATGAAGTGCCAGCCTTTGTGGTCAAAGGAATAATAAGTTTTTCCAAAGTATCTTTCCCACATGCCATACTTATAGTCCGGATGATCTGTGCCCTCAGGGCTTTCTTCATAGATGGCAAATAGGTCATGGTTGCCGATGCAGTTGTACACCGGCATCTGGAATCCCCGGCTCATTTTCTGATAAAGTTCAAAAAGCATCTCGCTCCGCGCATAGCCCCCACGCATCACGTCATAGACGAGGTCTCCCCCCGTGATGACAAAATCAGGATTCAGTTCATTCACCTTGTCGATTGCCATCTGAAAACCCAAAGGAGCGTTCATTTCGGGTTTGAGGTGGATGTCCGTCAGGAAGGAAAATTCAAAGGAAGATTCATGGGACTCTTCTTTTTTGTTTTTTGGAGAAAGCGATAAGAATGGCATACTGGCAACGGCCATTCCTGATGCCTGCATAAACTGTCTCCGGCTCAGGTTTCCTGGATTTTCTTTTGCCATGGTTTGAAAGGTTTACTTTTGATGCTTTAAGTTTTACCCTCAAATGCCCCTGGAAGGCCAGTCTTTCGCGGAATATTTTATTTCAGCGCGTGACTTCTAAGTCTCTTGGGGTTCCGAGCCCTTTAAAAGGTATTGCCACTAATTCTGTCTGATCCGATACTGAAATCGGGCTACTCCGGGTTTTCCACTTTCAGTCATCCCCTCGATCTGCCCGGTGACGGTCGTTTCCAAGTCGTGATTAAAGAATGTAACGCTCGCCCTGCCGTCGGAATCGGTTTGGATTTGGGGAGTCCAAAGGAGCGTCGCCCGTCGATCTGGTTTTGCCAGGGAGAGATTGCCGGCTGGGTACCTAGGGGAGTAAAATTCGCGCTCTGCTTGGTAGCCGATTCGCAGCAAGGTTGGCGAATGCTCCGTGGGAGGTTTCGAGCCTCCCTTCGATCTTTTGGTATAAAACCCTATCGCGCCATTTGCTCCTCTGGAACCGAATATTGCCGTGTCCGGACCTTTCCACACCGTGAAGTTTTCTATTTCCTGCACGGGGATGGTGTGCAGACTTTTCAGGTCGATGGGAATGTCGTCTACCATGATCAGGGGTTCCGTGCTGCTTTTAATTGATCCTATACCCTGGATCAGGACACGCCATTCGGTGCCGCTTCCAGAGACCTGCACTCCCGCTACACGACCCCGAACCAGTTCCAAGGGATGAAGTTGGTTTTCTAATGTGGTGTTTCCTGCCACTTGTATTTTTGCAGAACCACCTCCGTAGATCTTTGGTCCAGTATATTCTTCAATTTCGGCTATTTTTTTGCCTTTGACCTGCACTTCGTCGAGAGCAACCTCTCCAGGTTCAAAATCAAAGACCCGAGCGATCTGTCTCCTCTCCTCCGCTCGCTGGAGAAAGTCTTCCGCCCGCATTGAAGTAATGGCCCGGGCGGGAACAAAGGGATAGGCGACTCCTGACAGTTCATAGCTTTCATCCAGTATCACGTCCACGTTGCCTCGGCCAACTTTGGGCGTTCCCTTGAGGGATACTTGCGCCGAATCAAAAAAGATGAGGTCGTGCATTTCAAACCTGCCCTTGGAATCGGCGATTCCGGTGATCGATTGGGTGATGGGATACAGCGAGAGGTAGGAGACTGTGCCCTCGGTGGCGGGCTGCCCATTTTTGTCCCGGAGCTCGCCGCGGACCGTCAATCCTTTCTCGATGCGGTACTTGGGCTCGGGGAGATCTTGGTCAAGCGCTTGTTCGATGGTGAATTTCCTCCAGCCTTGCGTCAGCATCAGAATATCCAGTGCGGTTGCCCGATCGTCGTTTTTGGTGTTGAAGTAATAGCCTGGTGACTCGATGTATCCTTTTAGTTCGGAGGACAGCAAAAGGTATGATTGGATGGTTTCGGAGTTGTCATCGAGGCCGATCTGGCCTGTGTCGAAGACGGTGAGCGAGAGATTTGCTGAGACTGGTTTGCCGGACTGGTCCTGTGAGAGGATGTCGATCCGCACGGAGTCACGAGGGGCATAGGCCATTTTGTCCGGGCGGATGGTGATCTGGAGTTCGTCTTGATGGTCGATATACACTAGACGTTCTGCCAAAGGATTTCCATTTTCGTCTATTGCAGTGATTTGGGCGATCCCAGTTGGGAACTCATTTTTTGGGATTTTGACGAAAGCGATGCGTTTGGAAAGATCCACTTTGCTGGATGCGCAGACGATCCCTCGGGTTTGTGCGAGGAGGTAGATGTTTTTGAAAGTGACTGCATCGGAAGACTGGATCTTGATGCTCAGGTCTGGGGATTTGGGCGAATTGGTCACTGCCATCACAATACCGGACTCAAGCGCTGTCGGAAGGTCCAGTTCTTGTCCCATACTTTCGATCCGTGCGGAATAGGTATTTTCGGGTTTCGGGAGCAGGGGAAATACACCCATTCCAAGGGGATTACTTTCGAAGCTGGAGATGGGCTTGCCGTTTTCCAGAATTTGGCCTTTCACTTCTCTGCCTAAGCCATCCCGGCCTACAGCCTTGAAGGCGACCTTGCTCAGGATTCCCTCGACAAGATCACCGCCCTCTGGAAGAAACTGGATGTCCAATGCGGTTTCTGAGACCAATTCTCGGTTTTCTGGATTCTCGGCTTTTCCGAAGATGGCCACTTGTCGGTGGAAAAAGTATTCCTCCCCAAAGTTTCGCATCCAGTGGGTATAGGCACGAAGCAAGTAGTCCCCGCTGGAAAGCGTGTCAGGAAGGTCCAACTGTCCCGCGGCCAGTCCGCCGGGGGAAAAGAGCCGAACGTGATCGATCAACTGCCCACGGCTATCGATCAGCTCTACATAGAGGGTGCTGCTCAGCGGGGAGAGCTGATGATTTGGGCCTGCGGTGAGGTAGGTTTTGAGCCAAATGGTTTCCCCTGCGGCGTAGTAGGTTCGATCCAGATGCAAGTACACCTTCTCCTGGGGCAGCTCCGTGATATAGTGCTGAAAGGACGCGATGATTCGGGGTAGCGGATCATTGTCTTGGGATAAAGCGAGGAGGAAAAAAGCTAGGAAGCCCAGCGTAAGTCTAGCTATTCGGACTGGTTTTAGGGGTTTGGCCAAGGTGATGAACTTGTTTCCCGAAAGAAACGAATTTATTGTAGGAATAAAATATTTATAGTTTTTCCGAGAGGTTTTAAATGATAGTCTTAAACACCTCAGTAACCTCAAATCTCTTTCCATCAAATAACCCTTTATCACTCAGCTTCAGGTCCGGGATTACCAGCAAAGCCATAAAACTCAGCGTCATAAAAGGTGAATTGAGGTTAGATCCCATTTCCTTGGCCATTCGGTCGATTCGGGTATAGGATTCGGCGACTTGATAGCCATCTGAGTCGGACATGATCCCGCCCACTGGCAGAGCGAGTACTTCTTCTTTTTCTCCCGAAACTGCCGAAATCCCGCCTTTCGCTTCGATCAGGAGATTCACCGCTCGGCAAATCGATTCGTCATCTACGCCGACGGCGATGATGTTGTGGGAATCGTGTCCGACGGAGGAGGCGATGGCTCCGGTCTTTAGCCCGAAGTTTTTAATGAAAGCCATTGCAGGCGGCGCATTCTCGTAGCGGTTGACCACGGTGATCTTTAAAATGTCCTCGGCTGGATTTGATTCTGCAAAGCCGTCTCTAATCACGAGCATGCCTTCGATTTCCGGCGTGATCAATTGCCCGTCCAATGCTTCGATTACTCGAACTTTCGATCCTTCGGCTTTGAGTTGGAAGTCTACCGGACTTTTGGGACTGGTGTGGAAATTATTGATGATTTCGTTTTTGATGGATGGGATTAGGGTTTTGCCGTTTTCAGCAGTCTTTTTTCCATCGATATAGGTGGCGAGGACCTCAAACTTTTCCAGATCCTTGACCAAGATAAAATCCGCTGGATCTCCTTCTTGAAGCCTTCCGACAGGCAAAGAATAATGGTCAATCGGATTCAAGCAAGCCGCCTGTAGCACATTGAACAGGTCTTTGCCTTTAGCCACTGCCCGAGCCGCCAGCTCATTGATGTGGGATATGGCCAAATTGTCCGGGTGCTTGTCGTCCGAGCAGAACATGATCATCTCGGGATGGTCATCGATCAGATCGATCAAGGCCTCGAAGTTTTTGGCAGCCGAACCTTCCCGGATGGAGATCTTCATACCAAGCTTGATTTTGCCTAGCGCCTCCTCGTAGGTGAAACACTCGTGATCCGTACTTGGGCCGGCACTGACATATTTTTCAGCCAATTCTCCCATCAGTCCAGGTGCATGTCCGTCGATGGGTTTCCCGTATTTCTGGGCGATTTGGATTTTCTCCATCACGAGCGGATCTCGGTGAACTGTGCCCGGCCAATTCATCATTTCCGCCAAGTAATGAATCTCGGGGCGCGACATCAAATCCTCAATATCAGCAGCATTGATCTCTCCACCTGCTGTCTCAAAAGTTGTAGCAGGCACGCAGGACGGAGCGCCGAAGAAAAAGTGAAAAGGCACCTGCTTGCCGTTTTCGATCATGTATTCCACGCCGGCCATGCCGCAGACGTTGGCGATCTCGTGGGGATCGGAGATCGTTGCGACCGTCCCATGGACCACCGCCAGCCGGGCAAATTCTGAGGGAACGAGCATCGAACTCTCCACATGGACATGGGCATCGATGAAGCCGGACATGAGGTAGGGCAGCGATTCATTGGGTTCAATTTTCTCGATTTTCTCGATTTTTCCTTCCGTGACCGTCACCGCTGCGGGGTAGATTTTTCGGTTAGTGATGTCGACGAGGTTTCCTTGGATTTTCATGGATGACAGATCAAAAGTGGGACACGCATAAGCAAGTCCGGCGGTTTCAGAATCCTGTATTCGGGGGACGGTTTGGATTAAAACTACTATATTTGCGCAAAATTATACGCCAAAACAAGACTGGTTTCTTTAATGGGGAAAATCGTGATTGCCATAGATGGCTATTCAGGCTGTGGTAAAAGCTCCACCGCCAAAGCGGTAGCCAAAGCACTAGGATATACCTACATTGACTCGGGGGCGATGTATAGGGCGGCGACCCTTCATTTTTTGAACAACTACCTTCTCGCCTCCAATCCCCATGACGTGGAAAAAGGCCTGAAAACACTTGACATATCCTTTCACCTTAATCCCGAAACCAATATCCAGGAAACCTATCTTAACGGGCTGAATGTAGAGGATGAGATCCGTACGATGCGAGTCTCTGATCGGGTGAGCGAGATCGCTGCCATTAAGGAGATTCGGAGGGAGCTGGTTGCACAGCAGCAGCGATTGGCTAAGAAAAAAGGTGTCGTCATGGACGGCCGGGATGTGGGGTCTGTGGTCTTTCCGGATGCCGAGTTGAAGGTCTTCATGACTGCAGATCTCCATACCCGTTCGGTGCGGCGGCAGGCAGAACTCCTGGAAAAAGGCGAGTTGGTCCCACTTGAAGATATCAAGAAGAATCTTTCCTCACGGGACGCGGTTGACTCTTCAAGAGCGGTAGGGCCACTGAAGAAAATGGATGATGCTATAGAAGTAGACACTAGTGATATTAGCTTTGACGAACAGGTCAAGCTCATCGTTGACCGTGCCAGGGAAGTCATTAAAACACAAGAAAGCTATGCAGGTAAGCATTGACAAGAATTCCGGCTACTGCTTCGGGGTCGAATTTGCGATCAAGATGGCCGAGGATGAAATGGAGAATGGAGACAAGCTGTATTGTTTGGGTGATATCGTGCACAATGACATGGAAGTCAATCGTCTGAGCGAAAAGGGCCTCGTCGTCATCGATAGAGAGCAGCTTCAGCAACTGCATGACTGCAAGGTACTCATCCGCGCCCATGGCGAGCCGCCTGAGACTTACAAGACCGCCATCGAAAACAACATCGAGCTAATCGATGCCTCCTGTCCCGTGGTGCTCAAGCTCCAACATCGGGTCAAAAATGCATTCGATAAAATGGAGCGGGAAAATGGCCAGATCGTCATCTACGGCAAAAAAGGCCACGCTGAGGTTATAGGATTGACGGGACAAACTTTGGAAAAGGCCGTTGTGGTGATGGAGGATTCCGATCTTGAAAAAATCGACTACAACCGGCCGGTAACGTTGTTTAGTCAGACTACCAAAAGCACCAAGGGCTTCTACCAGCTTTCGGAAAAGATCGGGAGCCGGATCAAGTCGGCCAAAGGCGAAATGACTGAGGTAGATTTCAATGCCAATGACTCCATCTGTCGCCAGGTATCCAACCGAGAGCCCCAGTTGCAGAAGTTTTCACAGGAAAACGACGTGATTCTTTTCGTGTCGGGTAAGAAAAGCTCCAATGGCAAAGCGCTTTATCAGGTTTGCCTTACCGAAAACCCCCGCAGCTACTTTATAGAAAATGAGTCCGAGCTCAATGCAGAGTGGTTTCATGCGGAGGACAAAGTGGGGATTTGCGGTGCGACTTCCACCCCGATGTGGCTGATGGAGCAGGTGAAATCCTATGTGGAGGGTCTGGCGGAAAACAGTCTTCATGCCTGAATTTCACCGCCTGTCCGAGTATTCAAAAGTTCGAACAATTAATGTGACTTACACTCCATATCAAAAGGTTTTTCTTTAGATTTGGGGCGTTTTTCAAAAGCTCATAGTTCAAAAACAGAT
>CAZTJM010000062.1:21053-24530 GCA_964613865.1 uncultured Limnohabitans sp. | reverse complement strand
TACGGCCCAGCGAGGTGCATTGGACTGGTGGAAGCCTTTCCGTGACGCAACTAAGCCGGTTTTCGAGGCTCTATATGACTCCGTGAAGACAGGCAAGGAAGCCCAGAAGTCCATCGACTCCAACTCCAAGGCAGACTACAGAGAGAAGCTTGAGCAGGAATTGAAAGAGTTGAGAGAGTCTGAAATGTGGCAGGCCGGTGCGGTCGTCCGTCAGTTGAGACCAGAGAATAACTAAAACCCCAAACCCCAAATATTATGAGTGACAAGCTGTGGATTTTTGATACAACCCTGAGAGATGGGGAGCAAGTGCCCGGGTGTCAGCTGAATACCCAGGAGAAGATCGTGGTTGCCCAGGCCCTCGAGGCGCTAGGCGTGGATATTATTGAAGCAGGCTTTCCGATTTCAAGCCCGGGGGATTTCAACTCGGTGCAGGAGATTTCCAAGGCGGTTTCCAATCCGATCATTTGTGCACTATCCCGTGCTGTAGAAAAAGATATCGAAGTAGCAGCCGCAGCGCTCAAATATGCGAAAAAGGGGCGGATTCACACCGGCATCGGTGTGTCTCCCTACCACATCCAATACAAACTGCGCTCCACCCCCGAGGACATCATCGCCCGGGGCGTGGCGGCGGTGAAGTTTGCCAAGAAATTTGTGGAGGACGTGGAGTTTTACGCCGAGGATGCGGGACGTTCAGAGCCGGATTTCCTTTGTAAGATCATCGAAGAGGTCATCAAAGCAGGTGCTACGGTGGTCAACATCCCGGATACTACCGGGTATTGTCTTCCTGAGCAATACGGAGCGATCATTGCCAGCTTGAAAAACAACGTGCCCAACATCGATAAGGCCATCATTGCTACCCACTGCCACAATGACCTCGGTATGGCAACTGCGAATACCATTTCAGGTGTGCAGCATGGGGCCCGTCAAGTAGAAGTGACCATCAACGGCATAGGCGAAAGAGCCGGCAATACCTCCATGGAAGAAGTGGTGATGGCAATCAAGTGCCATAAGTCGATTCCGGTGTATACAGATATTGTCACACCAAAAATCTACCAGACTAGCCGATTGGTGTCCAAGTTGATGAACATGCCTGTGCAGCCAAACAAGGCTATTGTCGGCAGAAATGCCTTTGCGCACTCATCAGGGATTCACCAGGACGGCGTCTTGAAGCACCGAGAAAACTACGAAATCATCGATCCAAAAGAGGTCGGAGTGGACGAATCCACCATTGTACTGACCGCCAGATCCGGTCGAGCTGCTTTGAAGCACCATTTGGATGCTTTGGGCGTGGAACTTGAAGGCGAGGAATTGAGAGAAGTATATGAGGCTTTCTTGATTTTGGCAGACTCCAAGCGTGACATTGGACGCAAGGATTTGCTTGAATTGGTCGGCAAGTACATGGACGAGTCCAATTTCATCGAACTTCAATCCATCAGCTATTCTTCCAATGGCGAGATCAGTGCGCAAGTGAGCCTGAAGATCGGAAATGAGTTGCACAATGCATCGTCAAGTGGAGTGGGCCCTGTGGATGCGGTATTGAAATCTATAGAAAAGATAGTCAAGCCTCAGGTCGATCTGGAGGAATTCCTCATTCAGGCGATCACACATGGAAGCGACGATGTGGCCAAAGTACACATGCGGCTGATTAAATCCGAAAAGCCCTACTACGGCTTTGCCTCAAACAAAGACATCGTACTGGCCTCAGCGCAGGCTTTCGTAGATGCCCTCAACAAAATACCGGTCAAAGAATACGTGACTGCTTAATTATGGAAAAGACAACTTTATTCGATAAAATCTGGGATTCCCACGTGGTCAAATCCGTCCCCGCAGGCCCAGATGTGTTCTTCATTGATAAACATTTTATACATGAAGTAACCTCCCCCGTAGCATTTCTCAACCTTGAGAAGAGAGGCATCGGAGTGAAATATCCCCACCGAACTATCGCCACTCCTGATCACAACGTCCCAACGGTAGATCAGGATCAGACGATCAAGGACAAGCTTTCCCGCATGCAGGTGGAGAGACTTCGCGAGAACTGTAGGAAGTATGGAATTGAGCTACATGACTTAGGTTCTGCACACCACGGGATCGTGCACGTGATCGGACCGGAGTTGGGCGTGACCCAACCTGGCATGACCATCGTGTGCGGAGACTCCCATACGTCCACCCACGGTGCCTTCGGAGCGATAGCCTTCGGGATCGGTACTTCTGAAGTGGAGATGGTTTTGGCAACCCAGTGCATCATGCAGTCCAAGCCAAAGAAAATGAGAATTTCCGTAGAAGGTGAGCTCGGAAATGGCGTGACCTCCAAGGATATCATTTTGTATATCATCTCCAAGATCTCCGCCGCTGGCGCGACCGGCTATTTCGTGGAATACGCGGGTTCGGCAATCAGAAATCTAAGCATGGAAGCGAGAATGACCATCTGCAATATGTCCATCGAGATGGGTGCGCGTGGAGGTTTGATCGCTCCTGATGAGACTACCTTCAACTATCTGAAAGGCAAGCAATATGCTCCGGCTGGAGAAGCTTGGGATCAGGCTGTAGCTCATTGGAAGACTTTGAAAACTGACGAAGGGGCGACTTTCGACAAAGAATACCACTACGATGCAGCGGACATTGAGCCGATGATCACTTACGGAACTAACCCAGGAATGGGTATCAAAGTGGTGGAAAACATTCCTACCACTGAGGGAATGGAAGGCTCCAACAAGACTTCTTATCTGAAATCACTGGATTACATGGGCTTTGCGCCGGGAGAGTCCGTGAAGGGTAAGCAAGTGGATTATGTCTTCGTAGGCTCTTGTACTAACGGTCGAATAGAAGATATCCGCTCAGTTGCTGAATTTGTGAAGTGAAAAAAGAAGGCAGAGAATATCACTGCCTGGATCGTACCGGGTTCCAAAGAGGTAGAGAAAATGGCTCATGAAGAAGGCTTGGTGAAGATTCTGGAAGAAGCCGGATTCGTACTTCGTCAGCCAGGTTGCTCGGCTTGTTTGGCCATGAATGATGACAAAATCCCGGCTGGGAAATTGGCTGTATCTACGTCCAACAGAAACTTTGAAGGTCGTCAAGGCCCGGGCGCAAGGACCATGCTTGCCTCTCCTTTGACTGTTGCAGCTGTGGCGATCACCGGCAGAATCACCGATCCTAGGGAAGTGTTTGAAAATTAATTTTTCAATCTTCCAATCTTTCAATTTTCAAATTCGACAAAAATGGCTTACGATAAATTCACTGTTCTAAGAGATACGGCAGTTCCATTGCCCACCGAAAACGTGGACACTGACCAGATCATCCCGGCTCGTTTCCTAAAGGCAACCGAGCGCGAAGGCTTTGGCGACAACTTGTTCCGTGACTGGAGATATGATGTGGAAGGCAATCCCAAAAAGGATTTTGTCCTTAACGATACCACCTATTCGGGGAAAATCCTGGTTGCCGGCAAAAACTTTGGCTCAGGATCCAGCCGCGAGCACGCCG
>CAZTJM010000062.1:0-20953 GCA_964613865.1 uncultured Limnohabitans sp. | reverse complement strand
AAAATCCTGGTTGCCGGCAAAAACTTTGGCTCAGGATCCAGCCGCGAGCACGCCGTTTGGGCGATCTACGATTATGGTTTCCGCTGCGTAGTTTCCAGCTTTTTCGCAGATATCTTCAAAAACAACTGTCTAAATATCGGAGTCCTTCCGGTGACGGTTTCTGCTGGATTTGCCGATAAATTGTTTGCTGCGGTCACTGCGGATCCAAAAACAGAGATCGAAATCAACCTACCGGAACAAAAAATTACCTTGCTTTCCACCGGAGAGTCTGAGTCTTTCGATATCAACGAATACAAAAAAGACAACATGCAGAATGGATTCGATGACATCGACTACCTGCTGAATATGTCTTCTGAAATAGACGCTTTCGCAGCGACTAGATAAACAATGTACAAATGAAGGCAACTAGTAATCAAATGGGTCGACCTTCCAATGATTCCAAACCTTTGGAGCATTTCAATAGTCGGCGCATAGAGATCATGGATACGACCTTGAGGGATGGAGAACAGACCTCAGGGGTTTCCTTTTTGCCTTCGGAAAAACTCCAGATCGCTAAGCTTCTTCTGGAAGAACTCAAAGTGGATCGGATTGAGGTGGCTTCGGCTAGAGTTTCCGAAGGAGAATTGGAGGGAGTGCAAAAGATTACCCAGTGGGCCGCCCAAAAGGGTTATTTGGATCGAGTGGAGGTTTTGGGTTTCGTAGACACTCCAGTATCCGTCAATTGGATCCTCGAGGCAGGCGCCAAGGTGCTGAACCTTCTGACCAAGGGCTCTCTCAATCATCTGGTTCACCAATTGAAAAAAACTCCAGAGCAGCATTTTGAGGACATCCGAAAGAGCATTGAATACGCAGATGAAAAAGGTGTGTCGGTCAATGTCTATTTGGAGGATTGGTCCAATGGAATGCGCAATTCTGAGGAATATACTCTGAGTCTGATCCAATTTCTGACCCGTCTTCCAGTGAAACGCATCATGCTTCCCGATACCTTGGGTTTGCTTTCTCCGGAAGAAGTGAACAAATACGTGAGCCAGATTGTAGCGCTACATCCTGGGATACACTTTGATTTTCACGCACACAATGATTACGACCTCTCCGTGGCCAATGTGATGGAAGCTGTGCTCCACGGAGCATCCGGCATTCATACCACAGTCAATGGCTTGGGGGAAAGAGCGGGGAATGCTCCTTTGGAATCCGTAGTGGCGGTGATTAAGGACTTTACCGACTTGCAGATTGGCATCCAGGAGCAGAAGATTTTCCGCGTTTCCAAGTTGGTCGAGCAGTTTTCTGGTCAGCATATTCCAGCGAATAAACCGGTGGTAGGAGAAAATGTCTTCACCCAAACTGCCGGAATACACGCCGACGGAGACAACAAGAAAAACCTATACTTCAATGACCTGATGCCGGAGCGATTTGGGCGTCAAAGAAAGTATGCTTTGGGAAAAACCTCAGGTAAGGCTAACATTCTGAAAAATTTGGAAGAGTTGGGCATTTCTCTCGAAAAGGAAGAGCTCGCGAGAGTGACCCAACGAATCATCGAACTCGGGGACAAGAAGGAGCGGGTGACTACAGAGGACTTGCCTTACATCATTTCGGATGTTCTGCAAAACAACTCCATCTCCAAGCACATCAGCATCGAAGGCTACCACATGACTCATTCCAAGGGTCTGAAGCCTGTCGTGCAGCTTCGAATGAATATCCATGGGAAAATTTATGATGAAATCGCCACCGGAGACGGGCAGTACGATTCCTTCATGAAGGCCCTCAAAAAGATTTACAAGTCCTTTGGGAAAGAGCTTCCCAAATTGACCGACTACCATGTTTCCATTCCTCCAGGAGGCAAGACTGACGCCTTTGTGGAGACGGTGATTACTTGGGATTATGGCAAAATATTCAAGACTAAAGGTTTAGATCCCGATCAAACGGTGGCAGCGATGATGGCCACTGAAAAAATGCTCAACATCATCGAAACCATGAATTATAATTCAGAACTAGAAGAATCCCCAAAATATGGAAATGAATATCGCGCTGTTGCCGGGTGATGGCATCGGCCCAGAAGTGGTGGCTCAGGCTGTGAAAGTCGTGAATGCCATCGGACAAAAATTCGGACACAAAATCTCCTACAAAGAAGGAATGGTAGGCGCCTGTGCGATCGACGCGGTCGGTGATCCCTATCCCGACGCCACGCACGAAATCTGTGCTGCTGCCGATGCAGTACTTTTCGGAGCGATCGGACACCCTAAATTTGACAATGACCCCAAAGCTAAGGTTCGTCCTGAGCAGGGTTTGTTGAGAATGCGTCAGAAGTTGGGCCTTTTTGCAAACGTAAGACCAACTTTCACTTTCCCTTCTTTGGTTCACAAGTCTCCATTGAAACTGGATCGCGTGGACGGAGCTGACTTTGTTTTCTTTCGTGAATTGACTGGTGGGGTGTACTTCGGTGAACCAAGAGGCCGCAATGAGCAAGGCACCAAAGCCTTTGATACCAATGTGTATACCAAGGAAGAAATCGTGCGTTTGGCAAGAATGGGCTTTGAAGCGGCTCAGGGAAGAAGAAAATTGCTGACCTGCGTGGACAAGGCTAACGTCATGGCAACTTCCAGACTTTGGAGAGAGACCGTACAGGAATTGGCTCCGGAGTATCCAGATGTAAAAGTGGAATACGAATTTGTGGATGCCGTAGCAATGCGTTTGATCCAGTGGCCAAAAGCATATGACGTCCTGATTACTGAAAATTTATTTGGCGACATCCTGACTGACGAAGCTTCGGTGATCTCCGGTTCGATGGGCTTGATGCCTTCTGCGTCTTTGGGTTCCAAAGTGAAGCTTTTCGAACCTATCCACGGCTCTTATCCTCAAGCGGCTGGTAAAGACATTGCCAATCCATTGGGTACGGTGTTATCCGCAGCGATGATGTTTGACTATGCATTTGGTCTGAAAGAAGAGGCTCAAGCGATCACCGATGTGGTCAACTTGTCTCTTGCCGAAGGCTACGTGACCGAAGATATTGCTGAAGGTGGACAAGCCTACAAAACCTCCGAAGTCGGAGATTGGCTGGCTGCTAAAATTTTGGGATAAAATCCCCTGCCATAAAACAAAGAAACCACCTCAGGAATGGGGTGGTTTTTTTAGTTTAAGGGGAGGCTGCAAATTCAAGGATAGTTATTTCTAAAATGCTAAAATCAACATCTTAGACCTCGTTGTCCCTTTTTACCCATTTTCTTATTCTTTCAACTTCTCGTTGTAATTCCTTCAAGGCTTTTTTTTGATATTTAAGCCAAAGGATTTCCGTTTTAAAAATTGGATGTGCGTGATCCAAGGGTGGTGGCGGTGGCGGAGTTGGAGAGCCAAAATAAAAAGGAAATCTAGTGCTCCTTGAAAGCCCGCAGTCAGGAATGGTTATTGTCCCGTCTTGATTTTTCACTGTATAAATGAGCCAAGTTTCTCCGGTTTCAATCGGTGTAATTCCTAGGTATTTGTTCTGAATACCACCGACTACCGTAGAATCATCCAAGGTTCCTTTTAGAATCTCAATTACCTCAAGCTCATAAGAGCCATCAGAATTGATGGATGTAGCTCTGCCTATAAAAATTAAATCATTGTAAAGGAATTCTTCTTTTTGGGCTTTTTTTAAATTCTTTATTTCAATGCAATCTGAGGCAAAGGATATGGTTGAAGTGAAGAATGAAAAAATGAAAAGAAGGCAAATACCTGTCTGTTTCACTTGCAGTTTAATAGGGCTATCAGAATCGTTTTTCGTTTTACCCATTTTTTAAAAGGTTAGATAGCTGGAACACTAACTCTTCTATATCGTCTTGGATGATTGACCAGACGATTTCATAGTCGATTCCGAAATAGGCGTGCACAATTCGATTTCTAAAACCTCTTAGTTTTTTCCACTCGATTTGGGGATTGTCAAGTTTGAAATCCTCGTCAATCCGAATGGAGGCCTCTCCGATAATCTCAAAGTTCCTGACTACGGCGTCAATGGTTTTTTCGTCGTTCAAAAAATCTTGGAAGTCCTGACCAGCGGTGTCCCGAAGGATTTTTTCCACCGACTCCTTCATGTCCAAAAGCAATATCCCAATGTCCCGCTTAGACATAGACCAGATCCTGTTCTAGCTTCTCAAAATACCGTTCCTTAATCCCATTTCTGGAAACCAAGTCGACCTTGATTCCAAGTAGCTCTTCCAGCTCATCCCCAAGCTCGATAAATTCGGAACCCACTCGGGTTTTAAACTCCACCATCAGGTCCAAATCACTGTTTGCGCCTTGCTCGTTTCTGGCATAGGAACCAAAAATCGCCAAAGACTTGATAGGATACTTTTTGAAAAGCTCCTGCTTGCTGGCCGAAAGCCGGGTTTTTATTTCTGGAAAGCTATTCATCACTAGTTTTGAAAATCGATTCTAAAGATAAGTCCTCGTCAATCAGCGGCCAAAGTACCCCATAGCCCGAAGGTGAGTTTTCATACAAATTGCACTCTTCCTCCGAAGCCTCAAAAAGCCTGGTGGAGACCTCCCTTAAATCCAGAATCACTTTCTCTTTTAAGACGATCATCCGGTCATCAACTAACGTTATTTCGGTTTCCATAGTCTCAAATTTCAAATCTCTAACCTCAAATTCCGGTTTAATTCCTCGGCGGATTGATCATGATATGCGCGCGATGCGTGCCCGGATCCATGATCCAAGGCAGGCCGGGCGCAGGAGGGCCAAGGGGAAGGCCAGTACTCTCCGCCGTAGCCCAAGGGATATAGACCACGGATCGGGTGTAGGTGTTGGTCGCCTCTCCCGTCTCCCAGTTGACGTCTTTTTCATCGGCGACGAGCGCAAAGAGCGTACTGCCGTGATCAGGAAGCTGCAGCGTTTTCGCTTTTGCCTCGGCCTCGCGGATGTCAAAAATCTCCTGTGCGCTCTTTCCGGCTTTTCGCAGCTCCCAACCCCGCTCCATAAAAGGCTGCGCGCTGCTATGGTAGCAGGACACGCTCAGCCCTTCCCGGCTGGGGTCGTCCGCCAGGCAGACGGTTTGGTTGCTGCCTTGGCGCAGGAGCGTGCCGTCCGAGGCATAGACCGTGGCCTCCGCACGCTGGTCTTCGGGTGCGGCTAGAAGGGCGAGCTTGATCTGGTTTTCCTTGCTGACTTGGGTCTGGGCAAAAGCGGAAATTCCGCCTAAAACCAATAAGATGCTGAGAATTGTCTTCATGGCGATTAAATTTGGGGTGATTCAAGTTAAGCACAGGAGCCAAACTCTCCAAGTACTCACCTATTTACCCGCGAAACCTCGACCAAATCTTGCTTTCCAGACCTTTTTCCTACCTCTTTTCGATCAGCTACTTCGGGGCCCGTTTCAAAGGCTGGGCGAAGCAGCAGGGGCAACCGACGGTGGAGGGGAAATTTGAGCGGGTATTGAGGTTTGTCCTTGGACACGAGGATTTTCGGTTCATCGGCTCCAGCCGAACCGATTCAGGAGTCCATTGCAGGCGGGGATTTGTCCAGATTTTTTTGGGAGAAAAGGTGGATTTTGAGCCGCTTTTGACTGCACTTAATCAAAATCTTTCCGGGGATATCACTGTGAATGCTATCAAAGAAGTTCCCCGCAGTTTTAATCTGATCAGTTCGGTAACGCAAAAGACCTACCGCTATTTTTTTGCCGATCAGCTGGGTTTTCATCCATTTGCTTCTGCTATGGTTACGCCAGTGAGTCGGTTCCACGACTTGGAAAAGATGCAGGAAAACGCATCACTTTTCGTCGGGAAACACGATTTCAAAGCCTTTTGCAAAGCTTCTCCGAATAAAGCGGATTTCGTGCGGGAGGTTTTGGAGGCAAAAATCTTCCCCACGGATCAGTTTCTGGGAGGTTTTTTTCCAGATAAAGTCTACTGTTTGGAAGTGACCGGGAGTGGATTTCTGCACCACCAGATCAGAAAAATGATCTCGGCGATCTGGACTTTCGACGCTCAAGAAATCCGGGAACGCCTGGATGAGCCCGATGGAAACTGGCAGCCCGTACCCACCGCTCCAGCCCAGGGATTGGTGCTTTGGGAAACGCTACTCGATTTGAAATTGGAGGTTTAAACTCGAATTAAAGCCCAAGCTCCATCACCACGTCATCCATTACATAGCCATTCCCGATGTCGATCACTTCTTTGAAGATTTCATTAAACCCGATCCGCTGGTAAAACTCAATGGCTTTCTGATTGTATTTGTTGACGTTGAGCAAAAGGCTTTTTTGACCGGCTTCTCTCGCTCGATTTGCGACTTCAAGGATTAAAGCCTTTCCGATTCCTTTTCCCTGTGCGGCAGGCAAAAGGTAAATCTTGTGAAGCTTGGCCTTTGGGCTCTCGGAATAGTTCAGCTCAAATCCAGCAAATCCCATCTCTTGTCCGTTTTCCTCTGCGAGTAAAAAAGTGTGTCCTTTCTGCCACTGAGACTCTAAAACAGACACGTCATACATCATCTTGAGCATATAGCTGATCTGTTCCGGGCTAAGGATTTCTCCAAAGGTACTAGGCCAAGTCCGGTAAGCTATGGATTGAACTTTAATGAGTTCTTCTTTCCTTAATGGTCTGATTTGCATTTCCGATTTTTGAATTACGATTTACCAGGTCTCGGGTGGAGTTAACATTCAATTTGGAACCAAAACTTAGAAGCCCTCATTCTTTAACACCTACCAAATTAATTTTACAATTTTCAAATCTTTCAATTTCAAAATTCAATAAGCTCTTTAAGCTTCAACTTAAATCGCTCCGTTGGCAAGAACTGCTTCTCCAAATTCGGAGCAAAAGGAACTGGCGTATCCAGACTGCCTACTCGCATCACGGGCGCATCCAAGTACTGAAAACAATGTTCCGAAATCCAGGCGCAGATTTCCGCTCCGATTCCGCCAGTTAGCGTGTCCTCTTGGAGGAAGATGACTTTTCCCGTTTTTTTTACAGTTTGGGCTACAGCATCTTGATCCCAAGGCAAAAGTGTCCTTAGGTCTAGAATGTCAGCTTCAATTTCCAGTTCGTCCACCGACTTCAAGGCCCAATGTACCCCCATTCCATAGGTGATGATAGAAACTTGCGTGCCTTCCTTAGCCAAAGCGGCCTTTCCCACTTCCACGGTAAAGTAGTTGTCTGGAACAGGTCCGGAAATGGAGCGGTAGAGCATTTTGTGCTCGAAAAACAAATAAGGGTTCGGATCTTCGAGCGCTGCATTGAGTAAGCCTTTTGCATCGGCTGGGTTGGAGGGATATACGATTTTAAGCCCTGGAGTGTGAAAAAACCAGGCTTCATTGGACTGAGAGTGGAAGGGGCCAGCGGCTGTTCCCGCACCAGTTGGCATACGGATGACTACGTCGGCACTTTGCCCCCAGCGGTAATGGATTTTGGCCAGATTGTTCACGATTTGGTTAAATCCCATGGTCACGAAGTCTGCAAACTGCATTTCTACCATGGCTTTGTAGCCTTTGAGCGAAAGACCTAAGCCGGCACCGATGATCGCGCTCTCGCAAAGCGGCGTATTTCTCACCCGAGCACCGCCAAACTGTTTTTTGAAGCCATCGGTGATTTTGAAAACCCCGCCATATTCTCCAATGTCTTGTCCCATCAAAATCAAATTCGGAAACCGCTCCATAGACTGTCGAAGGCCATCCGAAATGGCATCTATAAAGCGCTTTTCCGTGCTTGACCCTTCCGGAGCGATGACTTCTTGGAAAAATGGAGCGTAAACATCCGACAGCTCTTCTTCCAGATTAGGTGTGACCGTTTCCTCTGCAAATGCAATTTCCAGCGCGTCATTGATGGCTGATTTTACCTTTCGGTTGAGTTGTTCTTTGGTTTTATCATCCAGGACTCCAATGGATTCCAGATAGCCTTCATAGCTTTCCACCGGATCCAATTTCGCCCAGTCTTCCATGAGGAACTTAGGAACGTATTTGGTTCCCGAGGCCTCTTCATGACCTCTCATCCGGAATGTAATTGCCTCAACCAACACGGGCCGCGGATTTTCTCTGAGATCTTTGGCAAGATTTAGAATGGCGTCATATACTTCCAAGACATTATTGCCTTGGATTCTGAGAGTTTCCATGCCGTATCCTGGGCCTTTTTCGGTAAAATATTTGAATGCAAATTGCTCCTCACTCGGCGTGGAAAGTCCGTAACCGTTGTGCTCGACAATGAAGATCACCGGCAGTTTCCAAACAGCAGCCACATTTAAGCCCTCGTGAAAATCTCCCTCGGAACTGGCCCCGTCGCCGGAAAATACGAGTGTAACGTTCTTTTCTCCCGAAAGCTTATCCGCCAAGGCGATACCGTCGGCGATAGCCAATTGGGGGCCGAGGTGGGAAATCATTCCCACGATATGATGCTCCATGCTTCCAAAGTGGAAGGAGCGGTCCCGACCTTTGGTGAAGCCTGACTTTTTGCCTTGAAATTGGGAGAAAAGCCGCTCCAAGAGAACATTTCTTCCCGTGAAAATCCCCAGATTTCGATGCATGGGAAGAATAAACTCGTCCGGTTTCAGCGCGTTTACGGCCCCGATTGAAATCGCCTCCTGTCCCCAGCCGCTAAACCATTTTGAAATCCGTCCCTGCCGAAGGAGGATCAGCATTTTCTCTTCGATTCTTCTCGGGATTAAAAGGGACTCGTAAAGGGCGAGAAGGGTTTCGTCGGAGTGGGTTTTGCGGTCAAAAGTTAGTTTTTGGGCATTTGGGGCGGTGAAGTCCATGGGGATTGATTTCCCCTCAAGGTACAGGAAGGCAGGAAATCAGGCAATGGTTTTGGGGACTTGGGGAAAAGAAATCGAAAACATCCATTATTCGACACCAAACCTCGCTTCGCATCCCTCTCCTGCAGTGCACCCCGATTCGCATCGGGGGCAAAAAATAAATGCAAGGAGTTAAAAAGTATTTGCTGTACGGTTCAAAATTAGGCAAATGGATTTCGTTGAAACGACACTTTGGATTAAGCTTGTTTTACGCTTGTGTTAAGGCAGGCGCTTCGCGCCGATTTCACCGCTGAGCCGCTGAGAAAGCGGAGATTCGCAGGGGATTGACTTTTGCTGATTAAATGGCCACTCGCCAAAAAAATGACCCTAGCTGCCAGTACATTTTGACTATCTTCATAGAAGACATTCTTTTTAGCATGAGCGACAACGAGCTTTCTTCCAAAATAATTGGGGCTGCCATAGAAGTACACAAACAACTCGGACCGGGACTTCTTGAAAGCACCTACGAAACATGTCTGGCTTTTGAGCTGAGGCAGCAAGGCTTCCTAGTCCAAAGCCAAGTACCTCTTCCTGTCGTCTATAAAGAATTCAAGCTGGACGCAGCCTATCGACTGGACATCATGGTGGAGAACCGTATTATCATCGAAGTCAAGTCGGTCGATGAGTTGGCTCCAATCCATTTGGCCCAGATGCTCACCTACCTAAAACTCAGCGGCCGCAAACTGGGCTTACTGATTAATTTCAACGTCCCAAAGCTTGTAGATGGCCTCAAACGTGTGGTTAACAGCCTGTAAAACACTCTTACTTTTTTCCTCTGCGCCCCTCTGTGTCCTTTGTGTCTCGGCGGTGCAAGGGATGCGAAGCATCTACATGGTGTAAAGTAGCACCGTGCGAATCAGTTACTTGACAACTTTTGAACTTTGACGACTTTCCAACTCTTTTTTGCCTACCTTTGCACTCCCAAATCCAATCAAAGCCTGTGAAAGCTAGAACGTTAAAGAAAGATAAGGTCAACATCATCACCATGGGTTGCTCCAAAAACCTGGTGGACTCAGAGGTACTGCTGACTCAACTCAAGGGAAATGGAATCGATGCCACCCATGAGTCCAACGCTCAGGATAACAACATCATCATCATCAATACCTGCGGATTCATCGACAATGCCAAGCAGGAGTCGATCGATACCATCCTCCAATATGTCGATGCCAAAGAGCAGGGATTGGTGGATAAAGTCTATGTGACGGGATGTCTTTCGCAGCGCTACAAGGACGATTTGGAAAAGGAAATCCCTCAGGTGGATGCCTTTTTCGGAACCCGGGATTTGCCGGCTATTTTGAAAAAATTTAAAGCAGATTATAAGCATGAGTTGGTGGGAGAGCGCTTGTTGACTCACTCCGCGCACTATGCCTATATGAAGATTTCTGAAGGTTGCGATAGACCCTGTTCTTTTTGCGCCATTCCCTTGATGCGGGGAGGTCATATCTCCAGAACGATTGAGGAGTTGGTGAAAGAGGCCCAACACAAAGCTGCCGGAGGAACGAAAGAACTGCTTTTGATTGCTCAAGATTCGACCTATTACGGTTTGGATTTATACAAAAAGAGAAACTTAGCCGAGCTCATGGATAGACTCGCTGACGTGGAGGGGATCGACTGGATTCGTTTGCACTATGCCTATCCGACCGGATTTCCGATGGATGTGATCCAGGTGATGAAAGAGCGTCCGAATATCTGTAAGTATTTGGACATCCCTTTGCAGCACGGTTCGACGGATGTGCTCAAAGCGATGCGACGAGGAACTACCCGGGAAAAGCAGGAAGAACTGATCCATAGCATCCGGGACATGATTCCCGAAATCGCCATCCGAACTACACTAATCGCCGGACACCCGGGTGAAGGAGAAAAGGAATTCCAGGAAATGGTGGACTTTGTGGAGCGGATGAAGTTTGAGCGATTGGGCGTATTTACCTATTCCCATGAGGAAAATACTCATGCTTTCTCCATGGAAGACAAACTTTCTCAGGAAGAAAAGCAGGATCGCGCCAACCAATTGATGGAAGTACAGGAACAAATCAGCTACGACCTCAATCAGGAGAAAGTCGGTAAAACCTTTAAAGTGTTGATCGATAAAAAAGAAGGAGGGCACTTCGTCGGCCGAACGGAATTTGACTCTGTGGAGGTGGACAACGAAGTGCTGATCGACGCCTCCCAGCACTATTGCCGAGTGGGTGACTTCGTCCATGCCAAAGTCACCGAGGCCACGGAGTTTGACCTGTATGCGGAGGTCGTAGACTAAAAGTTTGCTGTGCTGCTTCTCTAGAGGCAGCATTTTTTTGTTTTTAGACTAGTCCAGTTTTTGGAAGAATGAATGTTTTTCCAGAATATTCTATCGAAAAACAAGCAGAAACGTATCTGGAGCAACGTGATTGTTGCTTGAAGCAGGATTCGTCTTGCCGTAGCAAGATCGATGTTGTTGAAAACAAACCCCGTGTTGTTTTGGGCAACAATGATGTTGTCCCAGGTGCGCCGTTCCTGTTTTTTGCCTGTCCGAGGGCTACCTACAGGTACATCGATGTTGTTTTTACCTACATTGATCTTGTTTTTTGGTACATCGGTGTTGTTTTTGGCTAAATCGATGTTGCTTTTTGGTACATCGGGTTTGGTTTGAGGTACCCTTTTGCTAGCTGAGTTTAGGAGCGTGTAGTTCTGGACTGCTGTTGTTTTGCTTTTTGGCGAATTGGGATGGTTTCAACTTAAGGTAGAAGATAAGATCCTGATTCTGGAGAAGTGGGATAACGGAGAAAACAAGTATTTTTCCGAATGGAAAAATGGCTTACTGTCGATGAACATATGGATACGTTTTTGACCTTTTTGGACGCTGTTGGTTCACTAGGGAGTTTAGTGTTCGTTGGCATGGGATTTTACCTTGCAAAAGACTATCTCAAACAACATCGTGAGAAGGTAAAAGAAGAACACAGACAGCGATTGATAATAGATGCAATAAAAACCATCATTCGGCTAAGATCTGACAGTGTCAGCTACTATGCAATTATGGATGATGATCCATTCGATGATTCTAGAATTGATGAAATTGAGAGCCATGTGCGACATATAATCAAACGCCATAGGTCTTTTGGCCAATTGAACGATTCAATCACTGAGTCTCACTTCGAATTAACTGCTTTAAGTAAAGTCCTAAATGATAGCCAAATCAATGATAGTGTCACACGCTTGAATAAACTTCTTGATTTCCTAAACAAAATCTACAAGGAGATTTCGGCTAGTGCTTTTGAAAATGATTGGGAGGGAGCCTACGAAAACATAAAATCGGTGGGATTCTACCGAAATCATGGAAATGAAAAGGCTCCAGTAAATTTGTTGGTTTCATTACTGAGTCTTCTCATCGAAGACTTACTGATTGTCTATCGGGCAAAGGAATAACTACTATACCTTTTTCATTTTTGCCCTTTCGCCCTTTCGCCCTAATTTAGCCGGCTAAAATTACCCGAATGAAGCTGATCGAAGTCACCACGCCTGCCCAACAGAAAGAATTTATCGAGATGGCAGTGAGGCTCTACCGAAATGAGAAAAACTGGATCAGGCCTCTGGATGCGGACATCGAGGGGCTTTTTCACAAGGAAACCAACAAGCTCTTTCGTAACGGGGCCAAGGCCAAGCGTTGGCTGCTGGAGGACGGGAATGGAAAAACCATCGGTCGTGTCGCTGCATTCGTCAATCCCAAGATGAAGGAAAAGCAGCCTACCGGCGGCCTGGGATTCTTCGAATGTATCAACGATCAAAATGCGGCTTTCCTACTCTTCGACACCGCTAAGGCTTGGCTGGAAAGTGAGGGCATGGAAGCCATGGATGGCCCGATCAACTTCGGTGAGCGGGATAAGTGGTGGGGTCTGCTGGTGGATGGATTCTCCGAACCAAACTACAACATGCCCTGGAACTTTGGCTACTACCAGAGCTTTTTCGAGGACTATGGTTTTCAGCTTTATTTCAAGCAATTTACCTACATGCGGCCAGTGCAGAACCTCGGTTTTGACGAGAAAATGATCCAGCGTGCCAACCAGATTATGGCAAATCCGGAGTATTCCTTTCGATATATCAAGGGAAAAGAGCTACAGGACAAGGCACCAGAGTACTTTATGACCGTGTACAACAAGGCCTGGGCTCGCCACATGGGCAAGTCCATCGCGTTAAAGGAAGCCCAGTTGATGTTTGGCAAGATGAAACCAATCATCGACGAGCGGCTGATTTACTTTGCCTTTCATAGGGAGGAGCCTGTGGGCTTTTTTATCCAGATCCCGGAGATCAATCAGATCTTCAAGCATGTAAATGGCAAGATGGACTTGATTGGGAAGCTGAAATTCCTTTGGTACAAGACCTTCTTTCCACCTAACAAAATGCTAGGCTTAGTATTCGGAGTGGTGCCGGAGCATCAAGGCAAAGGAGTGGAAAGTGCTATGATCATCAGCTACGACAAGATGAGCGGCAAGTCTTCTTTCCCTTACAAAACCATCGAAATGAACTGGATCGGGGACTTCAACCCCAAGATGATGCGGGTTTGCGAGCAGCTACTTGCGACGATTTACAAGACGCACCATACGTATCGGTTTTTGTTTGATCGCGAAAAGCCGTTTGAAAGACACCGTATTTTCGATTGATTTACGACTTTAGAAATACGATTTACGACGCATCGGATAGATCTAGCGTCTGTGTCAGTCCGAGCACCCTACAGACAAGAGTCTGGAGGTTCGAGGACTTAGTGGAAAAGGCTTCGACTCCGCTCAGCCTCACATCGGACGTCCGGCACAGGGCATCCAGTCTTTTCCCCAATTTCCCAATTTTGAAATCTTTCAATTTTACAATTCTCAATAAATGAAAAAATACGACGTAACAGGCATCGGAAATGCCCTAGTAGATATTGAGTTCAAGGTCAAAGATCAGTTTTTTGCCGACAATGGAGTCGAGAAGGGACTCATGACCCTGGTCGACGAGGAGCGCCAAAACTCCTTGATGGGCGTGATCAACACTGCCGAGGCGAAAAAACAGGCAGGCGGCTCTGCTGCAAACTCCATCGTTGCGGTGAGCCAATTTGGAGGAAAATCCTTCTACAATTTTCGTGTGGCAGACGACGAGCTGGGACATTTCTATCTCCAGGATCTGATCGACTCAGGTGTAGATATTGCCTTGAAAAAGGAGGCTTTGGAGGCAGGCGTGACCGGAAAATGCCTGGTCATGGTGACAGAAGACTCCGAACGGACGATGAATACCTTCCTGGGAATCACCCAAAACTTCTCTACTCAGGATATTCACGACTCGGCTATCAAGGATTCCAAATACCTTTTTATCGAGGGTTATTTGGTGACTTCCGACAATGGAAAAGAGGCGATGATCCATGCCAAGAAGGTGGCAGAAGAAGCCGGGACTAAAGTAGCCTTGACATTTTCTGATCCCGCGATGGTGAAGTATTTTAAGGCAAATTTTGAGGATGTGATCGGTTCAAGCGTGGATTTGCTTTTCGCAAACGAGGAGGAGGCCATGCTTTTCACCGGAAAAGATACCCTGGCAGAAGCTCGCGAAGAAATGAAAAAGGCCGCCAAACACTTCGTGATTACGCTTGGCAAAAACGGAGCGATGATCTTTGATGGGGATACGTTCATCGATATTGAGCCGTATCCGACCCTCGCCATCGACAGCAATGGAGCGGGAGATATGTTTGCCGGAGCATTTCTTTACGGCATTACCAACGGACATAGCTATGCTTCCAGCGGAAAATTGGCTTCCATGGCAAGTTCAAAGATCGTAAGCCAATTTGGTCCCCGACTAAAATGGCACGAAGCCAAGGAAATATTGGCAAGACTGCTACCTTAAAAATCATAAAACCCGAGATTGTTCGGGTTTTTTTGTTAAAATAGCTACCATCTTAGTTTTAATTGATTTTGATTAAATACTTTTAGACTTTATGATAACGTAGTGATAAAGGCCTGTACAAAAGCGTACATATAACATTTTGACCCATTACCCTGTATTTATTCCATAGAATCTTATCCAACCTTTTTGACCATGAATAAACTTTATGCTTTAGGCTTGGTGGCCGGGATGCTAGGCACTCCTGCTTTAGCCCAAAACAAAATAGACTTCAAGGAATTCACCCTTGACAACGGTCTTCATGTGATCATGCACCAGGACAACTCCACTCCCATCGTGGTGACCTCGGTCTTGTATCATGTGGGTTCCAAAAATGAGAACCCAGAGCGCACCGGATTCGCCCATTTTTTTGAGCACTTGATGTTTGAGGGCTCGGAAAACATAGACCGGGGCCAGTATATGAACATCATCCAAGGCCGTGGCGGCACGCTCAACGCCTACACGTCCAATGACATCACCTACTACTACGAGCTGTTGCCTTCCAACGAGCTCGAGCTGGCACTCTACATGGAAAGCGAGCGAATGCTGCATTCGAAAGTGGACCAGACCGGCGTGGAGACTCAGCGGGAAGTGGTGAAGGAGGAGCGCAGACAGCGCTACGAAAACCAGCCCTATGGTACCATCCTGCCGGAGACCCTGGTCAGGGCGTATTCGGTACATCCCTATCAGTGGGCTCCCATCGGCTCCATGGATCACCTGAATGCCGCAACCATTGAGGAGTTTCAGCAATTCTACAAAGACTTCTACGTACCAAACAATGCGACGCTGACCATCGCAGGAGACATCGACTATGCCGAGACAGAGGCCTTGGTGAAGAAATACTTCACAGAGATCCCCGAGGGAACCAAAGCGATTTTTCGTCCCGATGTGGTCGAGCCCAAAAAGACAACGGAGACTCGGGACGTGATTTATGACAATATCCAGATTCCTGCGGTGATCCAGGCTTACAACCTGCCCCCACGAAATCATCCCGACAGCTATGCACTCACCATGCTCTCTACCTATTTGACGGGAGGAAACTCTTCGCTGATGACCAAGGAGCTGGTGGACAAGCAGCAAAAGGCCTTGGTCGTGGCGGCGATTCCGCTGGAGCTCGAGGATGGAGGGATTTTTATTATGTATGGGATCACCAACATGGGCGTGGAGCCAAAGGATTTGGAAAGCGAAATCGATCGTCTCATCAAGCAGGTGCAAGATCAGGGGATCTCGGACGATGAATTTGCAAAGCTGAAAAACCAAATGGAGAACAGCATCGTCAGCAGCAACTCCACCATGGCTGGCATTGCCGAAAACCTCGCGGAGGCAAAGGTGATTTACGGCGACACAAACTACATCAACCAGATTATGGACAAGTTTTCCCAAGTGACCAAGGCTGACATCCAGCGGGTAGCCAAAGAATACCTTAACCTGAACGGGCGCGTAGTATTATACTATTTGCCAAAATCAGCTCAGCCTACCACCGAATAATTGTTTGACCTTACTGATCTAAAGAAATGAAAAAACTTGCTATATCATTTGTATTGACGCTTTTGGTCACCGTAGGCTTGATGGCCCAAGAGGACCGAAGCAAGCTGCCTGCCTCCGGTCCCGCTCCCGAGATCAAAATTGGAGAAGCGGAGACCTTCACCCTGGACAATGGCTTGAAGGTTTTTGTGGTAAAAAATACCAAGCTACCGCGCGTCTCGTTCACCTTGGTTTTAGAAAGGGATCCTATTCTCGAAGGAGATAAGGCTGGTATGACTGGATTCGTCGGTGAGATGATGATGGGTGGAACCAAGAATCGCAGCAAAGACCAATTGGATCTAGAGGTTGATTTTATTGGGGGTAGCTTGAGTGCCTCTTCGACTTCGGTATACGCCTCTTCTCTGAAAAAACACCAGGATAAAATCCTTGAACTGATGGCCGATGTGCTTTACAATCCGGTTTTTCCACAAGAAGAATTGGACAAGCTTAAAAAGCAGTCCCTCACAGCGCTGGCCCAAAGCAAGGACGACCCAAACGCAATCTCTTCCCGATTGTCGGCAAGCGTCCTTTTTGGAAAGGATCATCCCTATGGCGAGATCGAAAGTGAAGCGACCATCAACAACATCACAGTAGACGATGTCAAAAAATACTATTCCACCTATTTCAAGCCCAATATCGCCTACCTCGCTATCGTAGGGGATATGGACAAGGCCGAAGCGGAAAAGGTCGTGAAGCAATACTTCGGCAGCTGGACAAAAGGTGAGGTGCCAAAGTTTACCTATCCGGTTCCCCAGCGTGCTTCCAAACGAGCCGTTGCCTTGGTGGACAGGAGTTCCTCGGTGCAGTCTGTCATCAACCTCACCCAGCCTGTACAAATGAAGATCGGTGATCCGGACTATATCTCCAGCCGCTTGCTCAATCAAATATTGGGTGGCGGGTCATCCTCCAGGCTCTTTATGAATCTGCGTGAGGACAAAGGCTATACCTACGGTGCATATTCCTCTATCGGAGCAGACAAGCTGATAGCAACCATCTCAGCCGATGCCTCTGTCCGAACCGAGGTGACGGACTCGGCCGTGTATGAGTTTATCCATGAGATCGAAAATCTGGTGGAAAACGGTGTGACCGAAGAGGAACTCGCGAAAGCTAAAGCTGAACTTTCGGGAAGTTTCGGGCGCTCTCTGGAGCAGCCAAGCACTGTTGCGCAGTTTGCGCTGAATATTGACCGCTACAATCTTCCCAAGGACTACTACGAGACTTATTTGCAAAAGCTCAACGCATTGACGGTAGAAGATATCAATGCGACAGCGAAACGACTGATTGAACCGGATAAATTCATCATTACCACCGTGGGAAATGGGGATGAAATCAAGGAAAAGCTAGCGCAATTTGGAGAAGTGACCCTATATGACAACATGGGGCAGCCTGCCAAGGAGTTGGTTGCTGACGCAGACATGACTGCTGAAAAAGTACTGGAAGCCTATTTGACAGCGATCGGAGGCGAGGAAAAAGTCAAGGCGATCAAAACCGCCAAGATATCCATGGACGCTAACGTGATGGGCACGCCATTGAATATTGCCTTTTCCTACGATCCCCAAAACGGACGCTATGGGCAAAAACTCTCTGTGGGAGGCAATGTGATGCAAAAGACAACTTTGGCAGATGGCAAAGCCGCGGTCTCGGCTCAAGGCCAGCAGATGGACTTGACTGGCGAGCAGCTGGAGGCTGTGATGTTGAATTCCTACCTTTTCCCCGAGGCTATTTATCAGGAAAAAGGCTACACGCTGACATTTGACGGTCTCAAGGACGTGGAGGGCACGCCAGCTTACAAGGTGATCATCTCCGCGGCATCCGGCGCAAAGTTGATCAACTATTACGCCCAAGAGTCTGGCTTGAAAATCAAATATGAAAATCCAGCTTCTGGCGATACCTTCTATTCAGACTACCAGGCTAAGGATGGTGTATTATTGCCGATGGCTTGGACGATCAAGTCGCCGGCTATCCCTGTTCCTTTGGAAGCCAAGGTGACCACACTGGAATTGAATGTGCCGATTACCGGCGAAGACATCAAATGATCATGAAAAAGGGGGAGACCACTCCTCCTTTCCTTTCTAAACTGGAATCAATACTTATGAAAATCAAAACAATTCTGTTGCTAAGCCTCTTAGGCTTGGGGATCTCTGCGGAAATCCTGGCGGGAAAAATCCCAACTGCCACTGAGTATCGGGCAGTAGCCAAAAGTGATGTAGCGACGGTCATCGGCAGATACATCGAGGCACTAGGCGGTGAGGAAAAAATCAGGGCCATCAAAAACGCCAGTATGACTGCTGAAGCAAGTTTTCAGGGGCAGGTCATCGAGATCAAAACGATCTCCGATTCTGAAAACAGACGTCTGATGCAATCCACCTCTGTTGGAGGCAACGTGATGCAGAAGACCTTGATGGCAGATGGCAAAGGTAAAATGATTGTGATGGGGCAGACCCAAGACTTGACCGAGTCGGCTACAGGCATGCTTACCTCCCAGACCTTTCTCATTCCCGAGCTCTACTACGAGGAGATCGGGTTTAAGTCCGTCTACATTGGACTTGAAAACATGGAGGGGACTCAGGTACACAAGCTGGAGGTGACCTCTCCCGATGGGCTGGTGATCAATGAATATTACTCCGCCGAAAGTGGCTTGAAGCTAAAGTCAAGCTCAGGGAGTGCTGGGGATGTCGCCTACTCAGACTATCAGGAAGTCGATGGTATCATGTTTCCAATGCTCCTGACAATCACCAATCCGATGCTTCCCGTTCCGCTGCAGGCCAAAATTATGACGCTTCAATTCAATCAGTCCTTGTCGGACGCTGATTTTCAGTGATCGAGTGGAAGGCATAAAAAAGACCTCCTATCGCGGAGGTCTTTTTTATGCCTTCCACTTTTGGAATGTCTCAGTTTCCTGATAGAACTGCAGTTGATAGTACGGGTAGTACCGTCCATCTTCCAGTGAAAGCACCAATTCCAATCTCCTGCCGTAGCGATCCACCTGGATTTTCAGGGGAGTATCTGAGTCCATTTTTTCTAATGGCCAACTCAAAATTTTATCATTTTTCATCAGTCTGCAATAAGCGGAAGCTTCCGGATGAAGTTGAAGGACCGTCCCCTCAGCGTTGGTTCTTATGCCCACTTGATGCAAAAGCCAGTCTTCGCTGATATGCTCCATCATGGTGATTCCTACCTCTTCGAAGAATGAGGGAAGTTTTGCAAAAAGATCTCCATAGCCGTAAACGAACTCTTGGAAGAAGTCCCGGAGGTGCATTTGCTCATCAGAGCTCGAAAAAATCAACTCTTCGAAATCCCGAAAACCATAGCCGATGAAAGGCCTTCCGAATTTGTCCCACATTTTCTTCATGACTTCGGCAAGAGAACTTCCATGTTTGAGCAAAAGGACATCGAGGCAAAAAGCAAGCAAAGCGCCGCGAGAGTAGATGTTGACCTTGCGGTCTGGAATTCCCGGCACATAGCCGTCGAGCCAAAGATCAAAAGAGGATTCAAGAATGTTATTGGACTTCCAACCCTGGCTACTTCCCTCTCGATTGACGATTTTTTCAAAATGTTTCAGGTAGGTCTCTAATGTATACACCCCTGACTTGAATAGGTAGAGGTCTCCCATGTAGGTCGTCACTCCTTCCAGCACAAGGCCTGCTTGGGTATAGGATTCTTTGGAGAAATCATAGGGGAGCAGCTCTTTTGGCCGGATGCGGCATACATTCCAGGCGTGGTAGAGCTCGTGGCAGCTGACACCAAGAAGTTCTTCCATTTGAGTGGAGTCTTTCAGACTTTCGGCTGGGCCAAAGGTGATGACCGTGCCTCTGCGATGCTCGACGCCATGGTAGTGGGGGTAGGGGAGCAACTGAAAGATGAAATGGTAATCCGTTTCGGGGAAAGCTCCAAAATCGACAATTAGTTTCTCGGTGAATGCCCTAAATCGATCCAACAAAAGGATTTTGTCAAAATGAACCTCTCCGTGAATCCAAATATGGAAGAGGACATCCGCCGTTTTGTATTCACAATGGGTGAGACTTTTGGCTGCCAAAACGGTCGAGTCGGCAAGTATTTGGAAATTTTCGGCCCGCCAGTTGGAGTTGGAAACTGTGGTCAGCGTGCTGATTTGGACTGGGTAGTCAGGAAGGTCCAAGGACAGTCCTATTTCCTCCCTACTTCTTCCCAAAACTTCAAAACAGCAATTGACCAAGTTGGCATAAATCTGCTCGTCGTCCGCCCAAGCGCCGCCGGCATCCATCCTTCCAGCCCAGTATTCATAGTCGACTTGGATCTGCCCCCTATTTTCGGGGAATATGGTCCAGCAGTCTTTAGTTGTCTTTTCGAACTTGACATCCTTTTTTAATCCGTCAACCACCCTGAGCCTTCGGATATTTTGGGCGTAATTTGCCAGCTGATAGCGGCCCGCTCTCCAAGCAGGAAGCTGAAGGGAAATGGGACTTTGATCCCAAACTTCAAGGCTTAATCTGATTTGGATGAACTGGGAAGTGGGATTTGAGCAGGAAATCTGGTAGTGAATCATTGGTTTCTTACTGAGTCTCAAAACAAATGTAGGGGTGCGATTTGTATTTAAGAAAATGGTACATATCTTTGCAGTCCTTTTTGGGGTCAATGCCAAATTAGGAAAGTCCAGAAAGCAATTAGATAAAGATATTCGATCATGAAAAGAACATTCCAGCCTTCTAATAGAAAGAGAAAGAACAAGCACGGCTTCAGAGAGAGAATGGCGACTGCAAATGGCAGAAGAGTTTTGAGAGCCAGACGAGCAAAGGGAAGACACAAGCTGACTGTATCTTCTGAAAAGAC
>CAZTJM010000061.1:0-24652 GCA_964613865.1 uncultured Limnohabitans sp. | reverse complement strand
AATTTACAGGTTTTAAACTATAATCACGTCCGACTATTTAAGGGGCCTATACAATGATTGCTCATAATCACAAATCCAAACAAGTATAATCCCTTTTCCAACCGACAATAGGAAAGGTTTTCCAAAATGAAATCCCGATATACTTTTCTTGTGAAAACATCTGCCCAACCTACTACTTGGAAGGTAAGAAAATAAGGCAACTCTTGGTCTCTTATCTGGTAGGCCTCTCCCATAAACCGATGCTTTTGACAATAGCAAATTACAAATTTGTTTGCATAGAAAGGTGTAGTTACAAACTACACCTAGTCCCAGCAATATTGCGACTACGCTTAGTGGGGGCTACACCTAGTCCTACCAATATTTCGACTACGCTCAGTGGGGGTTACACTCTTTTTTTTGGTTCATTTGATTCTACCTTAACACCTGCAAGGGTTTCTAAGGATATTTTATTTAACAAAACAGCTACATATAGAATAACTCCGACCAGAACCAATATAAAAACCCCAACCGTAAGACCTAAAGAAGGTATTTGATCCAGGGTTTTAAACCTGACATACCCCGATACATATTTTGAGTATGTTACGGGAAGAGTTGTACCTATAGAGATATCTACAAGATCACCCATTTTTTCAACTTCCCTTTCATTTGTAATTGTTTCTGATTTGTATTTATTGAAATAAGAGTACGTGAATGATTTGGCCGATTTATTTATAGATTCAATTTCAGCCCTTCCTTCCGTATGCTCAATGTGCCATGACCAACTTGGTAGAAAAACATAAAAAAGGTAGCCTAAAAAAACTATAAGTATTAACAGAACGATCCATGCAATAGCTTTGTGTTGAAGAGTATTTTTAACCATTCTGAATTAATTTAATTTCCACCAACCTTATCATCAACTTTATTTGTCCCCATTTGAGTCACAGCCTCTGTCCCTACAACAACTCCAGCTTCAAGAGTAACTCTAACTGCTTCAATCTCTGATTTGGCACCTTGCTGTATTGTTTTGATTGTTTCATTTGCAACTTTATTCATTTGCCGATTTCCCCCCTAGGTGTAGTTTCTCCTCAGCAGTTCTGAAGTTCCGTTTGAGGCTGGGTGGAATTTGACCTGGCCCAAGGCTAAAATCATTCTCAGAATGATTTCATAACGCCTTGTCCTACCCTCCTATCCTTGCCAATTTTAATTGGCCTTCTATCCCATTGTTTGGCCCTTCAGCAAATTGCAAATTTGTCAGGATAGGCAGGTGTAGTTGCTCCCGATGGCTATCGCGGACTACACCTAGTCCTAATCACATGCCTACTACACCCAGATGGGAATTGAGCATACGGAATTTGTGCTTGATTGTTATTGACTCGAAGTACATTCAATGTCTTGTCAACTATCGGCATATATTGTGCAACATATTGCACCAATACCATTTTCTGTTTTTCGGAATCCATCTACTATGTCATTAACGGTAATTTATTAAGGTCATCTTCGTCTTTTAGTATCTTTTCAAGGTAACTTCTGTCCTTGCTTAACACTCGACAAGTCGGTCGTGACTTCCCATTAAAAAATTTTGTATTAAAGTCAGTAACAACGATACCATAGATGGGTAAATCACTCATTTTGTCTTTGTATTCGATACCAACAAATATTGGCCAGTCTAAGTGATGTTCATTGGTCGATTCTCCCTCTTCTCGACAAAAGAAGTTTCCATTCCCCGTCTGATAGGCTTCGACAATCTTAGCTATATAAGGTTCTCTTTGCATGATCAAACTTGTCCGACCAAAATTGTCGGCAACGTTGATGCTTGTGGTCGAATGGTTACTAATATGTAATGGCTAAATTTCATTTACATTAGTTTCTTCCGCTTCTAGAATTATGTCATCAAAACCAGAACTGAATGCCAAGCTAATTGGAAATCTGTCGTCACCACTCACAATGATAACAATATTCTTATAAAAATCAGTAAAGAGGCCAAGATCCGTATCATAAAACAAAATCCTAAAAATGTCGGCCTGCTCTACAAGTTTGTATTGGCCAAACTTAATTCCGTCCCTCTCAACAAAACCTTCTCGAAATGAAAATACTGGCCGTTCCGGCCGCCCTTTAAAAGTCGATTTAAACCTTCGAGACTCTAATATGGAAACTAACTCGGTAAGTGTAATAGATATCTTCATTGTCAGTTGCATTTTTTTGGATTAAACTTTGTCAGGTTGGTCGACTCTGTCCACGGAGCCAACCCAATTGCCGGCAACGGTTTGCAGATTTGCGATGGGCGGGTCCTTCAGCACAAATGTTGATACAGAGAACTGAGCTTTCGGCTACCACAAAACTGTCTTTGGAACACGAAACCCCGCCTTTTGGGTAGGTGCTGTTACCAGCTGGTGCTCTCTCACTTTTGTTAGTCATTGTCCTCATTTTTAGCAAATAAGTTTAGCTGTAGTTTTTCGTCCTCTTTTTTACGCCTGTATTTTTGTCCTTCTGGTGTTTCAATTGGTTTATCATTTTCAAAGTAATGATTTACTCGAATGACTTCAATTCCCGATATTTTCTCAAGTCCTTCGTTGTCAATTTTTTTCTTGATAATAAGAAAGCAGTTTATTGATGTTCCATTTTTGAATTTTATTTCCCCTGTTTGAATTAAGGTTTTAAACTCTTTTGATTTCATACTAAATGAAATAGTTTCTCCATTGTAAAGTCCCATCCATTTGTAACTTCCCTTTTTCAATACTGGGGAAATAATCTCAATTACTGCGTTGTCTACTTCTGTTGGGTCTAGGTCGTCTGAAACAAGTATGAATTTCTTAAACTCATTTCTAAGAATCGTCCTTTCGTCTAGCTTATCATTTTTGTTTTTGTCAGTGATTAAAAAAGTAACTTTCTCAACTTTTGGATATTTTTCCAGTGCATCATAGAAATTTGATTTTTTCTTCTTGATGATATTGTTGTTGTCTAGCAGTTGAGTATTTGATTTCGTTTCTTGCCTTAATTTCTCTATTTCAAGTTTTAATTTTTCTTTTTCAAGCTCTTTGATTTCAGTGTCTTCAAATATCTTCTCAATCAATATTTCTGTCGCCTTACTAATTGATGTTGTTATTGGCGTAACAATAACACCTGTCCAAATAGCTATAATGATGGAAATAGTAATTGTTGCCTTTTTATTTTCGTCTTTAGTTGCAATCTTAAACCATCGTCTTAGTCCTCCGTCCGCAAGCGGTTCGGTCTCTATGGTTATTTGAACTTTGAATATCGATGCAATTTCTTTTACAATACCTAAAAACTCATATTCACATTTGTTCTGAACTATTGCGTCCATTAAATGAGTGTTGTCGTCAAACCAATAGTGCAATTCTATTGCGTTTCCGTCAATCATTGATATTTCCTTATTTACACTCATTCATTTTTGTCAATTTGTTGCTCGGTTGTCGTCCATTACACTTGCTGGTAATATCTATATATACGACACTCCTCAGCCCAGTTTCGTGAATTTCCTTTTTGGAGGTGTTTGATTTTCGGCTCGGGTGACAATTCAAATGTGTTTGCCATCTCTTGCTGTGCCTAACCTACTAAAAACATTTCAACTAGAAAACATTCTCATTCCCTTCAAACCTATTTTTTTCGACAATTGACCAAGAAAAAGAACCGGCTTGCGGTTTTACAGTTGCTGCCTTCATTTGGGCACAGTCTCCGTCAGGCTGGTCAACACGGAAAAGTCTCCTTCAATCCGAGCTCAGAACCTAAACGTCCGAGCTCTGAGCCTGAACGTCCGAGCTCCGAGCCTAAACCTCCGAGCTCAGAACCTAAACGTCCGAGCTCTGAGCTGAAACATCCGAGCTCTAAGCTGAAACATCCGAGCTCTAAGCTGAAACATCCGAGCTCAGAACCTGAACATCCGAGCTCCGAGCCTAAACATCCGAGCTCTGAGCCTAAACGTCCGAGCTCCGAGCCTAAACACCCGGGCTCTGAGCTGAAACATCCGAGCTCTGAGCTGAAACATCCGGGCTTTGAGCTGAAACATCCAGGCTTTGAGCTGTAAAGTCCGGGCTCCGAGCCTGATGGTTTTGGCTTTTTGCTGCAATCTTCCTATGCGGAATTAGAAAAGTCCAAAATATCACCTCTTCTCTTGTACATAAAAAAACTGCCGACCCATTACAGGCCGGCAGACAAAGTGAATAGTTCGCTCCGGTTTTCTTAAGATTCTTTCCCGTTGCCACCCGGTTTGGGCCTTCGCTCATAGCGGACTTTCAGATCCGCATAGACAGGCTTGGCATTGGGCACGTCCATTTCCACCGCAACCTGCGTCTGCTTGTAGTAGGCGTTAGCAGACTGCATCAGCCCGCTGCCTGTGGCCAACACGGTGTCGGATAGATTGCTGACGAGTTGCTCTAGGGCGTTGAATACCGGACTTAATTCCAGCACGGATTTCCACTGCTTGTCCATGATCTCCTTGCTTACAAATGCAGGACAGAACTCCGGATTGGAACCGACATACTCCACCGTCTTCTCTACGAAGGGTCTGGAGGCCTCACCCATTTTCACAGAATCTCTGCGTTCCCATGGTGTGAGAGCTTTGAGCTTTGGCGCTAGGACAGCATTAATCGAAGCCAGCGCATCCTTGATGGTCTGGAGCTCGGCAGGGCTGAGCTCTACATAAAAATTGTTTGACATGTTGGTAAAAATTTAAATGGTTAGAAAAAAAACTTATAGCTAAAAAGTACTACAAACGAAAAGCTAAGTATAATCTTCTGAAATCCAAAACCTTAGTCGACTTTTTTTATTCTTTTTCCCACACAAATGAAGCGGAACCGCTGGTTGCGAACCAGCTTCTCCCTGTAACCTATCCCTCCTCACCTGCATCTTATGTCCAGCCCCCTTAGCAGCCCCCATCCATGCAAGAAAAATCCAGCCTAAGCTTCCAGCTTGCCTGTTTGATACTCGGCCAGCTGCTCTTTTCATGTTCCACTTTCTTCTGGACCGAGGCCGGCACCTACTCGGTCAATTCCGCCACCTTTATGTTCCTTTCCATGGTCTTTTGGGCCTCGGGATTTATAGGACTTTTTGGACAGCTCTCTTCCGAGCTTCCGGTTTACTCCAGGATAGGACTACTTTACTCACTCTATGGGACTTTTGGCGGGGCGGCCTTTGCCATGGAAGGACTCTTTATAGAAATATTCGGGCTGAGCGAAAAAGCCGGAGTGGAAGCCGCCGAGGCATTTCCGCTCGCACTCAACCTGATCATGTACCAAAGCGGGCCCGCATTCCCTTTGTCTCTGTTGATTTTGGGGATAGTCCTGGCTTACAAAAAGAAGATTACTTGGATTTCCGGGATTTTACTTTCCCTTTCTGGCATTGCCTTTCCCCTGGGGAGAATACTTCGAAAGGTAGAAGTCGCCCATCTGACGGACTTCCTGTTGCTGGTCGCCGTGATTTGGATTGCTTTCCAACTCGGAAAAAGAGCTGAAAAGAAAGCAATCTGATAAAAAAAATGAGCCGCAAATCCTGATCAAATCAGGGCTTGCGGCTCACTTGCACAGCTTCACTCCCTCGATCAATTAATCACCAGCTCGTCGGTAAAGATGAATGCCCGCCGGCCATTGATCGCCCTGACCTGAACATATCTCGCTTGGGTATTTTCCAGGCTTCCCGCAAAATCCTTGAAGATCAAACCTTTTTGATCTCTGGGGATATCGTTGGCAAGCTGGAGCACGGGTTGGAAGTTCTCACCGTCGACCGATACGGACACGATCACCGAATCGGGCATAAAGATCCCGGGGCCGATATTCTGAAGGAAACTGGCCGAGAAGCTGTGTAGCTCCTGCACTTTTCCCATATCCACCGTCACGTCGATATCGTTGGTGAAGCCCTGCCACTTGCCGTCTCCATTTTCTTTTCCCCCACGAAGCCCATCGGTAAAACTACCCGCGTCTCCGGCAGGATAAGCCGTATTCCAGGGAGTTTGGTAAGTGACTTTCTTGCCGATAGCCTTGTGGTAATCCACCTTTCGACTGAGAATCGGCTCTTGGGCTTGGCCATTTTTAAAAATCGCTGCCTTGACTTCAGCGCTTCCTGATACATAAAACTCCCCGGTGTACAAGTTGGATTCGGTAGTCGGCTCCGTCCCGTCCGTCGTGTAGTAGATCGTCGGCTTGACTAGCTCGCTTTCCAAAACAACCCCGATTTGCTGTTTGACCGTGTCTACCTGTAAGAAGGTCAACAGTTCCTTGGTGATCTCGTAGCTGTATTTCACACCCAATTGATCCAAGCGGAGCAGCTGACTTTGGAGTCTTTCCTTGAAGCCATCCCAATTATGGACTTCCCGCGGTGACCAAGCCCTTTCGGAGAGTGCGAGAAGCTTTGGAAAAATGATTGCATCTGCCAACGCTTCCGAAGGCACGGTCTCGGTCCATACGCAGGCCTGAAGACCATAAGCGAGCTGCTTTTTATCCTCAGGATAATGGTTGCCAAAGAATTCGAAGTGGTAGATCGGATACATCTGGGCGTCCAGTCTGGAGAAATACATGGGATTGCCTGGTGTGTAGATCATGGGATTGCCATTTTCCGCTACTCGGTTTTGTACTCCTCCGGCCCAGTTTCTCCAGTACATCACATAAAGGCTTGAATCCACACCCGGATGAATGGCATCATCCCAGACGATCACCTCTTTGCCTTTGCTTTTGATAAAATCCGTCACCCGATTGACAAAGTAGCTCTGCAATTCCTCCACGTTGGTCATTCCCTCAGCCGCCATCAAGGCTTGGCAGGCTTTGGACTCCTCCCAAGTGGATTTTTCCACCTCATCTGCGCCAATGTGGATGTACTTGGAAGGAAAGATATCCATCACCTCCGTCAGCACCCCTTCCACGAACTCATAGACTTTCTCATTTCCGGGACAGAGCGGGGTCGAAAACACCTTGCCCCAGCCTGCGCTGCCAGTACATGCCAACTCTGGGTAGACTTTGATCGCAGCCATCATGTGGCCCGGCATGTCTATCTCGGGAATGATCTCTATGTGTCGCGACTGGGCATACTCCACCAGTTCGCGCATCTCTTCTTGGGTATAGAATCCCCCATACTCCGTCACGCCATTTCGCTCCCTTAGATGTTTGGGTTCGAGATTGAAGCGGGGATCTTTTTTTGCTTTTTCGATGCAGACCGAATCCTGGTTGTTGAAAGTCCTCCAAGCGCTTTCCTCCGTTAGGAGAGGGTATTTTTTTATCTCCAGTCTCCAGCCCTGATCATCGGTCAGGTGGAGATGGAGCTTGTTCATCTTGTAGAGTGCCAAAAGATCCACATAGCGATGCAGATAGTCCATGGAGAAAAAGTGTCTGGAAACGTCCAAGTGCATCCCCCTCCAGGCTATGCTCGGCTGATCGGTAATTTCCAGAACCGGGACAGGGATTTCGGTAGCAGTTCTTTCTCCCTCCAAGTCCGCCGGCATCAACTGTCTCAGCGTCTCAATCGCATAAAACATCCCCTGCGCATCACCGGCTTTCAGGGAAATCTTGTCCTCGGTGATATCCATCTGGTAGGACTCAGGCTGGCCCAGTTCAGCGGAATAAAGCAGTTCAATATGGTTGGATCCCTCGCTGCTGGACAATTCGGAACCGAGCATTTCTTGCATCGTGCTTTGGAGAAACGTCACTTCATTGCCAAAACGCCCCTCGTCCGAGACGATCAGCCGCGTGGATGAACTGAGCTTAAACACTCCTTTTTTGACTTCCAACTGGGCGGGCTGGGGCACCAAGGCCACTTCGGGCTGGGCGCTGGGACTGCAGGCCGATCCGATCAGGACAGCGAGCAGAAAAAACGGGGCATACTTCAAGGGTAATCGGAATCTTAAATGAGGGGGTAAAGATAAAGAAGAGGCTCAGTATTCAGTAGTCAGCTTACAGAATCGGACTTCGAGCAAAACAGTTTTTACCACAGAGAGAAAAGAGAAAGGTTAAAACTCCACTATTCTCCTTTAGTATCGAAGTTGGCAATTTCCATTTTTAGCTTCTGGAGGACGCTGAGAAAGAATGCGCTTTTGTCGATTGAGCAACGTTGTGTCTCTGTGAAATACAATGCTTTCGTCTGAGGCGTTCCTTGGAGCTATCCAGTGCTCGGCTCCAATTTTACAATCTTCCAATTCTCGCACTGAGCTTATCGCAGTGTTCTATTTTTTCAATCCAAAAATCACCCCTTCAACACCAACACCTTTTCCTCATCAAAATGCAGGTAAACCCGATCTCCGACCTGATACTTGCGAGAGGGATCATCGACTTCCCAAACATCTCCCCCGTTTTTCAGGCGAACGAGCAGGGAGTTGTAATGCACCAAAAAGCGCTGGTCGACCACATGCCCAAGCAGCTCCCCCTTGGTGCGAAGCCGCACGTCCGCCGGACGAATGTAACTGTCAAAACGGTCGGCGATCAGGTTGATCGGTGAAAAAAGCCGGGCCACGTAGCGCGTTTTGGGATGGAGACACAGCTCCCTGGAATTGCCTTTTTGCACCACCTTCCCCTTTTGGAGAATCACCACGGTGTCGGTCAGACGCAGGGCATCGTCGAGGTCATGGGTCACAAAGATCACCGTCGTTCCAGACTCCTGCAGGAGCTCTTTCAATTCGAAGATCAGCCGGTGTTTCTGTATCGTATCCAGATGGCTGAAGGGCTCGTCCAGCAGCAACACCTCCGGCTCTACCGCCAAGGCTTGGGCAATCGCCACCTTTTGCTGCTGTCCTCCGCTTAGGTTTCTCGGCAGGCGATCCCGATAGCGATCCAGCCCAAACTGTTTCAGCAGCTTCTCCACCCGAGCTTTTCGATATCCGGGATCAAAGAGCAAGAGCGGGCGTGCGATGTTTTCTTCTATCGTCGAACTGGGCGAGAGCTGGTAGTCCTGGTGGATCAGCTTGATCTCATCGTATCCTGCGACCAGCTTCTCCTTGGGATTCAGAATCCGTGTATCCCCAAGCCAAACCTCACCGCTGCTCTGGGTCAAAAGACCCGCGGCAATGCGCAAAAGGGAACTCTTGCCCGAGCCGCTTTCTCCCACGACCGCGATCATATCCCCTTTTCTCAAATCCAGGGAAAACTCATGCAGAGCCGTCTGGGTATCGTAGGATTTGGTGAGCTTGCGCAGGGAAAAGTAGGACATCTTTAAGTGATCAGTGGGAAGGAATCAGTGGGCAGTCGGCAGTTGACAGTAGGCAGAACCGAGATTCGATATTAATGGAAAAATCGGAAGGTTGAAAGTGATCAGTAGGCAGTCGCAATCATCAGATTACCTGCCGACCACCCAGACTGCCAACCGAGACTACTCACTGCAAAGTCTCCCTCACCTTCCTTGGCAAGCTCTCCCAGATCAGCGTGTAGCTGTCTCTGGCGAGCTCCAGGATCAGGGGATCCGGCACATTCCCCTTGGTGGAGACCGAGTTCCACTGCTTCTTGTTCATGTGGTAGCCGGGTGTAATCCCCGGATATTGCTCCCGCAGCTCTATGGCCCGTTCGGGGTCGCATTTCAGGTTCACATAGGGAAAAGTCTCCAGATCCATCAGGGCGAAAATCTTTCCTCCCACCCGAAAGACCAGCACATCCGGCCCAAAGGGCGTATCCTCGGTCACATGGGGCAGGGCAAGGCAATAGTCGCGGAAGTATTCTAGGGTCATATCGTATCGGATGTGGGATTTTGGATGCTTCGATTAATGTCACACTGAACGGAGTCGAAGTGTCAGCACAGGTTTCTGATTTCAATTCATTGCGAAATCCAAATGACCGATGCAATCTGCCTAATTTCCAGAATTCAAGACAGAATCCTATGCAAATGATGTCAAATTAAAATATACGGAGCAAAACAGAAGAATGGTTTGGCAAAAAGGCAGTCGAAACCTATCTTGACTAAAGACTTTGGGACAAGCTGGCAAACAAACTCTTTTGTTAGATGAATTCCTAAGAGTTAGCGCTAGCACGAAAACTCCCGCCTTTTACCATACCCAAACTGATATCCGTAAGCTATGGTTACACTTCAATTATTGACGACTTGCATAGAAGCAACCTAATTTCATAAGAACACTTTAACTCATACATTGTCTTTCACAGCTTCGACCTTCTACAAATCCTAACTATTTTAAATCCATGAAAAACCGACAGACGATTTTCATCTTGTTTCTTCTGGCAGCCTTGGTCTCTTGCGGGGAGAAGTCTAAGGACAACGCAAGCCCAGAAACGGCTGGCGTTCTTGCTCCAAACGTAGACGTCAAAGAACTCCAATCCGACTTTATGAAATGGTGGACTTACCATTCACGTTCGATTTCTCTCTCATCAGATTTCGTCGGATTTGACGAGCATTCGGACACTATTGGAAAGAAGGTTTTTTTGGAAAAATTGGGAACAGGCAAATACATACCTCTGAAGCTGGCCTCCGACAAGGGACGTGATACCTATCAACTTTATAAGCTTGACCGGTTTGCCCATGAAGGCATTGGACCAACGATTGAGAATGAATCGAAGACCAACCTCAATTATTTCACGATGGAAGGTGCGCCTTTTCCTGAATTTGACTTTACCGACCTTGCGGGGAATCACTACACCAACCAAAACACTCGGGGCAAAACCTTGGTCCTGAAAACCTGGTTTATTGCCTGCAAACCCTGTTTGGAGGAGATTCCCAAGCTAAATGAATTAGTCGATAAGTACAGCAATCAGGATGACCTGATGTTCATCAGCCTCGCCTTGGATTCCCAAGCTGAATTGGAGATTTTTTTGAAGAAGAAGAACTTTGATTATCAGGTAGTCGCGTCACAAGAAGAGCTTATCAAGGAAAAGCTGGAGTTGCAGCTTTACCCTACCCACTTGATCGTGGACCAAGATGGATCCATTGCCAAAGTGTTCAATAAGGCATCGGAAATGATCTTGTTTCTGGAAGATCAAATTGAACTGGCCGAAAAAAATCCATCACCGACCGCAGCGAGATAATTGCCCATCAGGGATTTCGGGCATTAATACTGGTGGTTTTGTTGTCGTTACTTTTTACTTAAATGTTGAGACTTTTGGTAGCATTTTTTTCCGAAAAAGCTCAATAGTCCTTCTAGACGGAACTGCGGGCTTTTCTACTACCGGAAGTAGTCCAATCACTGTTGGGGCGGGAAAAGTAGATTCACCTTTGTATTGCCAAAATCGGCCTGACCTGGCGTGTGAAACATAAAAATCCGAGAAATTAATATTGCATAGGATGCTCTTTCTGAGCCTACCTTTTCTAACTTATATAGAAAAATTCACTTATGGCACTTAGCAGTTATCTCATCGTAGAAGGACAAATCCAAGGGCAATTCATTGGAGGAAGTATCCAAAGAGGCCGGGAGGGATGGATAGAAATTATTGCCTACAACCACGAAATTCTGTCGCCTATCGATCCATCAAGCGGGTTGGCTACAGGTAGACGACAGCATCACCCCCTGGTTGTGTGGAAGGAAATCGACCAGAGCACCATTGCCTTTTTTCAGGCATTAATTGATAATGAAGTACTCACGACGGTGGAACTGAAGAATTTTACCCCAAACAAGTTGGGAACAGCCGGTGGAACTGGGAAGGAAATGCTTTCATACAGCATTACATTAACCAATGCCAGAATTGTGGGAATCAAAAGTGCCATGCTGAACAACAAAAACCCAGAACTCACCAGATATGAGCGTACCGAAGAAATATCCTTCGTGTATGAAAAAATTGAATTTCGCTGGCATTTGGGAAATAAAATTGCCGAGGATAACTGGTAAAACCGTTTTGATTGGCGGCGCTGCCCCCTAAGTCTCAAGACAGCACAGGACAATCTCTAGAGGCGGATTGCATAACTACTGCTGTCCAAAACTCCCGTCATGCCAAACACAAGCCATTTTTTACACCTCCTGGTTACCCTTCTATTTTTTGAAGTACATGCGCTATTTGCCCAAGGGCAAAACCGGGCAGTTGATCCGGATTCACCGGTAGTAAGCTTTGGACCCACACCTAGGGAGGCCTTGCTTGTGGGAGAAAAGGCTGCGGGCCGCCTGGTAATCATAGATCCGGAAACACTTGAAATCGTGGCACGTATTCCGGTAGGAGGAAATCTTCATGAATTGGCAACCGACGGGCGGTACGCGTACATCGGGTCCAATCTTTCCGGCATCACGGTGGTGGATGTGATGGCGCAAAAGCGGGTGGAGCCCATTGACATCAGTCCATTTGGAGATCGTCATGCCATTACTTTTGCAGGCAGTCATCTTTATGTGGGCCATGAGATCAACCGCCTGATTTCACGATATGATCCGACTACCAAGCAGTTTGACGAGGTCATCGGACTCCCCGGCGGATCGCATATGCTTATCGTCACTCCCGACGAGCAGCGGATCTTTACCGCCAGCAGCAATGGCCAAGTGATTGCAATCATCGATAGGGTAACCAATGATCGAGGCCAGAAAAATTTGGTGTTCACTACTTTTCCCGGTGACACACGCATGGAAGGCATGGCTCTTTCACCGGATGGAAAGGAGTTTTGGGCCTTGCACATGCATGCAAAGAAAATATCGATCATCAATGTGGCGGAGAAAAAATTGGTGGACACCATTTCTTTTGAAGGCGGACTGAATAACCGCATCAAGTTTACGAAGGATGGAAAATACGTCTTGATGAATGAGCTTCAGGGAAATGAGCTGCGTGTTTGGGATGTGGCTACGCGTCAGGAGGTCAAACGTATTGACGTCGGTGCCGGTGGTGAAGGCATCTTTATCGATCCGGTACGTCCCCGCGCCTACTATACGGTCAGCGCCGGCAACAAGCTGGTCGTGATTGACACCGATACGATGACGGTAATCAAAGAAATACCCGACCTTCAGAATCCTGATGGGATGGATTGGTTTATCGCGAAATAAATTTCAAAGCGCTGACAGCAAGCCGATTTAGAAAAGAGAGGCTCCATTTGCAAAACTTTCGGTGGTGCTTGGTATATTGAGAATAGCTTCGGACACTTCGGTGCAGAAGCCTGATTTTTAGCGTTCCTTTTTTCCCCCGATTCAGTAGCGTTGGGGGCACATCGATCAAACTCTAGCCACTATGTCGAGCCACGCCCTCCCGATCACCGAAAGCAAAAAAAACACAGCAAGTGCCAGCAGCGCATCCGCGCAAAGACAAGAAAAGGAAGGTTTTCAGTTGGTGGACAATCGAACAGAAACAGCCCTGCAGCGGAAGCTTGCCGGACTTGCAAACAGTCCCTCCAACTCTCTGAAGGCCTTTTCCAATAAAGCCACTCCTCCACCCATCCAGAAGAAGGAAAACAACACCGGACTGCCGGATCAATTGAAATCAGGCATCGAATGCCTCTCGGGTTATTCCATGGATGACGTTCGAGTACACCGCAACTCCGACCAACCTGCCCAGCTTCAAGCGCATGCCTTTGCCCAAGGCACGGATATTCACCTCGCGCCAGGACAGGAGAAGCATCTGCCCCATGAGGCTTGGCATGTGGTGCAGCAGAAGCAGGGAAAGGTAAAGCCTACGCTACAGCTGAAAAAAGAAAAAGTAAAGGTAAAGGTCAACGACGATGCCACACTGGAGAAAGAAGCGGATGTCATGGGAGGAAGGGCAGTTTCGGCCGGCCCCGCTCCTAATTCCAATCAAATTGGCGCTGACTCCACGCCACAGAAGAAATTGATCCAGTCAAAGGCGAACAAGGTCGCCCAAATGCGAAGAGACGAGCTGGAAGCTTGGGAAATAGCTTTTACACAGGCATCAATAGGAGCCTCATTCACAAGCGTTCCGGAGGGAGTCCACAAAAGACTGGGTAAACTCGAAGCAGCAGCAGCTGAGATTGACAAAGGAAAGGCGCTGCCCGCGTGGATTAAGGGCATAAGAGTCTTTAGCATCAAAAACCCAGCGGATGATGAAGAACGGATCTTTTCACTTGATAATCGACGTCTCAAAGTAATTAAGTTGTCAACTCTCGGAAATACAGTGAAGATCCCTGTACAATGGGCAGACCTTCCGCAAGTCATTGCTGAATGTTTTAAATTCACAAATCGAGAAAGCTGGACAGAGGCTGAGATGACTGACATGCCAACTGCCGAACAACGAACAATTGCACCAACCGGAAATTTGCTAGGGGATTTTTTCGCGGCCTTGGTCGCAGATGGATATGTCGATGCTCAAGGAGTACTCACAGGGGCAGGAGCATCAAATGTGGTAAATAATTGGAATTTCAATCAAGCCGAATAGCAAAGATCCCACGAGCTCTTACCTGTGTAAAAAAATAGCACCGGAAGAACCTCCCGATGCTATCTGAAAAATACCCGACAAGCGGAAGCTGTCGGATCCTTAGCTGTCAAAATTCAGCACTTTTTATCAATTGTTTTTGAAGTCTCCGTTTTTGAAGACCAAGGCTTCCTTGATATTTGCCTTGATCGCCGCATAGGCTTCGGCATTTCCGTCCTCATTGTTAGGGCCGACTTCAATCAGCCCATCACTGTTGCCATCGGCAACTAGGGCCGGAGCTACTCCTTCGAGAAACTTGTCCATGTATAGCGTCAGCAAGAGTTCCTGCGCACCCTTCACTTCCAAGCCTTTATTGAACTGCATGCTCACTTCGTCTTCGAGATCGAGGTACATCACTGCCGGAATATTAAACCAAGTTGCCTTGGCAATCACCGAATAGCCGTACATCTCATCTGTCTCGGGCACATCAGCGGCCTTGACCAAGTCAAAATCCACTTTGCCATAGATACCGTGCGCGACCATGCTACTCGCGATAGGAGCAACCAAGACCTGGCCATCCTTCACCAAGGTAAGTGTAATCGGCTGGTTGATCTTGATATGGGCGATATTGGGCTTTTTGTTATCCTCACTTTTTGTCCTCATGTGCAACTTGACGTTATCTACAGAGAGTCGTACATCCGTGATGGCAATATTTCCATACACCAGGCTGTTGGTACGTGCATTAGGACTTTCCTCGCTGTTGCCGACGGTGGCAGAGATAGTCACTTCACTCTCACCTAAGACGGGTTGATCGTCGTCGTTCTCCGTACAAGAGATAAGCATTGCGGCGGCAGAACTTGCCAGGAAGATTGTCTTCCAATTTTTCATTGTTTTCATGGTAGATAGTTTGGGTTAGTAATCGCTTGAATTTTGACTTGTATTGCTTGATTTTTAATCTCTTACAGATTATTTGTCAGTCCACTGTAGGTTGGAAAACTCCCCCTCGGTCACCTCTACCTCAGTCCCATTGTATTGATCTTTGGCTTTGAAATAAAAAGTCCCCGAGAGTTTCTTTTGAAGTGTATCAAATTCCGTCACCGTCAGACTCATCAGGTCTGCATGGTTGGAGCTCGCCTTATACTTCGCCTCGTCAGAATTGGCCGAAGCTCTTTCTTCCACACCACCCATCACGCCCTCAAAGTCCCCGATGATGCTTTCGTCATAGTTCCATTGAGTCAGTGTCGTGCCGGCCTGGATATCTGCCAATGAGTAGCCGCCCAGCTTGAAGCCAACTGCCAAAGCCCCTCCTCCGTCGTGTTGACTGACTCCGACGACCGTCAACAAAAAAGTATTGTCCTCCCGCTCCATCTCCGCTACGACAAAATCCATTGCAGCGATGCTTTTGTTGCCGGCAGCCTCAAATGCCTCCCCGTTCACCTTGCAGGAAATTTTTCCTTTATCATCACTTTCGGGAAAGGTATCCTGTATCAGATCACAGCCCCCGAATACTAAAAGGAGCCCAATCAAAAAAGCAGGTTTAAAAAAGGAGTCAGAAAAGATTTTCATGGGCTCTATTTTAAATTTTAGGTTTAAAAAAAGCTTCGACACGCCGATGATTTTAGATGCGAACCTCCTCAATCCGACCGGCTAAGACACAGTCTACAATTTTGGAATATTTGCCTCAGTGCCGCTTTACGATTAGGGGAGCGCCTTTTTGCAGCGTGCTACTTGATTAAAGTTCATATCCTGTGCTAATCTTCGGTTCTCGTTGATGAAAAAGTAGTTCCAGAGATCGTCTCCCGTAAAAACGTTTCGACAGTTGTAATACCCATCACTCTATTGTCTCAATTTGGATAAATAGAATTTCTGATTTACTTTGGACAGGCAAAATCATAGTTAGTCATTAACCTCAGCCCATGAAACCTATCCTTTCTCGTCACCTCTGGACAGCTTTCCTTGCACTGTCAATCCTGATTTTTGAGGCGACGCTAGCCATCGCCCAAGACAAACCGAAGCCGAAGCCTATCATCGACGTTCATGTCCACGCCATGAAAGTCAATCCGAATTTCTCAGCCGATCTATGCCCTTGGTTTCTCAGTAGTATGCCAGGAAGCATTCCCGGAGCTGACGCCCCATCTTTTATAAACACTGATTGCGCAAGTCCTTTGAAAGCCGCCAAATCAGACGAGGAGTTTCAGCAGAAGCTGATGGAGACCGCAGAGCGGCTAAACATCACCTTTGTGGCTTCCGGGGACGCAGAGATTTTGCACCGCTGGAAAAATGCCGCACCGGACCGCGTGGTTCCTTCTATTGGTGTTAGTCCCGGCATGAGTGTACAGGCTTTTGAAGACTCCCTTAACAATGGTTTCTATCAAGTGATGGGGGAAATCGCCCCACAGTACCAGGGGATGTCACCCGCAGATATGACGCTGGACGAATATTTCGGGGTAGCTGAAAAGCTGGGAATCCCGGTGGGTATCCACATGGGTACTGGCGGCAACGGCATGGCCAATCTGACCTCCCCAAAATACCGGGCATCTATGGGAAACCCCTTTCTCCTGGAGGATGTATTGGCACGCCATCCCAAGCTGAAAATCTGGGTGATGCACGCCGGCTATCCCATGATAGACGAGATGATTGCCCTCATGGGAGCTAACGCTTATGTCTATGTGGATCTGGCAGGTTTTATCTGGAGTTATCCTTTGGAGGAGATTCATATGTATCTGAGACGCTTGGTTCAGGCGGGCTTTGGAAAAAGAATACTCTACGGAACCGACCTGATGATGTGGCCTGAGCTGCTGGAAACATCCATCGGCGTGATCGAAAACGCCAACTACCTCAGCGAAGACCAAAAGCGGGACATCTTCTTCAACAATGCCATTCGCTTCTTCAACTGGGACCCAAAAAAGTTTGAATAGCAAAGTTTACCCAATCGACCACCTACCCTAGATCACGACCCGTAGCAATGCGGGTCGTTTTTCTTTTGCCAAAAAGCCCGATATCGGCATCCAATGAGCGCCTTGGAACCAAAAACCGTTTTTCTTTGTCATCCACTTGTACACTGCGGCAAATTGCCTACTTTAGGTTACGCAATGATTTTCTCCTATTTACTCCCATCCGCTGACTTTTCAACAACTGCTGACAAAACCTGTCCGGCAGTGTGCGGGAGAATTGTATCCCATAGCAAGGCCTTTATCAGCTAACCCTCCGTTGGGATCTTGGACGGAGGGCATCCTTTCCGTCTTTTTCTAAACTATTTGCTTTCTGATTTCCCCGGAAAGTGACTATCCATTTACAACTTTCCAATTATGAAACCTATCATTTCACATACCGACTACAAAACCCTTTACAGCCTGATCCAAGACCTGCCTGCATCGCAGCGCACCAAAGAAATGGGTCAACTTCAAAATGAGCTTGAGTCTGCCTCCAAGGTTCCTGACGAAGCGTTAGGCACTGACATCATCCGGATCAATTCCTATTTTGAGGTCATGGATCTTGCAAGCGGCAAAACCTTCCAGCTTAGGCTGGTCATGCCCAAAAACGCCAATCTGGCCGAACAAAAAATATCCATCCTAAGCCCCCTTGGTGTGGCCTTGATCGGCTTTGGCGAAGGGATGCTGGTGGATTGGGTATTGCCTGGCGGCCCCAAACAACTTCAGATCCTGAAAGTAATCAACGCTGCTCAAGAAGCTAAAGTCTGACCATCTACCCATACTAAATACCCAAAACATGAAATGGACCTACCGCATTCCGAACAAATTGGGCACTTCCCTCCTGCTGATGGGAGTACTGGCCTTGGTCTTGGTCAACAACCTTAAAGAAAGATCAAATTCCAAGCAGCTTGAAACAGCCTTTGAATCTATCTATGCGGATCGTTTGATGGCCGAAAGCTACATTCTGAGCCTTTCAGAGCAACTGCACCAGATCCAGGAACTGCTGGAATCATCCGCCTCGACAAGCAACAAAAACTTGGTCGAAAAACTATCGGAAATCGACCGCATCAACCTGCTTTACCTCGACACCAAACTGACTGAAGACGAAGAGTTTCACTTTGGGCATTTCGAGTCCCTTACTTGGGAGCTCAGACAATCCATTCAAGCAGGCAAATCGCAATCAGCCCAGGCCAAGATAGACGCTGCGTTGGCGGACTTACACCACCTTTCACAAATCCAGGTCTCAGAAGCGCAGAGCATCCTTACCCAAACCGAGCGGATCTTCCGCTCGGGTTCGCTCTATTCCCAGTTTGAGATCGGACTTGTGATCCTCATCGGGCTCATGGTCCAAGGAATGTTGTTCGCTTCCAAATCGCTGAAAGTTCGGCACAATATTGTGCGAGAAAACTTGAATTAAAGTTTTCAAGAGGCCTTTGAAATACTGTTTTTCAAAGGCTTTTTGATTGTTCGACAAATCTTCTCTTACCTTATCTTCGCAAGAGAACCAAATCCTACCAAACCTAATGATCCACTACCACGGCAAATCATTCAGACCTGTACAAAACTCCGAAAATGGCGAGACCTCGGCAGAGACGGTTTTTCACTATGTGCAAAAAGGAAACATCCTGACTTCTGAGTATTCCGGAGGAAATATAAAGACGGGACATCTGATCGGACTGGTGGATGAAAATGGTGCAATCGAAATGCGCTACCATCAAGTCAATACAAGCGACGAACTCATGACTGGGATCTGCCGATCCGTGCCGGAAATCCTTCCCAATGGAAAAATACGCTTACTTGAAACCTGGCAATGGACTTCGGGTGATTTTTTGGAGGGAAATTCGATCTTGGAAGAAATCTGACAGAAGGCTACCAAGCAGGTTTTTGAATTCACTGGGCTATTTACCCAAAGTACACTTGTACTTCAATTCACTCGAACACTTGGAGGTTTGTTGGACGATTTTACTTTTCGTCAAAATTTTATTTCTTAATTGTAGCATTGCATAAACTTTACCCGTCTGATCAATAAGCCAGAATTTTTACACAACCAAACTTTTCGCTTATGAAAACTTCAGGATTACATTCCCTCCTTTGGATTTTAGTGGTTTCGCTGATTTCTTTTTCCTGTGAGGATGAAATCACGACTACCCACACTTTCCGAACCATGGTTCCTGTCTATCTGGAAATGAGCGATATCCGGGCGAGAACAATCGAGATCGAACCAGCGCAACCGTTGGACAATCCGGGCAAAATCTACATCTATGGGGACTACTTGCTGATCAACGAGCCTACCAAAGGAATACACATCCTAGACAATACCAACCCTGCAAATCCCATCAACAAAAATTTCATTCCGATTGAAGGGAATGTAGATCTGGCAGTAAACAACAATATTCTCTACGCCGACAATTACGTGGACCTGTTGGCCTTTGACATTAGCAACCTGAGCAACATCCGTCTGGTAAAGCGGGTGGAAGACGTATTCACCCACCTCTACCGCCACGATACCGGGGAGATCATCACGTACAAGGACACCGTGCTCACTACCGAAAGCCCCTACTGGGGAGGATGCGCTAACTGCGAGTTTTATACCATGAATGCCAGCATGAGCTACACCGCCAACTACGCCGCAGCAGCCCAAAGTTACGGAACCGGGGGTTCTATGGCGAGATTTACACTATCCAGTGGTCACCTCTATGCAGTGGATGAATCGACTATGCGGGTGTTTGACGTAAAAACTGCTACAGATCCCAAGTTTGTAAAGCCGATTGATTTGGGCTGGGGTATAGAGACCATCTTCCCATTTCAGGACAAACTTTTCATTGGTTCCAACAGGGGCATGCACATCTACGATGCATCTACTCCAGCAAGCCCCACTCGAATGGCAGTGTACGAACACATCGTGGCCTGTGATCCCGTCGTAGTCAATGAGGACTTCGCCTTTGTCACCCTTCGCAGCGGCAACTTCTGCGTCAACAACATTAACCAGCTCCAGGTCATTAACATCGAAGATCCTTATAGACCTTATATGATGACGTCCTATCCCATGCTCAATCCCCACGGTCTCGGCTTGGCTGGCGACAACCTCTACATCGCGGAAGGACAACATGGCCTAAAAAGCTTCAAAGTGAGCGACGTGATGGCAATTGACCAAAACCAAATGGAATTTTTGGAATCGATGAAGTCAGTAGATCTGATCCCTGGACCAAAATCCCTAATCGTCATCGGACCGGATGGCGTGTGCCAGTTTGACTATAGCACACCTTCCAAACTGAAAAAACTCAGCTGCATAGATGTGAGAAATCCTATCGTAGTCAAATGATCAATCCAGCATGCAGCCTAAGAGTCCGAAAATGAAAGTTCAGTTCTTGTTTTTGTTCATCTATTTCCTGGCCATCAGCACAAGCTACGCCCAAGAAAAAGCCTATTACAACCAAACCGAGCTGGCCGTGATGTTTGGCAAGGCAGAGGACCAATGGAGCGGAACCACCGAAGATCGCGTTGGCTTCAGCATGCTCACCTTTCACGGTGCATGGGTAGCCAGATATCATGTGGTGGGACTTTCTCTAGGCTATGACAATTATGAGAGTGTCAAGATCATCCCCGTTGCCTTCGGCTGGAGAGGTTTTTTTGGTGATGAAGGTAAAACGCAACTGATCGGCGGATTTGATATCGGCGGCGGCTCCACGATACTGCAGGACGAGGAAAAAACCGAGTGGGGTGAAAGCTGGTGGGAAGGTGGAATGATGTTGAGCCCGTCGGTCGGTGGCTTCTTTCCCGGAAAAAATGGTAAAACATCGCTGACCGTCACCGTCGCCTATAAGCGACAGGAGGTATTCCAGTATAATGGCACCTATGACCAGGTGAATCCAGCATTGCAATTTGCCAGTTCGAACCTTCCCCCAGGATTTAGCTACCTTACTGAGACAAACTATTTGCTGCAAAGCATGGTGTTGCGGGTAGGTTTGAGTTTCTGATTTTTCCCGGACAGGAAAGTCCAAGCCTACTTTCCTGGGGTCGAGGCGATCTTGAACCACTTCACTGCGTTGTGAAAATAGATCTTGTCCACGACAGATTGGGGAAGTTTCAGCCCCTGAAAACTTCCATTCACATCCCCTGAACCCATCCATTCCTCACTTACCAGGTATTTCCAGTCTTTTTGCCAGACGGCCAGTGCGTTGGCCTTGACTTTTTCTGGATCAACTTCCCCCGAGATTTCCAGATCCGTACCGTAGATCAGCCTATCTTGATAGCGGATCATGAAGTCCCTGACCTTTTCGCGATCTTTCTGACTTTGAAATTGAAGATGTCCTATTCTAGCAGCCATATCCACGGCAAGGTTGGGATAGTGGTCGAGGCGCTTGGCAAGTTCGTCCACGCTCCACTCCAGACTTCCCAAATGCGCACCAACAAACCTTAAATCGGGAAACTTTGCCAAGAGTCTGTCCCTCGCGGCCAGCTGCTCCTCGTAGTCGGGAAACTCGGGATGTAGGTACATATGGTATTCAGGATGTCTCGCAAAGTAGCTTCTGTCATTGTTTACCGTCATTTCCTCTAGCGGCAACCAGCAATTTCGCGGCTCGCCCAGATGAGCCATCAGCGTCTTGTCTTTCGCCTGTACAAAACGGAATATCGGCTCGAGCCTTGGATGGTCCGCCATGATGAAGTCACCGTTTTCATCCCGGTAGGTCATGCCTATATTTTTCCAAATCTTAATCCCCAGCGCGCCCTGTTCAAATGCCTTTTCTATTCGCGCTATTCCCTGTTCTGCCCAGTCAGGGTCGGTCCAATTCTCAAGGGAAATGGTCGCAAGAAAATCTATCGCGTTTGGGTTTTGACTTTTTTGCAGCGAAGCCAGCCTAATTTGCGCATCTAGGCTAGGATAGTCCGGCACATCCACACTCACAGTCAGCAAGTGGAAATTCGCTTCAATCGCGGCCTCCGTCAAGGCGGTGTTTTCGGAGTTGTGATGCGTGTGGGTATCGATTTTCTTCACCTTGAAAAAATCCTCCAAGGAATAGAACGCTTCATTCTCCTCACGTACCAAGAAAGCAAGTGCGACAATGAAAAATGGAAGTAATGAAGAGATCATGGACCTGATTTTTTTACAAATAAGATACAATGATTTTTCATCTTTGGGCTATGGAAAAATACTTCAGGATAATCTGGGATGGCTACTATGGCTACGCCAATTATTTGCTGGACGAAATCCTACATCCCAGATGGCACAACTACTTCTACTGGCTAGTCGGAGCGTCTCTAGTGATCTGGATCTTGGAACTGCTGTTTCCCTGGAGAAAGGACCAACCAGCGATCCGACAAGACTTCTGGCTGGATCTATTCTACCTCTTTTGGAATTATTTCCTTTTTGCGCTGATCGCATACAACGCATTATCCATGGTCGCTGTCGAACTCTTCAACGACTTTTTGGGACTGTTTGGGATCACGAATCTTGTAGCAATTGAAATAGAAACCTGGCCCTTTTGGGCAAAGCTGCTATTGATATTCCTGGTGCGGGACTTCATGCAATGGAATATACACCGAATGTACCACCATGTGGGCTGGATGTGGGAATTCCACAAAGTACACCACAGCACGCGGCAGATGGGATTTGCGGCGCTGCTGCGATTTCACTGGATGGAAAACGTGATCTACCGGACGCTGGAATACATACCCCTAGCGATGATCGGCGTGGGGCTCACCGACTTTTTCATCATCCATATTTTTACATTGGTATTGGGACAGCTCGGTCATGCAAACCTAAAAATCCCTCTGGGGCCTTTCAAATACATCCTCAACGGGCCGCAGATGCACCTTTGGCACCATGCCCGCCATCTTCCTGACAGCCATCCCAATGGATTTAACTACGGGATTTCGCTTAGTCTTTGGGATTTCATCTTCCGCACGCATTACTGGCCTTCCGATGACGAAAACCTACCAGTTGGACTACCGGATGAAGAGCATTTTCCGGAGGATTTTATCAGACAAAACACCGAGCCTTTTCACCGGATTTTTGGCAAGAAAAACAACCTTCAGCCTAAAAAGTGATTTCGATTTGACGACCAGGCCGGAAGCTCCATTCAAATTACCCGCTTAATGATCCACACGATGATCGCAATCAAGAACATCACAATGGAGATCTTGTTGATCCCATGCATCATGCGCAAGTTGAAGTTGCTGGGCTTGTTCGGATCCGGCTTCTGAAACACCCTGGTGAAGTAGTTTCCAAATTCACCCAGCTTGAAGAACTCCTGTACTTTATTTTTCTCTGACATGATCTCCTTTGTTTGTGTTTTTCGGTCTTCGAACTTCCGTCTTCCCTCAAATCGTCTCCGGCTCGTTCCACATGCCGTCTTCCTTAATGATATTGATCAATTCGTCCACGGCCTTTTCGGACGGAACGGATTTTTTCATCACTTCCTTGCCTTTGTAAAGTGTGATTTTTCCTTTGCCTGAGCCTACGTAACCATAGTCCGCGTCGGCCATCTCACCCGGACCGTTTACGATGCAACCCATGATCCCGATCTTTACACCTTTGAGGTGGTCGGTTCGCTTGCGGATCATAGCCGTAGTCTCCTGAAGATCAAAGAGCGTTCTGCCGCAGGAAGGACAGGAAATATATTCCGTTTTCGACATTCTTGTTCGAGCGGCTTGAAGTACCCCAAAGCTCACGGTATTGTGCAACTTGATCTGCTCCTGCACTTCCGATCGGCTATGCTCGGCTTCTTTCTCCAATGAAATCAAGATGCCATCGCCCAAGCCATCAATCAACAATCCGCCCACATCGGTCGCGGCGTAGAGCATGGTCATGTCCGCTGACTGGTCTGGATAGCTCACTTTCACTACTACAGGAACCTCGCACTTTGCTTCCAATAGACTTACAAATGCCCGACGCAATGCTGGCATCGAATGCGTATTGGCAGTCTTTAAGATCAACACAGTGTCTTTTCTACCAGAAAGTAGGGGCAAAACCGCCTCCACTTCCAAGTCGGAAATTTCCAGGAAATTCAGCTCGGCGTGGAATCGCTCGGAGCCTCTATATTCCTCCAGCTTGAAAAGTGGAAACTTGTTGATCTGATCCGGAGCCAAAGACCAAACCGAAAAGTCTTGGATTTCCTTCATGCCGTTGGGAAGCATAAAAGGAATTGGATTGGAGCCGGAATAAACAAAGTCACAGCCTTGGTCGTTCATCTTCCACTTGTCCAGCTCGGGCAAATAGAAATGTCCTACAGCCTTCATTTCGCGGTCGGCTACCTTTTCGATTTTCGAAATATCCGTGATGACCCGAGGGACATTGTGCCCTCCAAAATTGTAGATCTCGGTGACGTGGCGCTTGTTGTACTCAAAAGGAGTAACTGGATAATGCTGAATATCGGGAATAGGCGCATGATTCTCTCTTCCGGTGTAGCGATCAATGAGTGCCTTTGCCACCGGCGCCTCGAACTCAGGATCTTCCGTGAGGGACACCCGGACCGTATCGCCCAAGCCATCTTCAAGCAAGGTACCGATGCCGACCGCAGACTTGATTCGGCCATCTTC
>CAZTJM010000060.1:0-24738 GCA_964613865.1 uncultured Limnohabitans sp. | reverse complement strand
TCGAAGGCCATTTACAGTGAATACAGCCGCATTTCGACTTCGCTCAATGTGACAACATCAGTTATAAGACAGCTTCGTTTCTTCGCAGCGCCCAGAATGACTTGCTGACGCATGGATTAAAACAAATATTCCTCGCCTTCTTTGCCTAAGCTTGGCCCGATGTTGTCTTTCTCGATATCCTTGAAATATTTGTAAGTGCTGACTTTCAGTTCGTCAGTCGCAGATTCGTCGCAGACGATCATCGACTTGTTGTGCAACTGAAGGGCACTTAGCGTCCACATATGGGAGACGCCTCCTTCCACCGCTTTGTGAAGCGCGCGGGATTTCTGGTGCCCGCTAACGATAATCACGACTTCCCGTGCATCCATGACCGTGCCCACGCCTACCGTCAATGCCAGCTTGGGAACTTGGTTAATGTCATTGTCGAAAAATCGGGAATTGACCATGCGCGTCTCCGTGTTCAGCGTTTTGACGCGGGTGCGGGAGTTGAGGGAAGAGCCGGGTTCGTTGAAGGCGATGTGCCCGTCTATGCCGATGCCACCGAGAAAGAGGGCAATCCCCCCAACCGCTTTGATTTTTTCCTCATACTGGAGGCATTCCGCTTCCAGGTCAGGAGCGTTTCCATCCAGGATATTGATGTTTTCCGAGGGAATGTCGATATGGTCAAAGAGATTGCTGTACATAAAGGAATGATAGCTCTCTGGGTGGGATTCCGGTAACGCCACGTATTCGTCCATGTTGAAAGTGATGACATTTTTGAAGGAAACCTTTCCGTTTTTGTTGAGTTTGACTAGTTCCCTGTAAGTTCCAAGAGGGGAGGAGCCTGTAGGAAGTCCAAGCACAAAGGGTTTCGTGCTTTTTTCCTGATGGGCTTTGATCTTGTCGACTATGTAGTTTGCCACCCATTTGGAAAGCAAATCGTAGTGTTCGTGAATGAGAAGTCTCATCGAGTGAATGGTTTGATTTGATATTTGGCCAGCAATTTCAGAAAAAGTCCAGACCGCACGGCAGCAAAACCACTTTCTTTTACTTGGGCAGCCATAAGCAATACCTTGGGTTGCCCCAATAGTACTAGCTGAACCTTGGTCCATTTCAATATTTAGGTGCGGGCATTTCCTGCCGCTCATCACTCCCGAGAGAATCGTGTGGATGACTTTGGAAGTATTTTTTTTACTTAGCGGCTTCAAATGATGACACAAAAGCCATGAGATTAAAATCATTAGTGGTGATTGCCCTCCTGATGCAGGGAGTGGCTCCTCTTTTTGCCCAAGAGAAATGGGAGGTGAGCAAAGGTGGAAAAGGCGATGCGCACCAAACGGTCAATCTGCAGACCAACGAAGGGACCTGGATGTCGCTAGACATAAGTCCGGACGGCAAAACTCTGGTCTTTGACTTGCTAGGCGATGTTTACACGATGCCGGCTTCTGGAGGCAAAGCCACTGCCTTGCGCTCAGGCTTGGCAAATGACCTGCAGCCAAGATTCAGCCCGGACGGGTCGAAGGTTCTTTTCACAAGTGATGCCGGAGGTGGAGACAACATTTGGATGATGAACGCCGACGGATCGGAAGCGCAGCAGATCACCAAGGAGTCCTTTCGCCTGCTGAATAATGGGGTTTGGACGCCTGACGGCCAATACATCATTGCCAGAAAGCACTTCTCCTCGGGCCGCTCTCTCGGCGCGGGGGAGATGTGGATGTACCACATCACCGGAGGCGCCGGCTATCAGCTCACCAAGCGCAAAAACGACCAGCAGGACGTAAATGAGCCTTCTATTTCACCCGACGGAAAATATGTGTACTACTCCGAGGATGTCTACCCAGGAGGATATTTTCAGTATAACAAAGACCCAAACAACCAAATCTATGTGGTCAAGCGCTACGATAGAGAGAAAGGGGAATCGGAAACCGTCGCTGGCGGCCCTGGGAGTGCCTCTCGTCCGGTAGTTTCCAGAGATGGCAAGAAACTGGCGATGATACGCCGCGTGCGTACCAAGACGGTTCTTTTTGTCAAAGATCTTGATTCCGGCGTGGAGCTTCCCGTGTACGACCAGCTCGACAAGGATCAGCAGGAGGCTTGGGCGATTTTTGGCACGTATCCCAACTTTACCTGGCATCCAGACAATACCAACATACTGGTATGGGCGGGTGGCAAAATCAAAAAGGTCAACACCGAGACTTACGCAGTCTCTGAAATCCCTTTCGAAGTCAGCAACCAAATCCAGGTAGCCGAGGCGGTTAGATTCGAGAATCCTGCATTTGAGGAAGAGTTTACCGCGAAGGCGGTCCGTCAGGCGGTGACTTCCCCAGATGGAAAATGGCTTGTTTTCAACGCTGCGGGACATCTTTGGAAAAAAGCTTTGCCAAATGGTACGCCAGAGCGCTTGACTCAGCTCGCAGACTTGGAGTTTGAGCCGGCGTTTTCAGCAGACGGTAGCCAAGTCGCTTTCGTGACCTGGAATGACGAGCAAAAGGGAGCAATCTATTTATACAATTGGATTGCGAAAAATGCCGTGCCGAAGAAAGTGACTGCCAGCAAGGGGATTTTTCGCACCCCATCGTTCAGCCCAGACGGTAGCAAGCTGGTCTTCAAGCGAGACGGAGGGAATGGGCTGCACGGCTCAACCTACACGGGAGAGCCTGGGATCTATTGGATGCCAAGTCAGGGGGGAGCCGAGACGCTGATCACCGAGAGTGGGGACTTTCCCATTTTTAACCAAGCCGGTGACCGTATCTTCGTCCAGTCTGGAGGGTATTTCTTTGGCTCGAATACCAAAACCCTCAAGAGCATGGACCTCAGCGGCAACGACGAACGGGTGCTGGTGTCCTCCAACTATGGCAACAGGATTTTACCGAGCCCAGATGAAAACTGGATCGCTTTCATCAACTTGCACAAAGTGTATTTGGCTCCTTTTCCCAAAACCGGACAAACCGTGGAACTCGCACCGAATGGCTCCTCGGTTCCCGTTACACAACTCACGCGTGACGCAGGCATCAACATCCACTGGTCAGCAGACTCCAAAAAGGTCCACTGGACGCTTGGAGAGGAGTACTTTACCAACGAGGTGGAAAAACGGTTCACCTTCTTGCCCAATTCTCCAGATGGCCTTCCGGCTATGGATACCACCGGGATCAAAATCAACTTGAAGATCCAATCGGACGTGCCGACCGGAAAGATCGCCCTCACCGGAGCTCGCATCATCACCATGAAGGGCGATGAGGTGATCGAAAACGGAACCATCCTGATTGAGGGAAATAGAATCCAAGCAGTTGGAAGCAATATGGAGATCCCATCCGATGCCAAGGTCATTGACGTCGAGGGTAAGACCATTATGCCTGGACTCATCGATGCCCACGCGCACGTAGCACAATCCTACTCGGGCCTCAGCGCCCAGAAGCACTGGCAATATTACACCAACCTGGCCTTTGGAGTGACCACGACCCACGACCCTTCCAGCAACAGCGAGTTTGTCTTTAGTCAGGCGGAAATGGTGAAGGCAGGATACATGGTTGGACCACGTATTTTCTCTACAGGTATCATCCTCTATGGAGCTGATGGCGACTTCAAGGCAGTGATCAACAGTCTGGAAGATGCCCGAGCCGCCGTACGCAGAACCAAGGCATTTGGGGCTTTTTCTGTAAAAAGCTACAACCAGCCCAGAAGAGACCAGCGTCAGCAGGTGATCCAGGCAGCACGTGAAAATGGGATCATGGTGGTGCCGGAGGGCGGATCCAACTATTTCCACAACATGTCCATGATCATGGATGGTCATACGACAATTGAGCACAATATTCCGGTTGCACCGCTTTACAAAGACGTGCAGACACTCTGGGGTAACAGCAAGACGGCTTATACACCAACGCTGATTGTGAATTTTGGAGGACTCTCCGGGGAGTATTTTTGGTACCAAAAGGACAAGGTCTGGGAAAACGAACACCTCCTGAAATACACTCCAAGGTCGATCATTGACAGCCGATCTAGACATCGGATCATGGCGCCGATGGAGGAGTATGAAAACGGACATATCCTTGTCTCCAAATCGGCTAAGAAGCTCTCTGACCTGGGAGTCTTAGTCAATACTGGAGCGCATGGGCAGATCCAAGGCCTTGGAATGCACTGGGAAACCTGGATGATGCATCAGGGCGGCATGAGCAACTTGGAATCGCTGCGGGCGGCGACGCTAAACGGTGCCAAATCCCTCGGTTTGGATCGGCAAATCGGCAGTCTTGAAGTTGGGAAGTTGGCTGACTTGATCGTGATCGACGGCAATCCGCTGGAGGATATTTACCAGTCCCAAAATGTCCAATACACCATGATCAACGGACGTCTCTACGACACCGCCACGATGAACGAGGTAGGTAATCATGAACATGCCCGCACCGCATTCTGGTGGGAATTGGCCCCGTACAACGATACCTTCAACTGGCATGAGGAAGGTGAGAGTTTTGGTTTGACTATTCCGCATTGCAGCTGCGGGAGATGAGATAGCAGTCGCAGTGGCCAGTAGGTAGGACTAGCAGGATACAAAAAAGGGTCGCTTCAAACCAATTGAGGCGACCCTTTTTATTCAGGCTTGCGGTAGACTGATGACTGTTGCTTGTCGACGTTATTGTCCTAAAGACTCCCCATGCTGGGAGAGGTCAAGGCCGATTTCCTCGTATTCTTCTCTTACCCTTAGCGTCACAAACTTGTTGAGCACAAAGAAGATCAGATAAGACATCACAAAGGAAAACACGACCACACCTACCAAGACGACCATGTGCGAAGCAAAGATTGCCCAGCCGCCGTGCATCAGGCTAGAGCCCTCTTTTCCGGCAAAAATTGCGGTGAGGATCATGCCCATGATCCCGCCGATGCCGTGACAGGCAAGCACGTCCAGCGTGTCATCGGCTTTCTTGAGAAACTTGGCATGCATGGCCAGATTGGAGGCAATAGCCCCTATCGCTCCGAAGAAGAAGCTTTGGGGTACAGTGATGAATCCTGCGGCTGGGGTGATGACGACTAGTCCGACCACCGCGCCAATGCAGGCCTGGAGGGCGGAGATTTTTCTACCCTGAATCCTATCAAAAAGCACCCAGGTCATCATCGCCGTGGCTGAGCAGATCGTGGTGGTGGCAAAGGCTAGGGCAGCGGTGCCGTTTGCAGCGAGGGATGAACCTGCATTGAAGCCAAACCAGCCAAACCAAAGCATTCCCGTGCCGAGAATGACATAGGTGATATTGGAGGGAGCGTGATTGGGATTTTTTCTTTTTCCCAAGAAAAGCGCTCCTGCAAGCGAAGCCAAGCCAGCGCTGATATGTACCACTGTGCCGCCTGCAAAGTCAAGCACTCCAAAATAGGAGCCGATCAGGCCGCTCGGATGCCATACCATATGGCAAAGCGGGGCATAGACAAATACGCAGAAGATCCCGATGAAAAACAGGTAGCCGATGAATCGCACACGCTCGGCGAAGGAGCCGGTGATGATAGCCGGAGTGATCACGGCAAACTTCATCTGGAAGAGGGCGAAAAGTATGAAAGGCAGCGTGGAGCCCAGCGTGTGATGGGGGAGCGTACCCACTTGGTCAAAGAACATGTATTGGAAGGGGTTGCCGATAATGCCGTACTTGGTGCCGTCGATAGTGATACCGATCAGCGGGTCTCCAAAGGCCAAGCTAAAGCCCACCACCACCCAGAGCATGGTCACCACACCCAGAGAGATGAAGCTTTGGAGCATGGTCGAAATGAGATTTTTCTTGCCCACCATTCCTCCATAGAAAAGAGAAAGGCCCGGGGTCATCAGCAGCACGAGACAGGAGGCTGTCAAAAGCCAGGCAATGTCCGCGAAGACCAATTGGTCCTCGCTGCCGAAGTTTTCTGCGATTGGAGGACTTTGTGTCCAAAAAAGCCCAAGTACCGGCGCGGCAATAGTAATCAGGAAAGCGACTTTCCACTTAAATTTCATTCCGTTTTTTTCCATGGGGCAAAAGTAAAATAATAAATGTTTTATTCTGTTTGTGTCAGAAAATACAGAATGAAAAATCATCTCCTCCGCTAAAGAGGATCAAAAGAATGGTATGACGTCTTTGGAGGTGGATTTTGCAAAGTCTTCTTCGTATCTTTTTTGCAGCTTCGCCAAGCCACTGAGCAACAGTATTTTTCCGCTTCGAATTTTTAATCCCATATGTCAATGAAAGCATATCGCTTGAGTCTCAAATGCAGCCAACTCATTTTTCTCCTTGGCTTGTCCTCCGCACTGGTCGCCTGTGTCAATCTCAAAACCGTCAGCGATTTTTCTGCCACCTCTCTCAAGGGTATCCAAAACTTCGAGCAGCTGGATTACACCTTTCAGGATCACTGCGTGGACCGATGCGAGCATGAGGCGGTGCAGAGGTTTGAGTTTAGCCGCAGTTTGGATTGCGACTGTGGCTTGTTCTTGAAAGCGGACAGCGTCATGCTGGCGATGTATCAGACGATCGGCGGCTACTTCGAAGCGTTGGGCAAGCTTTCCCAAAATGAACTGACTGAGTACAGTACGGATGCCGTGGTCACCTCCCTGACGGCCGAGCAGCTTGGCCCCCTGACCATTGACTCAAATCTGGCCACTGCTTACTCGACGATCTCCAACCTGATGCTGAGGGCTACGACGGATTTTTATCGACGGAGGAAGATCGCAGCCTACATCGAAGAGGCGAATGAACCGATTCAGGTTCTACTCGACGCCTTTCAGAAGACAACCCGCACCAATCTGAAGGGTGAGTTGAGGTTTAAAAAGGAACGCTTGTATGCCTACTACATGGACATGAAGATGAACAATACTCTGCAGTCCGACTATGAAAAAGGAAAGGCGGCGACCGACTACTATCAAGCAATGGAGGAAATCCAGAAAAAAGAATTGCGGATGGACCTCTTTGCGGATGCCCTTCTCGAGATAGCAGAGGGACACCAAGAGCTTTACGATAGGCGGGATAAACTTGTCGCCAAAGATCTCGCTCTTGCCATGCTGGGCTATTCTGGTCAGGTCAAGATCCTGGTATCCGAATTCAACAAACTTAACCAATAGGGGCTATGGGCAAATTGACATCAGAACAAGCAAACCGACTATCGGATGATTTCTTTTATATGGGTATGGCTATCGGGGATTTCCGATACCAAAATTGGGAGAAACTGAGCTTCGAGGAAAACAAGGAACTCAGCGATATGCAGGCCGCTGTGCTGCGTTGTGGCGAAGATATCCTGGCCTATTCTACCACACTGGTCATGGATGAGGTGGCTGACTCCTTGGCCAAGATCAGCTCGGTTTCCAAGGAGATTCGTGATACGATCAAAAATCTGGAATCGATTCAAAAGGGACTCGACACCGCAGCGGCGATATTGGTATTGGGTGCGGCAATACTGAACAGGGATCCGATGGGGATAGGCAATTCGATCAAGGACTTATTTGTCGTGTGGAAGGGGCCTTTAGGTTAAGACTTGATTTTTTTTGCAGAAAAGGCTTCTCCATTTTTCACGCAGTAAAAACGGGAGATATGTGGCATTTTGAGGAAATAATTTGCAAAAATTACTAAAATCCCCTAGCTTAGATCAGCTTATAACTCGCAATTTTTGATTTTAACCGTAGTCCTTCTTTGATGTCAAATTTGGACTTTTGATTTGGTACTGGAGACTCCCCTCATTGTTGGAATTCCTAGTTTGTGATCGAGTGGAGGTGTTGTTCAGTTTCTCTTTGTTTCGCTTATCGCCGGTATTGGCACTGTCCGTCTTTCATGCCTTTTTGATTGGCGAACCCTAGCTTCAGGCTTTTAGGATTTTTGCTTTAAGGATTTTTCTATGCCATTTCAGAAGATGATTTGTGGCCCTATTCTCCGCCGTGTGGAGAAAAACAAGGTTTCGGTCTGGGCTGCGTTCATGGCCAATAACCACATTACCCTTAAGATTTGGGAGGGTGACAACATTGAGCATTCCAGCGGGACACTTTTCAGCAATAGCAATACACCACTAGCGGAGGGTGAGAGCCACACGCTTCAGTTTGGAGCAAACCTTTGGATTGCGCTGGTGACGGTCGATATTCCGAGTCCAGGCCTTGACCCTACCAAAGTGTACAGCTATAACATGGTGTATCATGAGATCGATGATCCTCAGGAATCCGATTTCTTAAAGGACAAATTTCTGGAAGATGGGAAGACGGAAGGTGAGCGGCCCCAGCTTGCCCTGGGCTATAAGAAGAACGTATTGCCCTCTTTTTGTCTGCCAGGGGAGACACCCGATAAGTTAAACATCGTACACGGAAGTTGCCGAAAGATGCACGGGCACGGACAGGATGCCCTGGCACTCTTGGACAAAAAAATCAAGGAAAATGTAGGAGACCCTCTCAAGCGTCCCCAAGCTCTATTCCTGACAGGTGACCAAATCTATGCGGATGAGGTCCCAGGCTTCTTTCTCAGGAGCTTGGGAGCGATGGACGGTAGCTCGATTTTCGGTCCCAACATCGAAAAAATGAAGATCAGTGTCGATGGAGGAGCAGCTCAGGAGCATGAGGCTGACGTGGTGAACTATCCGCCCTTTTTTCGTCAGCGCCTAGTCAACAAGTTTGCTGGATTCTCCAGCCAGGCTGCGGCCAACCACCTGTTGAGTTTCGAGGAATATGCGGGGACCTATTTGAAATATTGGAATATCCGGTCTTGGAGCGGCGATATGGTTTCGGAGATCAAAAAGATTGCCGACGCCAGTCCGGAGCAGCTTTCCGCAAAACTGGATGAGGTGATCAACAAGTTTGTCGACGATCCCAGTCCTGCGGCCGATACCAATCTGGTCAACCTGATCCGGGCTACACGTCCAACGGACGCATTTGTTTTTGGCGAGGATGCGATCACCAGGGCCCAATTCAGCGACTCCAATTCTGATCAATACAAGAAATGGCTCAAGGAGACCAAGTTTACCCTGAAGCATGAATTGAAGGATATGGCGGCGTTTATGAAAAAACTCCCGGAAGTAAGCCGGGTGCTGGCCAATGTCCCGACTTATATGATCATGGATGACCACGAGGTAACCGACGATTGGGCAATAACCAAACGATGGAACAACCAGGTCCTTTCCAAGCCCTTTGGGCGTGATATCATCCGCAATGCGATGATGGCCTATGCGGTATTCCAAGATTGGGGAAATAGTCCCGAGGATTACAAGGAGGCAATCTCCAAGATCTTCGACGAGATGACACCCACTATGCACAAGAAGGCCCAGTTTCTTATGTACGCTGGGGAGTATGCTTTCAGATATGCCAATAACAGCCATCTCAACACACTTCGTGCCGATGTGATCGAAAAGATGGAAAACCTGCTTGGAATGGGCAGCCAACCGAGTTCTCTGAGTTGGAATTACGGTGTGAAGCTGGGCACTTCCCAAGCTCTTGTCTTGGACACCCGTACGCAGCGACACTACGAAAGCCTCAATACCGTTCCCGAACTGATTTCCGAAAGCTCACTTTCTACCCAGACTCCAGATACGCTGACCGACAATCCCCCCTTTGTTTTCGTCGTTTCTCCCTGCCCGGTCTTGGGCTTGCCCAATTTTGAGGAGCTGGTACAGCCCGCGGCGACTGCGGTGATCGCATTGAAGGGGAAAAGCGAAGCCAACCCCGGGATCATCGGTGGCAATCTTGGTTTTGACTTCGAAGCATGGGGATTTAGCATACCGGGATTTGAAAGGCTGATGGCGAGGCTGGACAGCTACAAAAATGTGGTTTTGCTCTCGGGGGATGTACACTATGGCTGTACCACGGTGATGGATTACTGGAAAGGCAATGCCGCCGCACCCACCAGCCGAATTGTTCAGCTCACCTCCAGCGCGCTGAAAAACGAATGGCTTCCCAATGTTCTTATCCTTAAAAGCGCAGTCGTACAAAAGATCTTGACCAGCTTCTCGGGCGGGCTCTCAAAGTTTGGATGGAGGGATAAGCTCGTGTCAACCAGCGGCGAAGTGACGGCGCGCAACAGACAAAGACTGAGGAAGACCACCGCGACCATTCCAATCGAAGGATGGTCCCCCGGCGATACCGTGAATCCGGCTCCGGACTGGAGGTGGAAAGTGCAGGTGCTGAAAGACAAAAAAGGCTTGGAGGAAGACCCCGTCGGCACGACAGATCTGGTAATAGGCGATGCGGCAAAAATGAAAGAGGGGTATTTCAACGTGGTGTCCCGGCACCAAAAGGCATATATGGATGGCAAGTCGCCGAGGATAGCCTGGAACAGCAATATTGGCGTGGTTACCTTTTCAGCAGATGGAGACAGCTGGAAATTGAAGCACGAGCTGTTGGGAGCGAAGATGGAGTATGAGGTGCCACTCAAGACTCCTGCGGCTGAACAGGCAAAACCAGAATTGCCGACCTAGCTGGTTCGCACTCGGGAGGTGAAGTCACTTTCGAATGAAGCGGAGTTTAAAAAAAGAAATCGCATGTAAACTGAAACAAGATGGCAGAAGACGATAGCCAGGATTTTTTCCAGAAGGTACTCAAGCTCTTTTATGAGATCATCAAGCCAGGTCTGGATATTTTTTCGGATGATCAGGCTAGGAATGAACTTTTGGGTTCCTTGGGGCTTCCTCCCTCGGGCTCTGCTCCCAATATTCCCATAGGCACCAGTCTGGAGGAGTACGTCAACAAGGCCGACGACGAAGTCCAGCCTTTCAAGCTCGCCGGGGCGATTGCGGATATGACGGCCATCGTAGTTGCGATCGAAGGAATCGTGCAGGCGGCGATTGCTGCCAGCGAAGGAGATGAAAAACGGACAGCAAATGAAATCGTAACCGCAATCTTGAATCTGCTGACGCTGGAATATCTGAGGCGACGCATGCCGGCTGTCCACTCGGTGATCAGTCTGCTCAATGCCCTTGATACCAAGATGGCAGCTGCTGGAGGATCATCCAATTTTATAGTCGATGATATTGGGGGATTTTTGAAAAGTTTGGGAAAGGGGCTGGAGGACGAGGATTCAGCCGATGCGCTTTCCGACTCCCTTTTCATGGGGATAGCAGGTGGGCTCTTTTTGCTGGATCATTTTCTGAGAAAAGGCGGGGTAGAGGATCTTACCATCGGCTCCAATTACGGATATGAAGGAGTTGAGTCCAGCACCACTCCTATTGCCGACCGGATCTCCAACCGGACTTTTACCTACAGCGTGGATGCGACGATCGCTGGGGAAGTTCCATTGAAGCTTTACAATACCTTGCTTTTTGCCCCTAAGTCCCATGGGGGAGTGGCCTTTGTCACCAAACTCCTGGGAAGAAGTGCCCGGACTTTTAATATTGGAGAAGGAGACAGACATTCGGTAGGCTATGACGTCACTGGTGATGCCTTGTTTAGGATCGGGACGCTGCCGGAAGCGAAAGATGGTCCGGCCAACAAATTCATCGTTTTCTATAGCTACAATACCCCCAATCCCACCAAGATTGCGCTGCTTGACAAGCCGGTGATCAAGTTTGCCTTTGGCACGGTCAAGGTGGGGGTGATGGTACAGCCTGACGACTTGCTTGTCAAGGGCATTCTGAATATCCATTATGAAGTTGGAAAGGGAGGGCTGACAGGGTTTCCCTTCAGCCTTATCCCAGACTTGAATGACAAATTTCCCCTGGGAATAGGCTATTCGCTGAAGCACGGATTTATCGTCGATGGGAATGGCAACATCGGAATAGACGAAAAGAAAAAATCGGATTCCGGGTCGGGTGGTGATTCGGCAACGGCATCTACTTCTGCTGGAGATTCTTCTTCTACGCCGGCGGCCTCTGGCGGAGACGCTGAGCCATTGGCAAAAATCCTTACTACCCTGCTCAATGCGCTCAATATGCGCCTTCCAATTCACAAAAACCTCGGGGATATAGTGGGCTTGGAAGTCCTCACGATCAAGGTGAACGTGAGCGAGGACATGAATACGATCGAGCTGGAAGTATCCTTGGACTTCTGGCTCAAGTTCGGCCCGCCTGTCACCCTGACTATCAATCGGCTTGGCCTCAACCTGCAGGCTAAAAAACTGGAGGGAAATGGTGGTGTATTTGGCTACGATCTTGTACCCGCGATCAAATGGCCGACGGGAGCTGGAATCAGAATAAATGCCGGCGTGGTGACCGGTGGTGGCTTCCTCTACCTGGATCCTGACAAGGGTGAATATTTCGGAGCATTGGAGCTTTCCTTCAAAAATCTTTTTGATCTCAAGGCGGTAGGTATAATCAATACCAAAATGCCGGACGGCACGGAGGGCTTTTCTCTGCTCATTATCATTACCGCGGAGTTTTCCCCTGTCCAGCTAGGCTTTGGTTTTACGCTGATTGGCGTGGGCGGCTTGCTGGGAATCAACCGAAGAGCTGAGGTCGAAGCGCTTCGCGTGGGCCTGAAAACCAATGCGTTGAAAAGCATACTTTTCCCTGAGGATGTGGTGGGCAATATCTCCCGCATCATCAGTGACATCAAACAGATTTTTCCCATCAAGGAGGACTCCTTCTTGATTGGTTTGATGGGCAAGATCGGCTGGGGCACGCCGACGCTGATATCTGTGGAAATCGGGATTATTCTCGAACTGCCAGAGCCCAAGATCATCATTATCGGGGTAGTCAAGATGGCTCTGCCTACCGAAGAGACCGCTTTGGTGAAAATCCAAGTCAATTTCCTTGGAGTAATCGATTTCCAAAATGGCTTCGTGTATTTCGAGGCCAGGCTTTTTGATTCCAAACTGGTCGGATTTCCTCTGACAGGAAGTCTCGCTTTGGTCGTCGCTTGGGGCGGGAGCGATGCCTTTGGGCTGAGTATAGGTGGATTCCACCCAGACTTCAAGGACTATCCGACTGTGCCGACTCTTCCGGGAGCATTTAGGGATATGGACCGAATCAGTCTGCAATTGCTGAGCGGTGACAATCCAAGACTAAGTGTGGAGTGTTATCTGGCGGTGACCTCCAATTCGGTTCAGTTTGGTGCCAAAATCGAATTGCTGGTTGAGGGGCCGATGAGTTTCAATTTGTATGGTGCGCTGGCGCTGGATGTACTGTTCATCTTTGACCCCTTTAGTTTCATCGTTCGTCTCGAAGCCACGCTGGCGATACGTCAGGGTACCAGCGTACTTTTTGGAATCCATTTCATTGGAAGGCTTTCCGGGCCAACGCCTTGGAATATTTCCGGGGAAGTCTCTTTCGGTTTGCTCTTCATCACGATCACGATCAGCTTTGACGAAACTTGGGGCGATCCCAAGCCGGACGTGGAAATAGAGACGGAAGATCTTCGCGCTCTGCTCACCGCAGAACTGCAGAAGTCCGCCAACTGGCGACCGATCATTCCCGAAAACAACCATCTCCATGTCAGTCTTCGGGCGATACCTGAGGACCAGCAAGTGGACCTGCTGATCCAGCCTTTTGGCTCGATCACATTCAGCCAGCGTACCCTTCCGCTGAACATGGATATCAAAAAGTATGGAAACAGAAAGCCGCTCAAAGCTGACGAGGCCAACTTCAAAATATCGCGTGTGAATATTGGAGATTCGGCTCCCGACTTTGCGCCAGCCAAAGAGCTTTTTGCGATCGGCAACTATCAGCCTCTCTCTGAGGACGAGAAGCTTTCGAGGAAGTCCTTTGAGCAACTCGAAAGTGGCATCACGATCAATGATACCGGAGAACTCCGATTGGCCAAGGACGAGTTGGATTCCGTGACTCTAGATTATGAGTTGGACTACACTTATGATGACGACTTGGTTCCTCCTCGACGATTTATGAAAATACCTCTGGGTGGATTCAAGCATCTAGCAAGGGGAGCAGGTGTAGCATCGAGTAAGCTTGCGTGGAAAAATGAGGCATCCAAAAACCTGAACGCTCCAGAAAAAGTGGTCTTGAGAACCACAGGTTTTACCATCGCCTCAACCGACGATCTTAAGGAGCTGAACCCTTCCTTTCGCGCCGAAAGTTATGCTGAGGCGCTGGAAACACTCCAAAAGGAATCCGAGAAAAATAAGACACTGAAGGCTAATTATCAGATAGTGGGCATGCACGAGTTGGTTTAGAACTAAAAAACGGAATGTTATGGATTTTGGGCAGTATAATTTCTTCTCTTGGTCTAGGCGGGGAATCTCGGCGAACGTAGCGGAAAAGGACACGCTGGGCGTGTCACCGGGCACGGCGACCGAGCGGGCTTCCATCCCTGTGGATATAGTCCTGAATGGTGGCATTTCTGTTCCTACGCTGAATTTCACACTGCAGGGCCCTGGCGATATCACCGGGATCAATGCGGACATGGTGGTGCGAACCGAGCCCCGGGATGGTATGTCCAATTTCGAGCCCAATTATTTGGCTTACATCGAGTTTTATGACGAGGATTTTCCCTGGCGCTATACTCCCGCCTCGGCCACCGATGACGAGAGAAAACTGCGGCCATGGGTGAGCCTAATTGTGCTCAAAGAGACGGAGTTTGAGGATACCAAAAGGCAAAAACCCCTTCGGTCTATCAAGGTTTTGGATGCAGCAGCGCTGCAACCTCACGACGAAATTCACCTTTGGGCACACATGCACGCCAACCTTCCCAAAGCAGGGAATGTCTTTGAAAACAACATCGCCGCATTCAGGCAGGGAGTGAAAACCGATCCTGACGGAGTTTATAGCCGGGTGATGTGTCCTAGAAAACTGGATCCGAATGTGATGTACCATGCGTTTTTGGTGCCTAGCTTTGAGACTGGGCGCTTGGCGGGGCTCGAGCGTGATCCTGTTGGGGTGATGGCCCAGCAGTCTTCCTGGGGCACGGGTTCCGATCTTGAATTCCCCGTATACCATCGTTGGCATTTTCGCACGGGAGCCAACTTTGATTTCGAGTCTTTGGTAAAGTTGATCGAGCCGCGCGTGATGGACGAGAGGGTTGGGTCACGTCCTATGGATTGTTCCGCCCCAGGTTATTTTCGTGCAGATTCAACTGAGGAACTTCCGGCGCCAAATCCCAAAACTGTTTTGCTCGAGGGAGCCGTGATGGCGCCGACCGCCGTGTCTACCACGATTATTTCAAATGAATTCCAGACTGAAATAGGCAAGCTGATCAACCTGAACCGAGGCCAGGAGGAAAGTGAAGAGGATCCCATCGTAACGATGCCTTTCTACGGGATGTACCATGCGATGCGCAAAGATCTGAGCAAACCGGGGGAAAAAGTGATTCCAGTATTTGACCCGACATCTGATATTTGGTACAATGACCTGAACAAGGATCCGAGGACAAGGGTACCTGCCGGCTTTGGAGTACAGGCGGTGCAAGATGACCAGGAAAACTTCATGGATCAGGCCTGGAAGCAGCTCAACGACGTGCTAGAGGCAAATCGAAAGATGCAAATGGCCCAACTTATGGCCCAGACCTTGGAACGGGGCTACGTCAAAAACGTTCTTCCCCAGCCAAAGGAAAACGTCCTTTCCTTCAGCCGAAATCTGTCTTCGAAAATTGTCTCTGGAGGACTGACGGTGAAGAAAACCGTACACCAGGGTAAGATTCCCGATGCGGTAATGATGCCGGGCTTTCAGAAGATCATCAGGCCCAACACATCAGTAGTGCGCGCCATACAAAAGCAGGCTGCTGTTCCTTCTTATTCCCTTTTGCTCCAAAACACCAACAAAGTCGGGGGCCTGACGGCCGCATCGATCGACAAATTCACTGGACTTACCTCCCTCAGCAATATTACGGTGGTGACAGCACCTCCAAAACTCGAAAATGTGCAGGTTTGGAGCCTGCAGTCCAACTTGGACAAGAATGCGATTTTTTATCAGAAAAACTTTGAAGGCGGACTTCCGGAAGTCGCTGCATGGGATAAACTTCTCAACAAGGATCTTGTCAAAGCGGTGAGTGTACCAAAAGCAACAGTGCCGATTGCCGCGCCAGTAGCTCTCAAAAAGACCACTCCTGCGTCTCGACTCCGGCTTGATTCCATCGTGCTGAAAGTTGATGCGGTGTCGGCAATCAAGCCCATCAATGTGGTCAAAGACACTGGATTTGTGGCTAATACGGCGTACAAAGCGGCTTTTGCAGACTATGGGATACGGTATACATTCCGTGACGTGCCAGCCACGCCTCCGAGTGTCGATACCAACAAGTTGGCAATAGACAGCCTGCAGACCTTCAAACCTTTGAATGCCTACAAGAAACTGTTGAATTCGAGGATTGCCTGGAGCGCCGGTACGAAAAAACCCAGCGTAGATCCCGATTTTCTTCCGGCTATGGCCTATCCCGATATCCCGGCACCTTCCTACAAGTTTTTGGTGGACCGCGACAAGGAGCTGCTGCTTCCCAACCTTCACCTGATCCAACCCAATACTTTTTCGCTCCTGCGAACCAACCAGAAATTCATCGAGTCCTATCTCGTAGGCTTGAACTTCGAGATGGGTAGAGAGCTGCTATGGAGAGAATATCCCACCGATATGCGGGGCAGCTATTTTCGGCAGTTTTGGGATGTAAAGGGCTTCGTAACTCCCGACAGTACGCCGACGGATGCCGAATCACTTAAGGACATCGCGCCGATACATAAATGGCCGAAGGAATCTCCTCTTGGGAAGAACAACGCCCGGGACAAAGAGGGAGACTCCGAGCAATTGGTGTTTGTGATCCGGGGCGAACTGCTCAAGAAGTTTCCCAACACGGTCGTCTACGCCCAAAAAGCTTTCAAAAAGGATGGAAAGTGGGTGGTCACCCAGGAATTGGACGAGAACAAGTTTAAGAAGGAGGTGCGCTTCCCGATCTACCAGGCCGAATTGCCACCTGATATCAAGCTCTTGGGATTTGATCTTACGATAGATGAGGCAGCGGGAAATGATCCTGTGACCGATTTTCCAGGCAACAAAGAGGGCTGGTTCTTTATCATCGCAGAAGTCCCCGGGGAACCCCGCTTTGGGATGGATATCAGTTTTGACCCAGTGAATCCGACAAAGTTCACCTGGAATGATTTGTCCTGGGAGAATTTTGTGGAGAAGCCTTTGGCCTTTGCTTCTGGTAAAATTCGGCCAAAATTGAATGATCCGGACATGCCTTTTCCCCCCAATACAAAAACAGGGGATTGGGGTAGAAGCTCCGCCGATATGGCTTCCATCCTGATCCAACGTCCCGTGATGGTCGCCGTGCATGCCACGGAAATGCTGGACAAGGAGATCAGTGATACAAAAGTAGGCCCAAGGGCTAGCACCAGCTTGATGAAGCACTATGGTGTCTACAAAGCTGATTTTTGGAAAAAATAGGATTGTCTAACCGGTAAAAACATTTCGTTATGCCAACTTTTCAGGAGCAGATACAGAAAATCAAGCAACTGCGCGAGTCCTACAGCTCCGCCGAAAAAACCAGCTACGAAAGCAAGCTAGGGGTAGCGGCCAAGGCCAAGAAAAACACTCCCCTCAGCACCGACAGGTCTTTCAAGCAGAAGGAATTGCTGTTTAGGCAAACGGAGGTTTCCCTGAACAGCGCCATCGCCGGACTCCAACTGATCAACCACCGGACACTTACCAAAGAGTTGAATGGCAATCTGCCGATTGTGATGTTGCCCGTTAGAATCGAGACTCGGTTTATCACTCCAGCAGGGGGAGGACCTGAGCTTTGGATCAGGATCTTTCCAGATGACATCCACACGGATACCCATGAACCTTTGCTAGCAGAAAAAGAAGTCGCAGCAGGTGAGGAGTATTGGGCAAAGAGAGCCGACTTGCACAGTCTCCCTCCAGGAGAGGAAGCAGAGTCTGAGAAAAAACTGGCTTGGGAAAAGCTGAAAGCTTTTTCTATTAGCCCACAGCGAGCGATTTGGATTGCCAAGGCGACTAGACCTCTGAACTGGGCTAAGACGGATACCCCGCCTCCGCCAACTTTGGATTTTCCGAAGCATGCCGTGTTCAAGGAAAGTACTTGGACCAGGGCGGCGAGGACCCAGGCATTGCCGGACCGGTTTGTGGTGACCTTTTTTGCCCATGGCAAACCCGTTCATGAGCAGGTAGGAGCGGTGATCCCCGATACGGTTTTTCTCGGACCAGACCCCTTGGCCACAGGGCAGCCCTTCACCAAAGCCGAGGATGAGATTGTTTTTCAGGAGGAGATAGCCTGGCTGAAAAACTTTGACAAAGCGGTGGCAAACGGACTCGGGATGAAGGTGAAACTCAATCAGAACATGCGGCTTTCTGACGGTTCCATCGAGAGGATCACTGTATTGGGACTTTTGCATTCTGCTGATCCCGCATCTGGGAAGAAAATCATCGAGGACCTTTTCGACAACCACCACTATTCCTCCAAAGGGCTTTCTTTTTTGCCTCAAGGCACTGCCACCAACAATACCGAAACCGAGACCTCGGGCTATTCCCGAAACGAAGACCACCTTGCCAAGGGATACTATGAGGAAGGTACGCCGGCGGTCAATTCCCAATCGGATCTGGACCTGTTTGCACAGGCTTTTGGAGTAGACAGAAATGTCCTGAAGGACTTGAGCCACGCTGGCCAGATGGACCATTTCAACAATCTGATGATGAATCGGGCACTCTATGCTGCCACACTTTCCTACTACTTTGAAGAGCTGATGGAGCCAGCGATCAAAAGTGCCGATGCGGCCCAGATTCGCAGCTTTTTCAACTCCTTCGTCACTGCCAGAGGTCCGCTTTCTGCCATTCGGGTGGGAGATCAGCCCTATGGAGTTCTCTTGACTAGCGACCTGACCCGGTGGAATGAAGCTTCCTCTGGGAAGTTTTTTGTGGGATTGGCTGAGGTGCTGAAGCGATTGCAGACTGTCTGGGATCAGCTAGCGCTCAAGGTCCCCAGAGTGGGAATGCCGGGGGATAGTTGGGAAATCCTGCTAAAGATTCTAGGATTGCAGCCCGGCTCTGTGGTTTTTCGCCAGCGCCTGGGTAATCTCCCGGACTATAGCTTGGCCTCACCGGCGGTCAACCAGTCATTTTTCAATGTAGAGATCAAAAACCTCAATCAGCGTATCGTCGAATTCCTTACCAGCCTCGGCTTCAATCCCCTGGCAAAGGGGAATTTTTATCCGTTAATATCTAATATGGTCTTTTATCAATGGACCAATCCCATCGGCGCCGACAAGCTGATCCTTCCCAATGTCGTCGCTTCGGATTCCGAGTACCTCCCTAAAATGCGCTCCTCAGGACTCAACTATGCCGAATACATGGGGACCAAGTGCACCCTTGGCGATCTGGAGACGCTCAACTTTGGAGGAGAAAAGCCGCCTAGATCCCTCCTGTCCTTGCTCATGCGCCATTCCCTGCTGACCGAGCTGAAGCAGGTTGGGACGAAGGCATTCCAGGAAAACAAAATCACCGTCAAGTCGGCCATGTTTGAGAAGAGCTTCTTCAACATGGACAAAAACAACCAGGACCTCACTAGTTTTGAATTGCTAAAGGGCGATCCCAAGAAGATCAATTCCACCGCTTTTGCCAACGTCAACACCAGTCTCGGCGACTACCTATTGAATCCAAAAATCCATCTGACGTGGAATCCTAACATAGGCCCCATGAGAAGTGCGATGAACTATCTTGGAGGACTTTCGACCAAAACGCTGGAGCGGAACTTGGCGGATTTTGTAGACCTGTGCTCGTACAGACTGGATGCTTGGCAAATGGGCTTGTTCACAAGACGGCTCCAGCAAAACAGGGTAAAGGCACCTACCGGGGTATATATAGCTTGCTATGGTTGGGTGGAAAACCTGAAGCCAGAGCCCAAAAAAGTGCTGGACAAGCGAAATGTTCCAGAGGAATTATGGCCGAAGGATGGGACTGCGCCGATGAAGCTCAAGCAAAACGCCGGATTTTCCCATGTGCCTTCCCTCAATCACGCAACTGCCATTGGACTTCTTTTGGCAGGCTATAGAAACCACTCCAGTCCCTCCAATCCAAGCCTCTTTGCCATGAACCTTTCCAGCGACCGGGCCAGACGGGCGATGGCCCTCTTTGAAGGCATCAGGAATGGCCAAAGGCTTGAAGTTCTCCTTGGCTACCAGTTTGAGCGGGGACTACACGATGCTACAACCAATAACCCGGCAAACAACCTCAACCGGTATATCCTGGATTTTAGAAATAAGTATGAGATAGAAAATCTGTCGATACCTCAGCAAGGCACCACCGAAGCCCAAGAAACCATCGATAGCTACCCAGTGGTAAATGGGCTGAAGATCCTCAAGGCCAGTGATGCGGAAGTAGGCAACCTGGTGTCATCCTCAGACAGAGCCATGGTCTTGGCATTAAAAAAAGAACTGGCAAACACGCTCGACGCTTGCAATGACTTGCTAGTGACTGAGGCTGCTTTTCAGATCACCCAGGGAAACCGGGATAGGACTGCTGGAGTATTAAATGCTGCGCTTTTTGCGGACGTTCCGCCTGAAATACAAGTGCTCGATACACCACGATCAAGTTTGTTTACCTACACCCATCGAATTGCGGTGCATCTGGAAACCAAGAATTTTTCTTCTCCGGGAAGAGGATGGCCTTCCTCTGCCTCGCCCCGCGCGAATTTTGAACCGGGTTTGAACCACTGGATTGCCGGCCTGGTAGGGGATCCCCGCAAAATCATTTGCAGAGTCACCTCAGTTGCCGAAGAAGGTGAAAGTTCAAAAACGGAGCTTGTTTCCCTGGCGGATTTGGAGCTTCAGCCCATTGATCTGATCTATCTTTTGTCGGAGGACTTGTCGGCGGGAACGACGGAGTTGGAAAGCAGAATTGCCTTTTATTTCAGAAAGTCCAAGAGCCTTCTTGCATCCGTGCAGGTGAAAATCGAATTCTCACCAGAACTAAAGAGTCCCAACAAGGCTTTGGCGTCCGCGTTTCCTCTACTTCGGTGCATCAAGACGACGCTGGGGCAGACTCGAGTGGCTGACGCAAGGGACTTCGCCAGCAAGACGAAGACGGTCGTAAACTCCCAAGAGTTGACAGGGATCGACTTCGAAGATCTGCAACAGCGGATCTCTGGGGCCTTGGACTCCCTCCGCGCCGTAGCCAATTCATTTGGTAATCTCGTGCCGGGCCCGGTCGAACCCAAGGACGAAATGAACCCTGCGACTCTTGCGGACTTGTTCGATCTAGCGGCTTCCAGTCCAGATCCGTCCTCCTTGTTTCAGGGAGTTGTTCTTTCCGAATCTACCCTGCTGGGGATTGTTGGATTTCAGGAGGTGTCCACTCTATTTGGCGTTCAATTGGCCTATCCGCAGAGCCCTGGGCCGGAGGTGCTGGAAAGCCAAGAAGATCTGCTTTCCAGAACGGCAAGCCTGTGGAGAATCATTAAGTCAAAAATCACCGCTGGAGACGAAAGACTTTCAAAAGCAGAAGACGAAGCAGAGCTGATCCCGAGACTTAAACTGTTGACCGATGCTGCAAAAGCTGTGTTGGGGGATGATTTTCTGCCAATTCCCCGATTTTCCTATACCAATGGCGATGTGTTGAAAAAATCCTTTGGAGAAGAAGCGCAACTTCTGAAGCACATCAATTCCCTGAGCGGATTGAGCGGTGCTGTCAACAAAGAGTCATGGCTTCAGTCGGTGGCACGTGTGAGGCCTGCTGTAGGCCGCTTTGAGACCTTGCGTTTTATGAGTGAGGCATTGGAAAATGATCCCTTGGATCTGTCGATCAGCCAAGTGCCGTTTCGTCCCGAGGACAGCTGGCTGGGGTTTGAGTTTCCCAAGGAATATGACGGAAAGCCCTTTAATATCATGGAAGATACAGTTTCTCTCGCCTACTGTGGGGAGCAGGCGAAGCGTACGGAAGATTTGCAGTCAGTGCTGATCGTGGATGAATGGACGGAAAAGATCCCGCTTGACGAGGAGATCACCGGCGTGACCTACCACTACAATCAGCCCAATGCCACAGCTCCTCAGGCGGTACTGCTAGCTGTGGAACCCACCAACAGCGGCAAGTGGGATTGGGATGTGCTGCAGGGTGTCTTAAATGATACCATCCGAAGAACTCGGTCTAGGGCGGTAGAGCCGGACCAGATCATGGAGCATGACGTACTCAAGATCCTGCTTCCGATGACTATCGCTTCATTTGATGTCAAGGAGGCCAATGTGTCTCTAGATTACCTTGTGTTGAATGACAAGTTTATGCAGGTCGCCAAAGCCTCGAATATGCAACTGTACACCAAGTGGGAAAAAAGCTAAAACGAAATGCCAACTCTAAGTGAATTTTCAAAGCTAAAGGCGAATGCCAACTTGGCAACTACAGCCTTGGACAAGCGTTTTTTTGAACCCTTCATCTCCAATAGAAACCGGCTTGAGGGCTTGCCTCGCCAGGCAGAGTTTGAAAAAAGCCTAAGGGCAGAGACCGCCGATCCGATGTGGATGCTGACTCGGCAATGGCAGCTGGGGGAATTTCAGGGTGAGGATGCCGGGACAGCCTGTCAGGCCAAGATTCTGACGGAAGAGCAGGCGCCAAGGGTATTGACTTTTGGCAAGCAAGGCTCAAAGGCATACGATCCCTTTGCCAGCCCTTTAGAACCGGAAGTGGAGAGTGAGGCGGTGGAGGTGAACCTGCATCTTCAAGTGCAGATGGGCCGACAATTTTTAAGGATTCTTTCAGAAAATGGGCAGTCGTCCCTGAAGGAGGTTTTTCTCGTAAAATATCCACTAGATACAAGTGCCAAGGCGGAAGACCGAGAGGGCCTACTGTTCGCGCAGACCGTCGTAGGTAGGTTTCCAGATGGGCATGCGATTCTAAGGGACATCCAAAGCGGAGCTTATGCTGATTGGGTTAATAGTGATGCTGAATTCGACGATTCGGATCGTCTAATATTGACCAAAGCGGTTCCATCTTTGTTTGAGACTTGGTTCAAGAAGCTTTACCATCAGACCGAATCGGGACAAAATGCTTGGATTCCGGATCGCATGGAGTACAACTTTACCCTTGAAATGCCGCAGGCCGAGGGAGGGAAGACAGTCGTCCTCGAAGCTGACCAGTATGCCTCAGGCAAGCTGGACTGGAGCAGTTTTGATGAAAACTTAAGGAGCTCATCCGCTGGGATCGAGCAGCCGGACCAGTTGAAAGTGGGCGTTCAGATATTTATTCCCGCACCGCTTCAATATTCAGGAATTCCCAATCCCCGGTTTTGGCAGATGGAGGATGGGCAGATTGACTTTGCGAAGATTCAGGCCGGCACGACCGGTTTGCTGTCCATGTTGCTTACCGAATACGGAATCACCTATTCCAACGACTGGTTTGTGCTGCCGTATCCGATGAAAATAAATTCCTACTGCGAAGTGAAAAATATTCTCGTCACGGATGTTTTTGGCCAGCATATCCTCATCGAGCCGACTTTCACAGACCCCGAAGTGGCCTGGCATGAGTTCGCGGTATTCCGGCACACCGAGAGACAGAATTTACAGTCGCCCAGAAACCGTTTTTACTTGGCTCCCTCCATTCTCAAGCTTCAGCAAAGTGAGCCTTTGGAAAAAGTGAATTTTATGCGCGATGAAATGACCAACATGGTTTGGGCAATCGAAAATACGGTGCCTTCTAGCGCAGGCGGAGGCAGAGAAGTAAAGCTGAACAGGCCCCGGTTTGGCCCTCTCGAGACCCCCGACAATCCGGAATCAAAAATCCGCTATCTAGCTGGCACGACAGTGCCCGAAAACTGGATTCCTTTCATTCCTGTCCACAAGAGTGGCAGCGAAAAAGAAATCCGCCTCCAGCGCGCCAAAATCCCGAATGCTCCAGCTCCGCAAAGTCTGTTGTTGAAAGAACATCAGCCTGTCCATTTCATAGAGGAAGAGGAAGTGCCAAGAGCAGGGGTGATTGTCAAGCGAACCTTCAAACGGACACGCTGGATTGACGGGAAAATCATTCTTTGGGTAGGAAGAACCAAGACTACCGGGAGGGGTGAAGGCTGGAGCGGATTGATGTTTGATCGCCTGCTTCCGATAGAAAAAAAGAGTGAATGAGCCGCGGCCTATTTCTCCGCTCGGCTAAGTGCTTTCCTAAGCCTGTATCGAGTTCTTTTGGCAAATTTCCTCCAGGTTACAGCCGTAAGCACAGCGATGCAGGCCGAGATTCCCAGCGCTCCCCCAAAGCCTTCGAAAAATTGGCTGGATCGGGTGAATATAACTCCAAAAATGAGCGAGGCCAGCAGGACTGTTTCTAGGCCTTTCATGGTCTTTTTGGTGCTCATCCCAATGAAGGAGCCACCAATCGCGGCGTAGGGAATCTGCTGGACCCATTCTTGGGAATAGCCAAGCGATGACACGCCCAAGGCAAAAGCCAAAGTGACCAGAGAAGACGCCATCACAGGATTGATCCGGAAGCGGGTATGAATCCAGTAAGTGCTCCATGAGGCGGTTACTCCAGTGCTTATCCAGACTAGTTCTTGGATCATAGCAAGTCGACGCTTTGTTGGACAAAATAGGCGAATACAACCCCCATGAAGGCCATGGTGCCCAGCCGGCCTCCTATGCCTTGGAGGATGGATTTGCTGGCGAAAAATAGAAGGCAAGTAAAGATGGATGCCAGTAGAATGAAACCAGGATCGTTAGTGAGGTTGGTCATCGATATGAATGCTCCGCAATAGATAGCGGAAGGAACCTGTCTGAAGTTGCTTTTGGCCTTGAAGGCAGTCTGCATCAGAGCGCCAAATAAGCCGACCAAGGCTGTTGCCAATACGGTCTCTACACCGAGTTGCCTTAGTCCGAAAGTTGCGAAAGACCCGAAAAACACCCAAATCGCCACACTCCACCGATCAAATTCAAAGCGAAGTTTCATGCTCGCGTAGGTTTGGAAGTGGGAAGCCAATATCAGGACAAAAATCAAAGC
>CAZTJM010000059.1:0-24954 GCA_964613865.1 uncultured Limnohabitans sp. | reverse complement strand
TCGCATTCCTGAGTAGCTACTTTTCCACCCCAAAATTCCAATTAACTCGAGGGGGGCAATTTCCAGCGGCGACAGGGAAAAGGATTTTTTGGAAATGGTGGTTGACGATCAGGGCGAAACCTGGGTGAACTTCTGGGGGGTGTGGAGAGGAACTTTGGCAGCCAACGGAAAATCAGTTGAAACTCCGATCCATGTTACCTCCCAGTTTGTCGACGGCAAAATTGTGAAATCCCATGGGTATTGGGATAATGCTCCCATACAGCTGGCAATCATGGAGATTCAATCCGCCGCCACAGATTCTGTCGGCAGTCCAGAAAACCAAGAATAAACCAAACTTTTTTGAAAACCGGGAAGACCCTCTCAGAGGATATTGTGCCTTCTTCCCGGTTCTTATTCCTAATTCCCTTTGGCACCAAACAAATCCCCAGGGTTCCAGACCGGCCTTGCGGAAGTATTCGCAATGGAATAGCTGATCAGGAAGTTGAGCTGAATGTATGTTTTGGCGGCGGTAAAATCGAAAACTCCGTCCATTCCGTCGGCAGCCCTGTGGTAATACTTAGCTCTCCACTCTTTCACAAAAGCGTCCAGATCAAATCCGGGAACATTGGTTTTGTTGCCGTATTTAATATGCAATGCGGGAATCCCACTGACCACAAAACTGTACTGGTCACTGCGTACGAATCGGTTTTGTTCAGGTTCGGGATCCGCTTCCACTTCTAAGCCCAGGTAATCAGCGGCAAATTTTACATTCTCCATCAAGCTGGAATGCTCCGCTCCCAAGGGAACCACAGAAAGCAAAGGCGCAATGAGGGTTGGCATGTCGGTATTGACGTCGGCCACGATGGAGGATTTGGGCACAGAGGGATTGGCGGCAAAATAAGACGATCCGACAAGGCCCATTTCCTCGGCCGTCACCATTACGATTAACACCGAGCGCTTGGGTTTTGCATTTCCTTTGGAATAAATCCGTGCAATCTCCAAAAGCGAAGCTACCCCGGAGGCATTATCGTGGGCACCATTGTAAATGGAATCTCCGTTTTCAGGTCTGCCGACACCCACATGGTCCAAGTGAGCAGAGTGGACCACATATTCATTTTTCAGCTTGGGATCCGTACCCGGAATCATGCCGATGACATTAGAGCTTTCAAACTCGCTGTGGGAATTGGAATAGCTTGCCGAAAATGTCAATGGAAATTCAAAGGAGGAATTCTTGCCGGATTTTATGTTAGCCAAAACCTGATCCAGGTTTTTCCCGGAATTCAAGAAGATCTCCGTTAGAAAAGACTTACCGGCGTTGAGAGCAAAGCCTAGATTGCCAACGAAACCGCGTCCGTAAGCTGTGGTTTTCTCTGGGTTTAACGCCACATTGGACTGAAGCAAGGGATTGGGATTGGCAAAAGTCAAACTGGGATTGACCAGAATGGATCCGATTGCGCCTTTCGAAAATGCGGTGTTCATTTTATTTCCAGGACTGGAAAAGTGTGAAATCAAGGTTGAAGCAGGAATCCCATCAGGAACTCCGGCAAGCATGACTACTACCTTACCCTTGACATCCACGCCTTCATAGTCGGAATACTTACCTGGAATATCCACCCCGTATCCCACAAATACCAAGGTTCCCTCTCCGGAAGCCTTTGACTGCAAGGGATGGGGGACAGGTAGAAAATCTCTGAAAAAGACCAAGGAATCCACATTGCCGTTTTTATCCTTCAAAGCAGCCTTGGCAGAAGAATTTTCTACAATGGACTTCCTCAAAATCAATTTTTGCGTGTATTGTCCCGGATCACCTCCAGGTTGAACACCCATATTCTTGAATTGCTCAATGACATAGTCCACTGCCATCTGGTAACCCTCGGTACCGGGAAGTCGTCCTTTTAGTTTGTCATCTGCCAGGTAAGCAATGTGATTTCGGACCGTCAGGGTATCCACTTGAGCCATGGCTCTTTTCACAGAACCCGGAATGGAAATTTTTTGGGAAAACGCCTGAAAAGAAATCAGGATCAAAAGCAGGGAAAGGAGTTTTTTCATTGCAGAGTAGTCGGATTCAAGGAAGAAAATTAACCAAAGCCAATTTAAGTCAAATCGAATCCAATAGCTCAATTCAAGACCCACAGAACCTAAGAAATTTGCTCGAGGGTCCAGTTTTTTCCTCCCTCCGCAAGAATAACCTGTGTACCGTCCAAACTCCATTTGTCTAGCCAAAATAAAAACAATCAGGCGATTAGGATATTCCCATCTATTCCCACAACTTGAGACAATAGAAATTGACACTAAACCTGTAACCTTTATGAAAAACAACCGACGCGACTTTTTGCAGAAAATTGGCCTTGGGACAGCTGGTATTGCTGCTGTACCATTTGCTGTAAATGGTGCCCCTGCCTCACCGCCCCAAGCAGAAGCCGAGGATGAGCAATTCCTGAAAATCGGAGATGATATCGCTGTGGCTGATACAAGTTTTGGAAAAATCCGGGGATACCAGCTCAATGGGGTTTACACTTTTTTGGGCGTGCCCTATGGGGCCGATACCTCCGGCAAAAACCGATTTATGCCCCCACAAAAACCCGAAAAGTGGGAGGGAATCAAAGACACCATCTGGTGGGGAAATACCGCGCCCCAAATCATGGACCGACGCTATGCGAACGTGCATTATTCCTTTGCCGATCATTGGAACTACGATGACGTATCCGAGGACTGTCTCAAACTCAATGTTTGGACTAACGGACTGGCCGATGGGAAAAAGCGACCGGTGCTAGTTTGGCTGCATGGGGGAGGATTTACCAATGGAAACGGAATCGAGCAGGACGGCTATCATGGGGAAAATTTCGCCAAGAAAAAGGATGTGGTGTTTGTCTCCATTAACCACCGACTCGGTCCGATTGGGTTTACAGACCTCTCAGGAGTCGGCGGTGAAAAATATGCTGCTTCGGGCAACGCTAGCCAGCTGGACATCATAGCATCACTCCAATGGGTGCGGGACAACATCGCCAATTTTGGCGGAGATCCCGGAAATGTGACCATCATGGGCCAATCCGGAGGTGGAGCCAAGGTGACCTGCACCATGGCCATGCCTGCGGCAAACAGACTTGTGCACAAAGGTGTTGCGCTAAGCGGTAGCATGCTTCGGGCAAATGATCCCGAATACAGCCGCAAACTTGGGCAATATGTCCTCGAAGGAGCCGGACTGACCCCTGCAGAAGTAGATAAACTCCAGGACATCCCTTGGAAAGAATACCTCGACATCGCCAACAAAGCATTGGACCGGATGCGAAAAGAATTTCCACAGACAGGATTCCGAGGCGGGTTTGGACCCGTGGCAGATGGAGTCAATGTGCCCAAAGGCGAGTTTTTCAGCAATCCGAATGACCATACTGCGGAAATACCCCTGATGATCTGCACGACCTTCCACGAATGGGGAGCCACACGCACCAACCCACAGCTTGAGGCAGGGGGGCCAGAGCAGGCGATAGAGGCTTTGAAATCCCGCTTTGGGGACAATTCGGAGAAAGTTTACCAAGCCTATGCTGCCAATTTCCCGGGAAAAAAGCCTGCTGAAATTATGACCTTGGCAGCCTCAAACCGGGCGAATGCCGTGGCTTGCGGCAATGCCAAAGTCAAGCAAAAGGCACCCGTCTATATGGCTTGGTTTGGCTGGGAACCCAATCTCTACAATGGCAGAATGCGTGCTTTTCACTGCATCGACATCTGTTTTTGGTACGACAATACAGACAGGATGTACACCCACACCGGCGGGGGCAAGCGCCCAAGAATGCTTTCCGAGAAAATGTCCGCTTCGCTTTTGGCCTTTATGAAAACCGGAGACCCCAATGCCGGAACTCTGCCCAATTGGCCAAAATTCACCGCTCAAAATGGGGAAACCATGGTTTTGAACGATACAAGTGAAGTTAAAAACGATCCGGACCGAGCTGCAAGAATGAGCCTTGCCAGCGCCTAAAGGCATAGCATACCATCCATCATTCCGGGGTTTCAGGAGGGCTATCCTTCTGAAACCATTTTTCAATTGAACCAAAAAATCAGCTAATCTCTTTTTTTGGCCCCAGCCATTTTTTACCTTATCGGAAAGAGCTACTTTTCTGTAGCCGAGTATTCTTCAAATCTCTGATCACCGGTTTTTTTCAATACTTCATCGACTTTATCCTTACACCTATGACCGACTTTAAGAACTACAAAGTTCCCTATGAACTTGCCCCGCAATATTCCAAGGCCGTCGCCTATTTCTCAATGGAATTTGCCATTCATCAGCCTCTGAAGATCTATAGCGGCGGTCTGGGTTTCCTTTCGGGCTCCCATTTGAGGAGCGCCTATGAACTCAAGCAAAACCTGATCGGAATCGGAATCCTCTGGAAGTATGGCTACTACGACCAAGGACGAAACCAAGACCAAACGCTGAAGGCTGAATGGTACGAGAAAACCTACAGCTTCCTCCAGGATACCGGGATCAAAATCCAAGTGCCTGTACACAATCAGCCGGTCTGGGTCAAGGCCTGGTATCTACCCCCCGAGACCTTTGAAAGTGCGCCGCTTTTTCTGCTGAGCACCGACCTGCCGGAAAATGACTACCTCAGCCAGACTATTACCCATAAGCTATACGACGCGGATACCGCAGCCAAGATTGCCCAAATGATGATCCTGGGGATAGGCGGCGCTATGCTGGTAGATGAGCTGAATTTCAACCCAAAACTCTACCACCTCAATGAGGCCCATGCCGGCAGCAGCATCTACTACCTCATGAAAAAATTCGGTAGCAAGGAAGAAGTCAAAAAACATCTGGTTTTCACTACCCATACTCCTGAAGAAGCCGGCAACGAAAAGCACGATTACTTCCTCCTCAATAAGATGAGCTTCTTCTATGGACATTCGATCTCGGAAGTACAATCGCTGACCGAAATGGACGGAGCGGTGTACAACCATAGCTTGGCCGCGCTTCGTTTTGCGAGTCAATCCAACGGCGTGAGCAAGCTGCATGGAGAAGTGAGTCGAAGGATGTGGGGACACTACCCAAACATCCCTGAAATCCAGTCCATCACCAACGCACAAAATTGGAAATATTGGGCGGACAAGCAGCTGTACCGGTATATGGAAGAGGGAGACAACGTGGCCTTTGATGACCGGAAGATGTTTTTGAAAAAGCGGGCTTTCGAAATCGTCGCGGACCAAACCGGCAAACTCTTCGACCCTGAGATACTCACCATCGTCTGGGCTAGGAGATTTGCCGCTTACAAAAGGCCAGATCTCATCGCACAGGATTTAGCCAAATTTCAGGAACTGATCGAAAATACCGAACAGCCGGTTCAGATCATTTGGGCGGGCAAGCCTTATCCCATGGACTATGGTGCCATCAGCGTATTCAATTCCCTCGTTCATCTAAGCAAGCGGTTCAAAAATGTGGCTGTGTGTGTGGACTATGAACTTGCGCTAAGCAAGAGGCTCAAACAAGCATCCGACGTTTGGCTCAATAATCCTCGCGTGCCACGCGAAGCCTCAGGTACCAGCGGGATGAGCGCCGCGATGAATGGCTCTGTCAACTTCAGCACCTTTGACGGCTGGATCTGTGAGTTTGCCAAGCATGGGGAAAACTGCTTTATCGTCCCCCAAGCCGACTATCATACCCTGAGTATCCAAGACCAGGACAACCAAGATCTCGACCACCTCTTTGAGATCCTCCAAAACGAGATTTTGCCGACCTATTATGATAACAAGCGCAAATGGAGGGATATCGTCCAAGCGGGTATGCACGATGTCAGACATGAATTTGACAGCAACCGAATGGCGGAAGACTACTATCAAAAACTCTACAAATAGCACTCAAAAGAGGCTGTCCGGACTAATGGACAGCCTTTTTGATTTTTAATTGGAAAAGGCCAGCATTTGTTCTTGGGCGCCTTCTGAGTCAACCAAGAGGATTGTGCGCTGCATTTCAGTCTGAAACAAGCCCAAAAAAATGCCCTTGTACTGAAGGGCAAGGAATGAAATAGCCGAACCTTCGCTTTCCATGGTCAATATTCCATCCTCACTCAGCAACCAGTCGAACTCAGTTTCTTCGACCAAGTTAAAGTATACTCCTTTTCCACTTTCGTGAAAGAAATACCAGGGTATCTCCTCTCCAGGATTTCTGAAAATGCTCCAAAGACATCCACAAAGAATCTTTTCCGTAGCTGGGGATCCATCCCTTCGGAGAAGTTCAAACAATTCCGCTTTGTGCTTTTCCATGCTCAAAAAATTTTAGGTTCCCATTATTCGATAGACTTTCCCATCGGCTTTGGTCATCAGGTACATTTGACCGGATTTATCCTGCCCAAACTTAAGATCGACTCGGTTGTTGCCACAGAGCTCTTTTAGGCTCATTTCCTTGCCTTGGAAGCGAATGCCCCAAGATTCAGCTTTCACATCACCAGTGCCATTGAGATCGGTAATCAGCAACCTGCCGGAAGGTACATCGCCAAAAAGTAGCTTTCCTTTATGAGGACCTCGCTGGATGACGTAGCCAGCGATGATCGCGGCTATCTCGTCGTGATCTAGCTGGAGCATGGGATAAGTCGCCGCTATTTTCGCATCGTCAGCCGGCAAGGCGTACACCTGATCCATATCGCCATAGGGGTCAATCACGAATGTCCCCTCGCGATTTGGCCAACCATAAAACTTGCCCGCTTCGATGAGGTTCAGCTCCTCCACGTTTTTGTGCCCTATATCAGAGGCCAATAGTCTGCCTTGCAGATCCCAAAAAATCCTGTTTGGGTTACGGAATCCAAAGGCATAAACCTCCTGCGCCTTTGCTGTTTGCCCTGCAAAGGGATTGTCGGCCGGGATACCGTATTTCCCGTTTTTGCTGTTGTTCCCAGCTGGATTTATGCGGAGAATACTGCTCCAAATGTCACGGCCCTGATGATCGCAGATGTAGGCAAAACCGCTCTCGGCAGATCCTCCATCCCCGATGCCGATATACAGCAAACCATAGTCAGGATCGCCTTCTTTCGCATTGGGATTAAAAGCCAATTCTTGCATTCCGTGAATTTGCGTTACAAAATTGATACGCAGCATTTCCCGGCTCGTCCCCTCAAATTTAGCGGCTTTGGGGTCCTTGGCTTTCCACTCCGTGAGTACCCATTGGAGAAAAACCTTCACTGAATCCGGATAGGCGTAATCCGCCGGTGCGGCAATTCCCTTTTCGCTATGCCCCGTGTAGAAAATGCCGTTTTCATTAAACTCTGGATGAAAGGCATAGCTCCCCAAGCCGGTAGCCAGCCCTGGTTTAAAAAGGATATTGGGCCGTAAATCGCGGATAGGCAGATATTCTTGGAATCTACCTCCCTTCAGTTCGTACAACACGCCGCGTTGGTCATTGAGAAAAGTCCGGCCCGAGACAGGCTCAGATTCCAGCTTGGTAATCTTGGCCAAGGGAGGCACTGTATCCGAGGGTGGAATCTGCATCACAAATTCCAAGTCGAATCTAATGCCGGAATCGGCAATAGAATCCTGCAAAGGATTGGAAAGCCCAGCTCTTGACGTAGTATCTGGCAAAGTCTCGTAGGTGTGTAGGTAGCTCAAGATGGCATCCAACTCCTCTTCCTCCAGCTGGGGAAATCCGGGCATATAGATCTTGAATTTGGCGAAAAGGGCTTTTGCCCGCTCATCACCTTGGTCGATCACTTTGCTGGGTTCCTTGATAAATTCCTTGATCCAATGGGAATCCACCGATCGGGTGAGGCCGCTGAGGTTGGGGCCAATGGTGGTTTGCAAAAAATTGTGGCACGAGGTACAGTTTTGCTCAAACAACACCTTGCCTTTTGCTATTTGATCCGAGTCATCGGAAATATCCATTCCAAACTCATGCTTTTCAGGCGAACAGGAAAAAATCAAGAGGCAGCTTGCCAATGTCAGTATCAGGGCATTTTTCATTGCCGCTAATTTGGCGTTTTCCTTTTCCAAGAAAAACACCTAGTTAAATTCTTTCTTCCTTTTTTCACCAAAGATATCGGCTATTATAGCGGAAAATTCAGTCATTTCAGGCTTTGCCTGTACGGTGAGCCAAAAGTTATACATCCCCCTATATACCGGTCTATAAATAGTTTGGAAGGGAAAACGAGTTATGCGCTCAGGTCCAAAAGCCGCAAAACAAGCTCTTTTTGCAAAAGAATCAGAATTAATCCGGGCATTTTTATTTCCGCCAAGAAGTCCCAAAGACGAAATAGTACGCCCACTCCTCCGGGCCTCGGGCGATGTCGATACCCATCCTAAGCTTAAGCTTGCGGGCGATCAGGTAGCGTGCGCCGGCTCCCCCAGAGGTCTTCCAAGAATCATCGCCCCAGGAATCCTCTTTCATCACACCCTTGCCCGTGCCGACAAATCCCACGACACTAAATCGGGGGCTGAAATCCCACCTCCATTCGGTCTCTGCCGTGGCGACGGTATTGCCCTGATAGCGAGCGACGGGAATGCCCCGCAGATTGACAAAGGGAAGCATATAAAAAGGCGCGTCGCCCCATAGGTTTTGAACCTCTGCGCGGAATCCGGATATCAAGGTAGGAGTGACGGGTAGCCAATAAAACGCCGTCGTACTAACCAAGCCATAGGAGTAGTCGCTTCCCAACCACTCTGCAGATGTGCCTATCAGATTGATCAAGTGCAGCCCGCGATCTGGGGTGAAAATATTATCGCGCCCATCATACTCGATGAGAATACTGGGCCGGCTGATGACAGTGTTCACAGCTCTTTCGTCATGAAACTCATAATTGGTAAGCCCCAAGTCGGTCTTCAAAAACAGGTAATTCAGTCCAGCATACCAATCGCTTTTTCCCAACTGCTTGGTCAACTGGCCCATGATCGGAATAGTTTGAATATTGAATTCGAATTTCTTTTCGCCTAACTGTTCAAAGGTTCGGTAAAATTCAAGGTTAACATCCGCATAGCCGGTGACCAGACGGTAGTTGGAGCGCCACTTTTTGATAACGCCGATGGCTGCAGCCCCCATCATCCAAGTGCCATTCACTGTCATGGCACCTCCAGCGCCGTAGATGTTTGGCTTGACGCGGGTAAGGACTTCCTTGCCATCGACACTGTCTCTGTAGGGAGGGTTGGGGTCTACGAATACACCAAACATCGCCCCACCAAACCCACCAAGCCCTGGCTCGGTGATGATCGAAGGAAAGGGAATAAAACCATGGGCGGTCAATACCCAATCACTGAGGTCAAGCTTGTGGTCTAAAGAGTCTTTGAATGAAACTTTTTGCTTTTGGGCAATGGCCAAGCCAGAGAAAAAAACAAAAACAATAAGCAGGAGCTTTTCTTTTTTCATAAAAAATAGTCGTTTTAGGAAAATCCGCTCTATCTCTGGGCAGTGGCCTTAGCTTTGGGTTTAGGCAACTGAAAATAACAAGCCTCCGCAGGAAATCCTACCGGAGGCTTGTAGTTAGTCAGCTCTTATTGAAATCAGAATGGATATTTTCCCTCTGCAATCATGTGGTCTGCAATCTGTCTTCTCAGCTCCTTGGTGTTGACCAAATCGGCTTTGGTAAATCGCTTCAGACCCATCAGCATCACCTTTTGCTCGTCTCCCTTTGTGAAGGAGGCGATTGCTTCCTTGGCTGCGGAGTTGATTTTGTCCACCGCTTCGGCCAAGTAAACCTGGGCCATGGCTATCTGGTGTGAGCAGGCAGGCTGACCCCGGAGACCTACCAGCTTTTCCGCTCTGAGGATGGCTGATTCGGAAGCATAGATCTCGATCATCACATCGGCCAGATTCATCATGATCTCCTGCTCGTCCTCGATCTTGTCCTGCAAAGCCATGGCTGCCTTGCCGCCAATCATCAGAAATACCTTCTTTAGTTTTTTGAGGACTTCTTTTTCAGCTGCGAAAAGCTCCGAAGTATCGATGGTCTCAAAGGAAGGAACAGAAGTCAGCTCGGCCGAGACAGCCATAGCTGGCTCAAAGAGATTTATTTCCCCTTTCATGGCTCTTTTCAACACCATCCCAACCATCAGCATACGGTTGATCTCGTTGGTCCCCTCATAAATGCGGGCGATACGCGCATCCCGATAGGCACGCTCCATGGGAGCTTCGGCAGAATAACCCATTCCCCCGTAGATCTGCACACCTTGGTCTACTGCGTAGTCGAGCACTTCGGAGCCGTGGATTTTGGCGATTGCGCATTCGATGGCGAATGCCTCTACTCCTTTAAGCTTGGCTTCCGATTCGTCTATGCCCTCGGCTTTCAAAGCATCTATCCGGTCGTCGATGTCCTGACCTGCTCTGTAGCAAAGAGACTCCGATACGTAGGTTCGAATCGCCATTTCGGCCAGCTTTGACTTGATTGCACCAAATGTATTGATGCTAACGCCAAACTGCTTACGCTCTGTAGAGTAGGCGATGGAGCGGCTGATAACCGTACGCACTCCGCCCAAGACTCCTGAGCCTAGCTTGATCCTGCCGATGTTGAGGACATTGACGGCGATCTTGAAGCCATTTTGGCGTTCCGAAAGCATGTTTTCCACCGGAACCGGACAGTCGTTGAAAAAAACCTGACGGGTAGAAGAGCCCTTGATGCCCATTTTTTTCTCCTCCTCGTTCATGGTAATGCCTCCAAAGGTCTTTTCCACGATGAAGGCAGTGAGGTTTTTGTCATCCTCAATCTTCGCAAAAACGATGAACAAGTCCGCAAAACCGGCGTTGGAGATCCACATCTTCTGTCCAGTGATCAAGTAGTGGCTACCGTCGGCAGAGAGAACTGCCTTTGTTTTTCCACTATTTGCATCAGAGCCTGCGTCCGGCTCGGTGAGACAATAGCATGAAGCCCATTCACCCGTCGCGAGCTTGGGCAGATACTTTTGCTTTTGCTCCTCAGTACCATAGTATAGGATGGGCAGTGTACCGATCCCCGTGTGCGCTCCGTAGGTGGTAGAGAAAGAACCGGCTGCGCCAATGATATCCGCTATCAGCATGGCCGTATTGACGCTCATGCCCAGACCTCCGTATTCCTCCGGTATAGAAACGCCCAAAAGCCCTAGCTCTCCGGCTTTTCTGAGAATCTCCGGCACCAGCTCGGGATGCTTCATGCTGTCAATCTCTTCGATCCTAGGAGTGATCTCCGTATCGATGAAGTCCTGACAGGCCTGAGCCATCATTTTTTGTTCTTCGCTGAATTCCTCAGGTATGAAGATATCCTGTGCTGGTGTCTCTCTGACGAGAAATTCACCTCCCTGGATTGCTTTGGATAAGGTGTTCATGTATCGTATATGTTTTTTTGTTTCAATGTTCAGAGTTAGGAATCCTGTCTGTTCAGAATGTCGAATTGAGAAATGCTTTTTCTTAGGTCATACGTCTAGGGTCTATCTATTTCAGCAACTCATAGACGCCAGCAACACCTTGTCCGCCACCTACACAAGCCGTGACTAGACCATGTTTTTTGTTTTGACGACGAAGTTCGTTGAAGATCTGCACGGATAGCTTGGCTCCGGTACATCCGAGCGGATGGCCCAAAGCGACAGCACCTCCGTTAACGTTGACTATGTCCGGATTCATGTCCAAAGACTTCATCACTGCAAGTCCCTGCGCCGCAAACGCCTCGTTTAGCTCTATCAAGTCGATATCAGCGAGCGTCAAGCCTGCCTGCTTCAGTGCTTTTGGCACAGCTTCTCGAGGTCCTATCCCCATGATTCTTGGGTCAACACCGGCAACGGAGTAGGACATCAGTCTGGCCACAGGCTCTAGATTCAGGGATTTCATCAGACGCTCAGACATTACCACGACGAAAGCAGCTCCATCGGAAGTTTGGGAGGAATTTCCCGCGGTGACCTGTCCTCCATTTTTGAAGGCGGGCTTCAATCCAGCCAACACCTCTTGTGTCGTTCCCGCCCGGGGCCCTTCATCGGTATCTACGGTGAACTTTCTCGTCTTCTTTTTTCCTTTCTCATCGAGATAGGTTTCTTCCACTTCCACAGGTACGATTTCGTCCTTGAACTTGCCCGCAGCAATCGCAGCTAAGGCCTTTTCGTGGGATTTGACAGAAAAAGCATCGGACTCCTCTCTGGTGATTCCATATTCTTTTGCAAGCTCTTCCGCAGTCAATCCCATACTGATGTAGTAGGAGGGCGTTTCCGTAGCGATCTTGTAGTTGAGGGCTGTCTTGTAGCCCATCATCGGCACCAAAGACATAGACTCCGTGCCTCCTGCGATGATGCAGTCTGCCATTCCCGCTTTGATTTTGCCCACTGCTAGAGCGATAGCTTCCAATCCAGAACCGCAATATCTGTTGATGATAAATCCAGGGTTGTCTACTCCCAGCGCCAAAAGCGAGATCATTCTGCCCATCTGCATCCCTTGTTCCGCTTCTGGCACCGCATTGCCGACGATTAAGTCATCGACCATTTTGGCCTCCAAGCCCGGAGTATTGGCGATGAGATGCTTGATGACATCCGCAGCGAGGTCGTCCGGTCTGTAAAATCTGAAACCTCCTTTTTTCGACTTTCCTACCGCCGATCTATATCCGTTGATTATGTATGCTTCCATATGATGTTAGTTATTGGGAATTGGGTTAGTTGTGAGATTCAAGAATCAAGAACTAAGAGTCAAGATTATTTAGTAGTTTACTATCATTTTCCAAAGAGGATTTAAGTCCGATAATCATTCTTTGAATTTCAGAAATATCAGATTCTAGTGAATCCGCGATATCTGAGGAAATAAGCTCAACCCTTTTAGCGATGATGCATTGTGTTTCCAACTCAAAACTCTCGCCCAAACTAATTTCTAACGAATTTGAAAAGGCTTTCGCGGATGACTTTGCAGTTCCCTCCGCGATATTGGAGGGAATTGACACTCCTGCTCTCCTCATTTGAGAAGACATTCCAAACTTTTCAGAGTTCGGAAATTCTGTTGTGACTTCGTAAACCCTTACAGCCAAATCCACTGACTTTTGCCAAACTTTTAGATTCTTAAAATTGTGCATGACGCTAAAATTTGAATTGAAAACTTGGTTCTTGGCTCGTGATTCTAGTTTCTTAATGGTTTTCCTTTGAAAAGAATGCTATGTATCCGTTCAAGGGTTTTTTTCTCCCCAGTCAAGCTCAAGAATGCTTCCCGCTCCAAATCAAGGAGATATCGCTCGCTAACCTCTGTCGGGGATGACAGATCCCCTCCGGACATTACCCAAGCTAATTTTCGCGCGATTTTGGCGTCGTGTTCGGAAATATAGGCTCCGTACTGCATGCCCGTGATTCCCGCTTCGAAGAGCGCCAGGGAGGTCTTTCCCTGCACCTTAATATTCGTCTGCTCTATCGGTTGTGTATAGCCAGCTTCCGCCAGAGCCAAGACTTTCTCTTTGGCATCGGCGAGTTGGCGCTTCCTATTGATGGAAACCGCATCGCTTTTTCGCAGATAACCCAAGCCCCTCGCTTCCTCAGCTGAGGTGGAAACTTTCGCAGTCGCGATGTTCATGAAATACTCTTGCAGCCTGTTCAGCTCCACATCTCCACTGTGGATGGAATTGGAATATCGCAGCGTCATCTCCTTGGTACCGCCTCCCGCCGGTATCAGTCCGACACCCACTTCCACCAAACCCATATACAACTCTGCATGGGCTTGAATATGGTCAGAATGGAGGGAAAGCTCGCAGCCACCGCCCAAGGTCATATTATGCGGAGCGAGGACTACCGGGATGGAAGAATAACGCGCCCGCATCATGGTATTTTGAAACTGCGCGACCATCAAATTGATCTCGTCAAAATCCTGATCACCTGCAAACATGAACAGCATGGCCAGATTGGCTCCAGCGGAGAAGTTTGCCCCTTCGTTGCCAACCACCAGTCCCTTGTACGACTTCTCTGCCATGCCGATTGCCGTGTTGATGCCTTCGATTACCTCGGAGCCCATGGAGTTCATCTTCGTGTGGAACTCCAATCCAATCACATCGTCACCCATGTCATAGACCGTGGAGCCGTCATTTCCCCAAACTTTCTTGCCTGCGGACTTGAGCGTATCGAGGATGATGAAGTCTTTTGTTCCCGGGATCTCTTGGTAGGATTTGCTGGGGATATCGTAAAAAAGCTTCTTGCCATTCTCGACTTTGTAGAAGGATGTGTTACCAGCATCCAGCATCTCTTTTACCCATGCTGCTGGATTCTCTCCAGCGACTTCCATTTTTTCGAGCGTTTCTTTCACTCCCAACACATCCCATGTCTCAAAGGGCCCCAGCTCCCATCCAAATCCAGCGTAGACCGCTTGGTCGATGCGGTAGAGCTCATCGGAGATCTCCGGGATACGGTTGGAACAGTATCTAAATAGATCGTAGAATGACGCACGATAGAATTCACCCGCTTTATCGTCGAAGTTGACCAAAAACTTGATTCGTTTTTTGAGGTCCTCTATATCCTTGGAAGCTTCCAAGGCTTTGAACTTAGGCTTTTCTACGTCTTTGTATTCAAAGCTCTTCAGATCGAGCTCCTTGAGTTCCTTGCTTCCATCCTTGTGGCGGATCATCTTGAAATAGCCTTGTCCGGTCTTGTCGCCAAACCACTTGTTGTTGTAGAGAACCTCGACGATATGCGGGAGTTTGAATTTATCCCGAGACTCATCGTGGGGTAGGGCTTTGTATAGGTTATTGGCTACGTTGACCGTGGTGTCAAGCCCGACCACGTCCATAGTTCGGAAGGTTGCCGATTTGGCTCTCCCTATGACCGGCCCGGTAAGTTTATCCACTTCGGAGACGCTCAGGCCCATCTTTTCTATGGCGTGCATTCCTGAAATGATCGCATAAACCCCAATGCGATTTGCGATGAACGCCGGAGTGTCCTTGCACAGAACGGTCTCTTTCCCCAAAAAACGATCCCCGTATTCCATCAAGAAGTCGATGATCTCCGGTTTTGTTTTTGGGCCTGGAATGATTTCCAAAAGCCTTAGATATCTGGGAGGATTGAAAAAATGTGTACCTGCAAAATTGGCTTGAAAGTCTTCGCTCCGGCCTTCGCACATCATATGCATGGGAATACCGGAGGTGTTGGAAGTGATCAGCGTACCAGGCTTTCTGAATTTCTCCACCTTCTCGTAAAGCGACTGCTTGATATCCAGTCGTTCCACGACCACTTCCATCACCCAATCGTAGTCCTTGATCTTGGGTAGGTCATCGTCGAAATTGCCCGTTGTGATCTGGCTGGCGAAAGCTTTGTCGTAGATCGGAGAGGGGTTGGACTTCAGGGTATTTTGTAGGGCTGTGTTTACGATCCTGTTGCGGACCGCGGGATGCTCTTTGGTCAATCCTTTTTTTAGCTCCTCTTCGGACAGTTCAAAAGGGACTATATCCAGCAAAAGTACCTGGACGCCAATGTTGGCGAAATGACAGGCTATACGCGATCCCATCACACCCGAACCCAAAATGGCTACTTTCTTAATGGTTCTGTTCATTGCTTTGAGTTTTTGGCACACCGTTGTGCCTTGGGAATATTTGTTTATAGTTCAAATACCGGTTTGTTGACTTCGTTGCCGTTGACCCGTTCGATTACCATTTGTATTTTCTCGAACACGCCAAAAAAGGTCTCCAGCTCTAACGGGCTGACGACTTCACGGATTTGCTCGTTGAAATCCATAATGGACTTGACCGATCTCTCCTTCTTTTCCTTTCCCTCCTCCGTCAGAAAAATCCGAACCGATCGCTTGTCTAGGGGATCTGCCTTTTTGAAAATCAGTCCCTTCTCCTCCATAGTCTTTAGCATACGGGTAAGGCTGCGCGTCTCCAATCCGATCAAAGGCGCAATCTTGGTGGCTGGTGTTCCGTCTTTGGAGTGGATATTGATCAGCACAAATCCGATCGCAGTCGTAAATCCCTCCTCGGCTGCCTGCTGATTGTACATCCTGGAGATGGCATGCCAAGCACTTTTGATGTGATAGTCTACAGTCTCTTCTCTTTTCATGGCAATCAAAAGCTGAATTTGAGCTGACCTAATTTAGGATATATTTTGTATGCATGCATACTATTTTCAAAAAAGTTATGCATGCATCACAAATTAAAAACTGCCATTCTACAGGATCAAAGAACAATGGTTTAAAACTCGGTCGACATTGCTAGGAAATCCAAACAAAAATGGCCTGAAATCCCTTTATCCAAAAAGTAATTTTGAACTCAATCATTTGTCAAAAAATCGAAAATTGCCCAAGCCTACCTAGGAAGCCAGGTAGATCTTTTCTATTTCCTCAAAGAATTTTTGGATGATCACTTTCCTTTTCAATTTCATCGTAGGAGTCAACTCTCCGGAATCTATACCCCAGGGCTCGTCAAGTAGTCGAAAGCGCTTGATTTGTTCCCACTTCGCAAAATATTTGTTCAGGCCATCGATCTCCGATTGGTATTTCTCTTGGATCTCCCGCTTGACTATCATCTCAGCGTCCGTGGAATAGGGTATCTCTTTTCGCCGACAATATTCATGCAATGCCTCAAAATTGGGGACAATGAGCGCTGCTGGGTAGTTTTTCCCATCACCCACCACCATTACCTGTTCGATCAAGGAAGATTCTTTGAATTTATTCTCGATTACCTGAGGCGCGATGTACTTGCCTCCGGAGGTTTTGAACATTTCTTTTTTCCGATCGGTGATCTTGAGGTAATCTCCGTCAAACTCTCCGATATCTCCGGTATGAAACCAGCCATTTTTAAGCACCTCTGCGGTGGTATCAGGCTGCTTGTAGTACCCTTGCATCACATTGGGTCCTTTGACGAGAATCTCGCCGTCTGAGGCGATTTTTACTTGGACATCTTTGACCACCTTTCCGACATAGCCTATGCGAATCCCATCCGGTGTCCCGATCGACGCAGATACGACCGGTGAGGTCTCCGTCAACCCGTAGCCTTCGCAAACCCGAATCCCTGCCGCCCAAAAAACCCTGGCCAAACGGGCCTGCAGCGCAGAAGCACCTGAATTGATCTGTACAATATTACCTCCCAAAGCCTCTCGCCATTTTGAGAAAATCAACTTGTTAGCCATTCTCAGCTGGAAGCGGTACCAAGCTCCCATATTGCGGGTCGGTTCGTAGCGAAGACCCAAATCCAGTGCCCAAAAGAAGAGACTCTTTTTCAAGCCCTTCAGTTGATAGCCTTTGGCGACTATTTTATCATACACTTTCTCCAAAAGTCGCGGCACCGTATTAAATACATCAGGTTGGACTTCCTTCAGGTTTTCGCCTATCCGATCCATGCTCTCCGCATAATAGACCGAAAACCCAAGGTATATGAAGCAGAAAAAGCCAGTGCGCTCGTAGATGTGGCAAAGAGGGAGAAAGCTCAGGGCTGTCGAAACTCCAGCGGGTGGGGTCATTCTGTCGGCTACCGAGAGGACGTTAGAGAGAATATTGGAATGGCTGAGCATTACTCCCTTCGGTCTGCCCGTGGTACCTGAGGTATAAATGATCGTGACGAGGTCTTCACCTTTGATCCGACTTTTGCTTTGTTCCAATCTGGCGAGGTCCCCAGTTTCGCCAAGTTGCTCCAACATGTGCCAATGATCCACACCGTCTATCAGATCAAATGAATAAATGCTGCGACCTGCGGCTACTTCAGAAGCTTTTGAATAGATCGTCTGATCTCCTACAAAGAGCATTTTTACCTCAGCATGGTCGAAGATATAGGCATAGTCCTCCGTAGTGATGGTAGGGTAGACAGGCACTGAAATAGCACCAATCTGCTGCAAGGCAAAATCGACAAAATTCCACTCCGGCCGATTCTCGGAGATGATCGCTACTTTTTCTCCGGCACTAATCCCAGAGGCTAGAAGTCCCAAACTGAGATAGTCTACAATCCTTTTTAAATCTTTTGAAGAATAGGTTTTCCAGACTTCGTCTTCCTTGTGGCCCAATGCGACCGTTTTGTCGTACTTGGAAATCTGATAGGGAATCAGATCAAAGAGTCTATTGAGATCCATCAGTTCTTTTGGGTTTGCCTATTTTAATATTACCCATTCCCAAAGTCAATCACAAAAGCTATCCACAGAATCCACGTGGTAGTAACTCTATTAATTATTTATTTAAATAAAAACTATTAAGGTTATTAAGGCTGTGGATTTGTTGATAATCGAAGGGATAAAAGTTGACCACATGAATGGGTCGGGTTCCAAGGCTGTTTTGACAAGTTATCAACCGTTTTTCCACTTGTTCAATTCTGTGCTTCTGTGAGTTATCAAAAACTCTTGATTTTGGTGGATTATTCCGGTGGACTGTGTTGTGGTTAATTTGGCTGTGGAAAGCTCTCAATTATATTGTGGATAAGAGATCGCTTTTCCCCAAATATTTTTCAGTTCGATTGAACCGCTTTGATTTTGTTGGCAAGCTTGCATTTGATCGGGACTTTTCATGAAGTTATCGACAGCTATTCTCAGCTTTTCCACAGAGAATAGGCTAGTCTTTTCGGAGTCCGGTTGGGTCAGAAGCTTGGATGTTTTGATCCTGCAGAAACCAGCCGCTTCTGATCACCAAGGTCGCTTGCCGTTCTGTATTGACAAAGTAGAACACTCTCTCTGCGAGCTTCCTTTGGGTAAAGTTCGATGGATCCCAGCGTTGGTTTCCGTTGAGATCCTCTATTACCCTAATTTTAAAAGTTCCGGGCTCCACCATCTTGAAGGAATAAGAATTCGTGTCTTTTAGAAATTGCTCTTGGGCGATTTCGTTTTTGTCGTTTAACAACTGGACAATAAATGGGGGGCTTGCGCCCTGTATGGTTCCAGCGATTTCGTCTGCGAGACCCTCACGTTTCAATTTTCTATAATTGGCTAATAGCGCTGTTTCGTTTTTTTGGTTTTCGATATCCGTGAAAGTGGAATCTGCGGCTTTGAGGGTGAATATTTCCTGAGAAAGAGAGTCAGGAATTGTGACTAGGATCTTCAGAACGTCCCGCTTAGAGGAATCGCTGTATGACATCATGCACTCTGTGACGGGCATGACGGAAGCGCTGTCGTAGGATATGTACAAGGAGTCCGTACTGATCGATTGAAGTGGTTTGTTGAACTTTAGCTCGACCTCGAGGTTTCTAAAGAAGTTTTTGCCCGAGTTTGCCGACACGGTGAGTTTTTCAGGTTTTCTTTCGGATTCCGGGAATTTAGCCCAGACCAAGGTGTCTTTGCTGAATCCCAGTGAATCGGTAACATTGATTTGGAACGGAATGCTGTCTGGCTTTGGGCTCCTTGAATATATTCTGATGCGTCCCTCTGTATTGTTAAAGAAATATTCTTCACCGAGTAAATCGTTTTCGATGGTAGTCGAAGCGGGTGTTCGGTTTACAATGACATCGAAATTTTGTCCAAATGTTGCCGTCCTCAGGATTCGGATTGGTGTGATATCAGCTTTGGAGAGGTTGAAGTTGAGGTTTTCCAAGTTCTGGTTTAACACCAATGTGTCTAGCGCAAAATCATATTCCTCTGATTTGAATTCGGCTTTGAGAGTGCCGTTTGCGTCTTTCCAGGCATAGGCCATATACTTTCCGTTTTTGATGTTGCTGATGCGGAAATTGCCTGCGGTGTCGACTTGGCTTAGATAGTATGGAGGCGCGGTGAGCACGTCAGTAGTGTCCCCTAGAGGATATATGCCGACAAGAACGTCCTTGAAGTCGGGTTTTGATCCTGGAAAGTAAAAGTTCACTTTTCCGGAAAGACTAAGACTGTCTATCGCGGAGCCTGTTGAGAAAACCAGTTTAAGGTTCTCTGCTGGATTTTCTTCGGAAATATCCACCACCGATTTTTGAAAGTCAAAAACGTAGGTCGTGCTGTCCTCGAGCTCCTGGTTCAGCTTGATCGTGACTACATTTTTCAGCGCAGTAAATTCGACTTCGTCTTTGGCTATTCTAGGGGTTATCACTATTCCTTTAGATGGGTTTTCCAGTTTGATGTATTCATCAAAGGTCAGTGTGATCGTTTCAGGCTTAGTATTGAGGCTTTCTGTGACCGGATCGGATGATGTGAGAATCGGAGCGTCTTCGTCTCTGGGTCCACCTGTAGGCGTGCTTTGTTTTGCACAGGAATAGGCTAGCAAGAGGGTTAATCCGAATAGCAGTAATCTTAGTTTTTTCACTTCTTTTGGAAAACGAAAATGTTGCTGGAAAATTGGCCTGGAGTTTTTGCGGCTCTGTTTGAATTAAGTCCCGCCCGAATTGCTTTCAAATATTTTGAGATTAGTGAGGATGACTTGTCCATATAGCCTTCGGAAAGTAGGGAGACATAGAAGCTGTCGAATTTCATCGGCTGCGTTTCCTTCAATTCGAGTCCGAACTCCTCCTCGAACTTTTTCATAGAGTCCTGCCCAAAGTGGTATAGATGTCTTGGGACATCCCAACCGGCCCAATATTTCCCGTATTTTTTTCCGTCCCAGCTTTGGTGATTTGGGACGGCTATAAGTATATAACCATCTGATTTCAAGTATGATACGATTTTTTTAACGGTTTTCCTGAGTTCGTGAATGTGCTCTAATACGTGGTAAAGAGTGATCACGTCAAAGGAAGAATTTTTCTTTAACTCATCGATGGACTCCTTGACCTTTTTGTTCAATTTCTGGCTGGCTTGCTTTCTGGCTTTGTCGTTAGGTTCAACTCCTGCAATCTTCCAGCCCCGTTGTTTTGCGGCAACCAATAATTCTCCGGTTCCGCAACCGTAGTCCAAGAGACTTCCTTTTAGGACCAGCTTTTCAATCGAAGTTATTTTTTTGGTTATGCTATAGTTTCTGACCTTTTGATAGATCCACTGCGTTATATTTTTTGCCTTATCCTCGTGTGAGTAGTATTCTGGGAAGTCGTAGTATGGACCTATTTTTTCCTGAATCGGTCTCGGATTGGTAAAAAGCAGTTGGCAGTTTGAGCATTTGCAGAGGACAAACGTTTCCTTGGTCACTGCGTGGTCGATTATTTCAGTGTAGTTAAGAAAAAGCCCACTTTTGCAGAGTGGGCACTTACTGAGTCGTTCTAGCATTTTATCGTCCCAAATAGACTGTTAAGATAGACAAATCGGCAGGCGAAACGCCGCTGATGCGTGAAGCTTGTCCGAGGGTTTCCGGGCGGATTTTGTTTAGTTTTTGTTTTCCCTCGTTGGACAAGGCGGTGATGGAGAGATAGTCGAAACGATGAGGAATTCGGAAATTTTCCATATTGGAAAGTTTGGCCACCATTTGCTGTTCCTTATCGATATAGCTATCGTACTTGATCTGGATTTCCGCTTGCTCTTGGACTTCTTTGGTATATTTCTTTAGACTTTCCCGCAGGTCTTCATCCAAGGTCGTGAGTTCACGAATACCTATTTGAGGGCGTTTCAACAGTTTTTCAGCGCTTGTTTTTTCCTGAATGGTAGCAGTTCCCATTGAGTCCAATATAGGATTTACCGCTTCTGGGCCCATTTTTTTCTGTTTTAGCTCGTTGATCAAGCTTGCTGTGGCTGATTTCTTTTCGAGCATCTTTTTGAACCGATCCTCAGAGGCAAGACCGATATCGTATCCGAGTTTGGTAAGACGTAAATCTGCATTGTCCTGGCGTAATAGAAGTCGAAATTCTGCCCTAGAGGTAAACATCCTGTAAGGCTCCTCGGTGCCTTTATTTATCAAGTCATCGACCAAAACTCCTATGTATGCATCCGACCTCTTGAGGATAAACGGATCTTTTTCTTGCACTTTTAAGCTGGCATTTATTCCAGCGATCAATCCCTGTGATGCGGCTTCCTCGTAGCCGGTAGTTCCGTTGATTTGGCCAGCAAAGTACAAGTTTTCTATAAGATGGGTTTCTAGGGATAGCTTAAGTTGCGTTGGCGGGAAGAAATCGTATTCTATGGCATAGCCAGGACGGAACATTTTGGCGTTTTTGAATCCAGGGATCATTCGTAGCGCTTTGTATTGGACGTCTTCGGGCAGCGATGTGGAGAAGCCGTTGACATAGATTTCTACGGTGTTCCATCCTTCTGGCTCTACAAAAATTTGATGTCTATCCCTTTCGGCAAATCGGTTTATTTTGTCTTCGATGCTAGGACAATATCTTGGACCAAGACCTTGAATCCTTCCGTTGAACATTGGGGATCGATCGAAACCCGTTTCTAGGGTTTGGTGCACTTCTTTGTTGGTATAAGTGATCCAGCAACTCCTTTGTTCTTTTAGCGGTTGTGTAGAATCTAAATAGGAGAATTTCTCGGGGTTTTTATCACCGAATTGTTCTTCCATTTTTCCGTAGTCTAGACTTCTTCCGTCCACTCTTGGCGGCGTGCCCGTTTTCATTCGTCCTGCTTCGAACCCCAGTTGTACGAGCTGCTCGGTAATTCCTTTCGCTGCTGATTCCCCTGTTCTGCCCCCTCCAAATTGTTTTTCCCCGATGTGGATCACTCCATTTAGAAAAGTACCGTTGGTGAGTACGACTGAGTTGGAGCTTATTTCGACCCCTATCCCAGTCTTTACTCCGCAAACTTTACCGTCTTTAACGAGCAATCCTGATATCATCTCTTGCCAAAAGTCCACGTTTGGGTTTTGTTCGAGTGCAAGTCTCCATTCTTCCGCAAACCTCATCCGATCGTTTTGAGATCTGGGCGACCACATAGCTGGGCCTTTTGATCGGTTGAGCATCCTGAATTGTATCATGGATTTGTCGGATATGATACCTGACATTCCACCAAGAGCATCTATTTCTCGCACGATTTGCCCTTTTGCGACGCCTCCCATTGCTGGATTGCAGGACATTTGGGCGATAGTGTTCATGTTCATGGTACACAGCAGGACTTTTGATCCCATTGACGCCGCTGCATGAGCTGCTTCACAGCCTGCGTGGCCTGCACCGACTACAATCACATCGTATATTGGAAACATGATATTTTTTGTTGTGTTTCACGTGGAACTTCTTGCTAGTACAAACCAGCCAGCTTGCTGTTTCACGTGAAACAGTTAAGTGTTTTCGTATAGTTTGATGGCCAGATTTTCTTGAGACCTCATGATCGCGGATTGTTCCTTGGACTTGTCTTTGTACCCCATCAAGTGAAAAAGCCCATGGCTGATTACCCTGCTTAATTCTGAAGTCTCCTCTTGTTGGTGTTTTGAGGCGTTTTCTCTCACTCTGTCAATGCTGATAAATATATCCCCTTCGATCACCTGATTTTCCTCGGAGTTGTCGAATGTTATAATATCAGTATAGGTGCGGTGATTTAGGTATTCGGTATTGATTTGATATAGGTAGTCGTCCGAACAAAATATGTAATTGAGTTCTCCTATCCTGAAGTTTTCAGATTTAGCGAGAGATTTTAGCCAATTTTTCCTTCGGTTTTTTTCGGGCAGATTGAATTTTACATCTTCTGAAAAGAAATTTATAGCCATGCCTATTCCATGTAAAATGAAAGGACTGTTTTCTTTCCCCCTTCTTCAAATTTAACATCATCACTTAGGTGACGAATAAGGAAAATCCCCCTGCCGCCTGGCTTTTCAATATTTTCAGGAGCTGTTGGGTCTTGTAGCTCTTGTAGATCAAAGCCATCTCCTTCGTCTTCGATGATGAATTTGAGTTGATCGTCCTCCATCATCAATTCTAAATGAACTAGTTTGTTTTTGTCACTTTTGTTTCCGTGAATGATGGCATTGCTGATGCATTCTGTCACGGATATCATGATGTTCCCATAGATGTCATCATTTATCTCAAATTTGTCTTTCGCATTGTCGATAAAGCTTTCGATGACCTTTATATTCTCGATTAGAGATGGAATTGAAATTTTAATGGACTTCATCTGGGAATTTTTCTATGATTCAGTTCTCGTTGAGTTATTCTTACGCGATTTCTAGCATCACCGGACAATGATCCGAATGGATGATATCCGGCAAAATTACGGCACTTTTCAGTCTATTTTGCAATTCTTTGGTAGCCATATGGTAATCTATTCTCCATCCGAGGTTTTTCGCTCGTGAGTTGGCTCTATAACTCCACCAGCTATATTGATGGGGGAGTGGGTTGAAATGTCGGAAGCTATCGATAAAGCCTGATTCCGTGAACCTATCCATCCAAGCACGTTCTTCGGGTAAAAACCCCGATGTATTTTTGTTTGCTATAGGATTATGGATGTCGATTGCCTTGTGGCAAATATTATAATCTCCACTGAGAATCAAGTTGGGATTGTTTTCTCTCAAATCCTGGATGTACCCAAAGATATCGTCAAGGAAGTCGTATTTGAATCTTTGGCGAATATCCCCAGTCGTACCTGAGGGAAAATAGGAAGAGATGAAGGAAAAATTTTCAAAGTCTACCTGAATTAGTCTGCCCTCATCGTCATAACGGTTTAGGCCCATTCCATACTTTATGAATTTTGGTTTTGTCTTGGTTAAAATAGCCACACCACTGTATCCTTTTTTCAGGGCGGGAAACCAATAGTGATGATATCCCAAATCCTCGAAGATGGCGGTATTGACATCCTTTTCCTGCGCCTTGATTTCCTGCAGGCCTATGACATCGGGATTTTCGCTAGTCAACCATTGTACAAATCCTTTGTTTATGGCTGCCCGTATCCCGTTGACATTGTAGGAGATCAGTTTCATTCAGATTTCAATTTGGTATTCTTTTTCAAAATACTCCAAGACATGGAGCTTAAGCAGTTTTTCCTGTGCGAGCAGGTCGAAATGTGGTAGTTCTTTTACCAGATTCCAGTGGGGCCAGCCTTCTTGGTCAACGAAATCCAATTCATAAAATCCGGAATAGCTCAACACCTTACATATCGCAATGTGCATCAAATCCTGCTTTTGCTCCTTGGAAAATGCGCGGGTCCCTTTGCCAAGTTCCTGAACGCCTATCAAAAAGAGTACGCCATTCAAGTCGTTTGGTTTTTTGCCAATGGTCTCCTTCAGTCCTTCCAATAGTTTGGACCAGCGTTTTTCCAGGTCTAAATCCCGCTTAAACATCGTATAAACTATTGATTATCAAGTTGTTCCAAGTATTCTACGGCCCTGCGGAGGTGTGGGATTACAATTGAACCTCCGAT
>CAZTJM010000058.1:0-25982 GCA_964613865.1 uncultured Limnohabitans sp. | reverse complement strand
AGCGAGCTGGCCAAAGCACGTGAAAATTCATATTTCTCATTTAGGCTAGGATGGAAAATCTGGAAGCAACGAGAGCATCTTCTAACTATATCTCCTTCATCCACCTTTGATAAGCTAGCCTTTTCTCTTCGCTATAGCTTAGGCCTAAAGACCAAAAAACTCTTTTACGCAATCAAATGAAGGTGTCTGTCATTATCCCGTGCTATAACTATGGAAAGTATCTGGACGAATGCTTCTCCAATCTCCAAGCGCAGTCCTATGCCAACTGGGAGGCCATCTTGGTCGACGATGGCTCCACAGACCATACGAAGGAGACGGTCATGTCATGGCAAGCTGAAGAGCCACGCATCCAGTATTTTTACCAACCCAATTCAGGTGTATCGAAGGCGAGGAACCTCGGTTTGATGAAAGCCAGTGGCGAACTGATACAGTTTTTGGATGCGGATGATCTCCTCAGCCAGGACAAAATCCGTCTTCAAGTCGAGTACCTTGCAGCGCATCCGGAAGTTGATCTTTGCTATACCGAAAACCATTATTTCGAAGATGGGATACCCGAAATCCACTACCCAGACCAGGAGTTTCTCGGCAAGGATTGGATGATCCGATTTTCGGGCAAACATGCCTTTGCAGTCGAACAACTCATCAGAAACAACCTGGCCGTGGTCAGCAGCCCAATACTGCGGAAAAGTTTGGCAGGACTTGCCGGATTTTTTCCCGAGGATATCGCCCATACTGAAGACTGGCAATATTGGATACAGTGTGCTTTCGTCGGGGCGACGATCCACTACCTCCGAAACCCCGAGGCATTTACGCTTATCCGTGTACATCGTGGAAGTGTGAGCCAGCAAACCCAGACTATGCGCTATGGCGAGCTTAATCTCCGGACTTGGCTCCACCATCAACTTCAAGAGGCAGACTTTTTAACCGAGTCCGAAAAGAGCTCTCTGCTCGCTCTGAACGGAAATAAGAAGCGCCAGCTGTTTAAATACATCATGTACCACGGCCCTTTGACCAGCATCCCGCACCTGGTCAAGATGGCCTCACTTTACGATTGGCCTACGGTCATTTCGTTCTACTTCAAAGCGATCAATTTTAGGAGAAAAACAATCAACAAAGTCCATGCAGCTAATCGATCTCATTATCCTGTCCAACGCAAAGACGCCAGAACTGCGTGAGCTGACTTGCAAGGCAATCGAATCACTCCTGGCCTCGGAAGACGGTAGCCAAATTCGATTTATGATTCAGGTTTATGAATCTGCAAAGACCGAAAGCTACCACTATCCGTATTGCGAAACGGTTTTCACCACCCGCCCCTTCAACTATAACCGTCTGATGAATGCGGGGATCAAAAAAGGCAAGGCCCCCTTTGTCTGTCTTTGCAATAACGACCTCATCTTTCATCCCAAATGGGCGAGCAATCTATTAGTGGCCTTTGAGAAATATCCTGGCTTAGAAAGCACTTCCCCGCTCTGCAAAACAAACCATCGGGAAAGGAACGTGCAGCCTAATACCGGAATTCACATAGGTTACGAGGTCAGGAAACATGTGACTGGATGGTGCCTTTTCTTCAAGCGGAGCATGTTACAAAAAACTGGATTGCTGGATGAGCGCTTTAAGTTTTGGTTCGCAGACAACGACTACGCCAAAACCCTGGAAAAGCACCAAGTCCTCCACGGGCTGGTCTCCGATGCGCAGGTAGATCACCTGGAAAGCCAAACACTTAAAACGAAATCGCAAAAGGAACAGCTTCTTCTGACGACCGACGAGCGATTTTTGTTCGAATGCAAGTGGGGCAAAAGAAGCTACTTCTCCTACCTCAATTTCAAACGCAAACAATTTTTCAAAAACCTCAAACCACAAACCGCATGAGCTTTTCTTCCAGGGTATCCATTGTAATCCCCAATTACAACTCAGCCCAATTTTTGTCCGAAACACTCCAATCCGCAATGGAGTCCTCTTATCCAAACCTTGAAATCATAGTCGTGGACGACGGATCAAGCGACCAATCATTGACAATCCTGGAAGATTATAAATCACGCTATCCGGAACTCATCAGAGTCTTTGCGCAATGTAATCAGGGTCCGTCCGTCGCACGAAACTATGGGATTCATCATGCCAGCGGCAACTATATACTACCCTTGGATTCTGACGACAAAATCCACCCGGACTACATTTCCCTGGCGGTAGAACGGTTTGAAAAAGAACCTGACACCAAGGTCGTCTATTGCGAAGCTGAAAAATTCGGCATCAAAAACGTCTATTGGAATCTCAAAGCTTTTTCGCCCGCCAGTCTCGCATTGGACAATCTTATCTTTGTAAGTGGGCTTTATCGAAAATCCGATTGGAAACAATGCGGCGGCTACGATCCCCGCTTCATATTCGGCTGGGAGTATTGGGATTTTTGGATCAATATGCTCAAAAATGGAGGCAAAGTGGTAAAACTTCCACTCGTCGGCTTTTTCTACAGAACAAGAAAAGGCTCTCGTCGCAAATCAACCAACCGGGCAGGAAAGCAAATGACAATACAGCTGCTGAACCGCAAACATGCTGAGTTCTTTGGTCGGCACCTCGGTGGTCCGTTGCGTAATCCGAGGGGCCTCTCAAAGTTTATAAACCCTATCCTCAACCTCTTGCCATCAATTCCGGCACTGTCCCCAAGTCTCTCCAGCTTCGCTTCCATCAAGCGCAACTAAACGGCTTTTAAAAGAACTCCGGTTCGTCCATTCCTTGTTCCTTTGATATTTTAACAAATTAGCCTCAAAAACCGGAACGGGCAATAAAGGAATCGGAATTCCTGCAGCCCTTCTTTAGCTACCCATGATTCTTTTCCTATGGGCTAGTCCCCAAAAATGCAGCTCATCCAAGACCTTTTCCAAGGACAAACCATGTGGCGTGATGGAATATTGGACTGTAGGCGGAAAGGTGTCAAACACCTCTCGCAATACGAGTTGATTGGCTTCGAGGCTCTTCAGCTCCTTGGAAAGCGTCTTGTCGGTGATTCCCGGAACATCTTTCGCAAGCTGCTTAAACCGTTTTGGCTTCTCTGACAAGGCAAACAAAATAAGAAGCTTCCATCTCCCCTCGACCGCTTCCAAAGCATCTCGGATAGAAAGCATAGTTTTCGGACAACCGGCTTGTGACAGCATAGATTATAATTTTTCAAATTACTTTCCAGTTGGATAGCGCTTTCCACTTGGGTAGTAATATCATTTGGAAAGCAAAGGTAACTAAGCTTGCAGCTTCATCTATCAAATAACGAAATGCAAGCCAAGCAAAAACCTTCAAAAATTCTAATCATCGCGCTTTGGACTGCGCAGGGAATTCTGGCCATCATCTTTTTTTGGACTGGATACATGAAACTGATCCAGCCTGACGACTTCCCCTTTCTCTGGGGAAAAGAAAATTCTGGCCTCGTCACTCTGACCGGGATCATTGACCTGGCAGCGGCAGTCGGAATACTTGTTCCATCTTCACTTCGAATTTTTCCCTGGATTTCTATCCTCGCCTCGTATGGGATTGTAGTCCTAATGCTTACAGCCGCCATTTTCCATGTATCCAGAGGAGAAGCGGCCGATATCGGGTTTAACATCTTCATGGCATTTCTCGCCCTCTATGTCATCTGGGGAAGAGCGCGGCTACAAAGGCGCTCCTAACCTGCAAATTGTGTACAAAGCATCTTCATCCGTTGGCAAAAAACCACTTCCAAGAACCAGGATTGTCGCGTAATTTAAGGCTATGAAATCCCTCTCGATCCTGACAGCGGCAGTGGCGCTCATCGCCTGCTCTTCTCCCAAACAAGAAATCCAAGTGAATCCAAACCCCGAACCCGCCGTGACATACAATTTTCTGGTCGGCACCTACACCGATTCCCTCAATCACGGGATCAATTTTCTTTCCTTTTCCCCTGCGGAAAACTTGATGACTGTGGAAACGGTGGCCGCTGGCATAGCCAATCCTTCCTTTGTGATTGCAAGCAAGGATGGGAAAACCGTCTATTCCCTGGAAGAAGAAGCGGGAGTTAAAGGAGGGAAAGTGCTCACTTTCTCAAGAAATCCAGCGGACAATTCACTGGGCCTCCTTGATCAAGATGATTCTATGGGAGACCACCCCTGCCATATTTCCATTTCGCCAAATGAGGATTTTGTCATCCTGGGCAATTACTCAGGCGGCAATCTCTCCGTTTTCAAAGTTTCCCCGGAGGGTAAATTGGACTTTGTGCAGCTCATCCAGCACAGCGGAAAAAGTGTGAATCCAGACCGCCAGGAAAAACCACACGTCCACTCCACAACCTTTGACCCCGAGGGAAAGCGCGTCCTCGTCGCCGACTTGGGTACGGACAAGGTGTACGTCTATGACTTTGATCCCAGCCAAACCCAGCCTCTGACCTTGTCTGCAGAATTTCCCATGACCCCAGGTGACGGGCCCCGCCATCTGGCTTTTTCCGGGGATGGCAAAGAGGTCTTGGTAGTGGAGGAAATGACGGCAATGCTGGACGTCTTTTCTTACAACAATGGCCAGCTAGCTCCCAAGCAAAGGCTTTCGCTTTTGGATGAGGGATTTAACGGAAATGTCGGAGCGGCAGAGATCCGGGTTTCCCCAGATGGAAAAAACGTCTATGTCTCCAACCGGGGCGACGCCAACACGATCTCGGTATTCGCAAAAAACAGTACCGGCGAATATGAGCGAATCCAAAACATCGCTTCCGGCGGCCTGATGCCCCGAAACTTCAACCTTACCTCGGATGGTAAATACTTGCTCTCGGCGCATCAAGCCAGCAACAACATCGTGATTTTTGAGAGAGATCCTGCCACCGGCAAACTCACCCAAACCCCTTGGAAAGCCGACGTCCACAAACCCGTGTATTTGCATCGATTACAAGAATAGGTAGACGCTTCGCTTTTATTTAACCGCTGAGGCGCTGAGATCGCAGAGGATTCGCAAAGGAAATTTCTCTGCGCAGTCTCGGCGTGCTTGGCGGCTCCGCGGTAAAAACGATGCGAAGCATCAAGAAACTTACACAGGTTTCTCCCAGCCCTTTTCCCGGCTGTAAAAAATCTTCCCGGTCTTGATCTCTAGCGGAGAATCCAAATTGTTGTGATAAAGCTTGCCCGTGCCGAGCCCTTGGGGAATGCGCGTCTCCAGCGCGGAGGCCAGCTGGGAGATTGCGTTCAGACCGATGTTGCTCTCCAATGCGGAGGTCATCCACCAGCCTATGTTTCTCTCCTCGGCGAGCTTTACCCATTCTCGGGTTTCCAGAATGCCACCAAGTAAGGTCGGCTTGAGAATGATATGCTGAGGTCTTATAATATCCAAAAGTGTTTTCTTTTCGGCGACCCCGATCAGCTCTTCATCCAAGGCGATTGGGATTGGAGTGGCTCGGCACAGCGCCTTCATTTCTTGAAACTGCCCAGCCCGAATGGGTTGCTCGATGCTATGGATGTCCAATTCGGCGAGTCTACCGAGCTTTTCCAAAGCATCTTTTGGAGAAAAAGCCCCATTCGCATCTACGCGGAGAACGATCTGATCTGTGGTAAAACGGCTTCGTATGTACTGCAAAAGTGTGATCTCCTGCTCAAAGTCAATGGCTCCAATCTTCATCTTGATGCAGTCGAATCCCTCGCTCAACTTTTGGTCGATCTGCTCCAGCATAAAGTCCCTGTCTCCCATCCAGATTAGTCCATTAATAGGAATGCCTTCTTGAGCATCGAAAAAACCATTGGGAAACAATCTTTTCTTTCCTCCACACTCCAAGTCCAACAACGCCGTTTCCAAGCCAAAGCGGATTGAAGGCAAATCAAAAGGAACAAGATCTTTCAATTGGTTTAGAATAGCTTTTTCCTCCAATTCAAAAGTAACCTCATTGAGTGAAACGAGCGTTCTGTTCAGCATCTCCTCAAAATCCTCACGATGGTCTGGACTTAGCTTGACCAGCGGAGCCGCCTCACCCCAGCCGACGATATCTGGGTTCGCGGAATCAAATGCCTTGATCCAATACACGTCCCGAGTCTTGAGCACACCTCGTGAGGTACCCGCTTCAAATCGGAAATTGAGCGTTCTTTTAGTGTAGGAAAAGCAAAGTGTCGTCGGCGAAGTCATTGGGGATTGGGGGATTTCAGGTAAAAATGGATGCCTATATTTGCATCCAAATCAGCCCATCCGATGGATAGCCCTCAGATCGACCTTAGAGACTACGAATATACACTCCCCGACGAACGCATTGCCAAGTTTCCGCTGGAAAAGCGGGACAGTTCCCAAGTGCTGCACTACAGAAGCGGGGAGATTCGGCATTTTCATTTTTACGATCTCCCAGACCTGCTGCCCGCTGACACACTCTTGGTGTACAATGACACCAAAGTAATCCCAGCGCGTCTGATATTCCAGCGCGAGACCGGCGCCAAGATCGAGATATTCCTGCTCGCACCCACGGCTCCCACAACTGTAATCCCCGAGATCATGCTGGCAAAGCATCCAGTGGCCTGGGAGACTATGATCGGCAATGCCAAAAAATGGAAAGACGGAGAGGTCCTTCATGGCAAAGTAAAGGTGTCCGGAAAGGAAGTGGTCCTAAACGCGAGCCTCCTCGATAGAGAATCCAAGCTGGTGGAATTCTCCTGGGATGATGCCGAAGTCGCCTTCGTTGACTTAGTGGAAGCCAGTGGAGAAATCCCCCTTCCACCCTACCTCAACCGCAAGCCAGAAGCCGAAGACCGCGATCGCTACCAGACGGTTTATTCCAAAAAAGAAGGAGCCGTAGCCGCGCCGACTGCGGGGCTGCACTTCACGGAAGCAGTTTTTGAGAAGCTCCGCAAAAAAGGAATCCGCGAAGCACAAGTTACCCTTCATGTGAGCGCGGGCACCTTTCAGCCGATCAAAGTGGACAATGTGCTGGAGCATCCCATGCACAGCGAGCAGATTCAGATCAATCGAGCGACGGTTGAAAGTCTGTTAATCCATCAGGGAAAAACCGTCGCGGTAGGCACCACATCCGTCCGTACGCTGGAAAGTCTGTTTTGGTACGGGGTCAAACTCATCGAAGGAAAAGGCGAGGATTTCTTTATTTCCAAGCTATATGCCTACGAAAAAAGAGAGCGGATACCTTCCAAAACCGAGGCACTACAAGCAATACTCGATTGGATGGATATCCATCAGCAGGGTTCCATCCTCGGTCAAACCGAAATCTTCATCTTCCCGGGTTACGCCTTTCGCATGATCGAGGGCTTGATCACTAATTTCCATCAACCAGGTTCTACCTTGGTGTTGTTGATTGCAACTATATTAGGTGAGGATTGGAAGAAAGTGTATCAGGAAGCATTGGATAAGAATTACCGATTTCTGAGCTACGGGGACAGCAGTTTGCTTTGGCTGTAGGCAAGGATCGAATGTCTAAAAATGAATTAGGGAAGTTAACCAGAAGCAGCGGCTAACAAACAATTGAAAAACCGCAGTATGCACCAATTTAAAGCGATCATTTTTGGTCTAATTTTCGTCGCGTTGCTCCCCTCCTGCAAAGAGGACGAAAAGCCCGACGAGAGGGTCTCCCTGACCATCGACGGCTTTGCCTTGACTTCCGCTACGGCACCTGGCGGAAGGTTGCATACAAACGAAGAATGGGAACACACATTCGGAGAGAAGCTAACCGTGTTTTTTGTGTCGCAGTCCACCCAGACCAATTACCCGTTTACTTTTGTGCCGGATTTTAGCAGCGACTTGCCCGAGATTTCGCTTCCAATTGACACGTACTATTATTACGGGACTTCCGACGCGACGCAAATCACCTCGTTTTTACCCGTTCAAATTGAGGGCTATTTGGAACTCAGCGCCCCTACTATCTCACGCTTGGTGGCTAAGACAGACTATCAACTCGTTAGCTTTTCCCAACGAAACCTGACGGAACAAAGCCGAATCACCCATCCCGAAGAAGGCTCCTTTTTCTCGAAAGACGGATACTTCTACGCATATGTCCCTTCGAATCAGCTCTTCAAAGCAGAATTGATTCTTCCAGGTGGAAACAGTCTTCAGTGGGGCCTGGACACCAAGCCCTTCGTCCACAGTTCATTCATTTTCAAATCCCCGAACGACACGGGACAGATCCCTTCCATGGGTGATCCACAGCTTACTTTTTCGCAGGTCATCGTCACCCTTGACTCGGAGTCGGTGCCTGACCGCATGCCACCTTTTTACCAGACCGAGATCGCCGACGAAGTGAAGGAAGCTTCCGGCCTGCAATTTATCGGAGAGCGTCTTTTTGCCATCAATGATGGGGGCAATGCCGCCGAGATCTATGAGATAGATCAACGCCAAGGTCATATGATCCGTCGAATCCGCGTAAGCAACGCCACCAACATCGATTGGGAAGACCTGGCCAGTGACGGACAATACCTGTACATCGGCGACTTTGGCAACAATTTGGGTTCGAGAAGAGACCTTAGGGTTTTGAGGATTCCCCTAAGTGAGATAGAGTTCAAAAACGATTTGGAAGCCGAAGTGATCCACTTCACATACGATCGGCAGACTGCTTTTGGCAGCGCCGACCACCGATTTGACTGCGAAGCGATGGTCTATCATGGGGGTCAACTGCTACTTTTCACCAAACCTACCAATGCCCAAGGCAGCGATGTCTACGTCCTCAACCCAACTCCGGGAACACAAGTCGCCGGGTATGCGGGAACGTTTGAAACAGCCGGATGGATCACGGGAGCAGACCTCACGGGCAATGGAAAGAATTTGGTTTTGTCCGGCTACGAAAAGGCGGGATTGGCTTCCCAGGCTTTTATTGGGCTGGTGAAAAACCCAACGCTTCCAGCTTTGTCGGGAAATACTGTAAAGACGATACGACTGGGAAGTCTTGTCTTCAATAGCCAAACCGAGGGCATCGCAATAGATGGCGACTATCGGGTAAAAATAGCTGGGGAACAGCTCAACCAAGGCGGTCTTACTGTTCCCCAGCGTTTGTCAGAATTGGATCTAAAAGGGATCTTGGCCAATTAGCCTTTTCGCATTTCCTTGTAGGCATTGATCAGGCCATTGGTGGAGCTGTCGTGGGAAGTTACTTCTTCCTCTCCAGCCAGCTCGGGCAGAATTCCGTTGGCGAGCACTTTGCCAAGCTCCACACCCCACTGGTCAAAGCTGAAGATATTCCAAACCACGCCCTGTACAAAGATCTTGTGCTCATACATGGCAATCAGCTGGCCAAGGGTGTAGGGATTGATTTCCTTTACCAGGATGGAATTGGTGGGACGATTGCCCTCAAATACGCGATGGGGAGCGATTTTTTCTATTTCCTCAGCTGATTTCCCAGCTTTTTCCATCTCTGCTTTCACCGCTTCCAAAGACTTGCCGTTCATCAACGCCTCGGTTTGGGCAAAGAAGTTGGAAAGCAATTTCTGGTGGTGATCGCCAATGGGATTGTGTGAAATGGCCGGGGCGATAAAGTCACAAGGAATCAAATGCGTACCCTGATGAATCAGCTGGTAAAAGGCATGCTGTCCATTGGTACCCGGCTCACCCCAGATGATCGGGCCTGTGGTGTAATCGACTTTTCCGCCGGATCGAGTCACGTATTTTCCGTTGCTTTCCATATTTCCCTGCTGGAAATAGGCGGCAAAGCGGTGCATGTATTGGTCATAGGGAAGAATAGCCTCTGAGGCAGCGCCGAGAAAATTCGTATTCCAGATCCCGATCATGGCAAGCACCATGGGGATATTGCGCTCGAAAGCCGTGTGACGGAAGTGCTCGTCCATGGAATGGGCTCCTGAAAGCAGTTTTTCAAAGTTGTCAAAACCAATCACGCAAGCGATAGGGAGGCCAATAGCAGACCAGAGGGAATACCTGCCCCCTACCCAATCCCAGAAAGCAAACATATTGGCAGTATCAATCCCAAATGCGGCCACCGCCTTGGCGTTGGTGGAAAGTGCGGCGAAATGCTTGGCTACGGCCGCCTCGTCTTTCGCTTTAGCCAAAAACCAGTCCCGCGCCGTGTGGGCATTGGTCATGGTCTCTTGTGTAGTGAAAGTCTTGGAAGCTATAAAGAAAAGTGTGGTCTCCGGGTCGACCTTCTTCAAAGTCTCCGCGATATGGGTTCCGTCCACATTGGATACAAAGAAGATCTCCAAGTCGGGACTTTGATACGGCTTCAATGCCTCTGTCACCATCACCGGACCGAGGTCGGAGCCGCCGATTCCTATATTTACCAGAGACTTGATGGGCTTGCCGGTATAGCCAAGCCATTTACCGCCGTGGATTTGGTCTGCAAGACCTTTCATCTGCGCCAACACAGCATTGACCTCGGGCATCACGTCCTTGCCGTCCACATAGACAGGATGACTTCTTCTATTTCTAAGCGCGGTATGCAGTACCGCACGGTTTTCGGTCTGGTTGATCGGTGATCCGCTAAACATCTCCTCGATGGCCTCGTGCACGCCAGTCTCCCGGGCCAAGTCCATCAAGGCAGCAAGGATCCCGTCAGAGATGCGGTTTTTGGAAAAATCGACCAGAATATCCTCAAACTTGACGCTGAACTCGTCGAAGCGTCCAGGATACTGGAAATGGGAGGCGATACTATGGTCTTTATGTTTCTCGACCAGCGCCAAAAGTCGTGTCCAAGCAGGTGTTGTGGTGGGGTTGATTGCGTTCATCTTGGTAATAGGTAGATATGAGAAAAGGACAAAAATAAGAGTATTCCCAAGGGAAAGAAGGAAAAAGTAGGGGGAATGTAGTGAGACCTCGGTGAATTGGTCTGAAGTCCGGAAGGACAGCTCAGCAGCTGAAATCTGTTCAAGCAATTATGACCGCAGCAAAGCTCCCACACAACCCATTTAGATTTGCAATGGCTCAGGGTTTGCCATTCCGACGATGTTACCAAAGAGTGGCAAACAAAAAATGAGTAGAAAGGTAATTCTGAAACGCCATCCAAACCGCCATCAAATTATGCCTAGATATCGTGGTTTCCACTAAAAACCAAGTAATCTCGCCAAGAACAATGTATTCAGATGAAGCGGAAATGGATTTTCTTCCGTCTTGTCCATAGCATTCCTTACCTTTTCTCCATGACCAAGCGCTTTTTATCCATTCCATTTATTGTTTTGGGCTTTGGCCTTGCCTTCTTGTCCTGCAACACCTGCGGCAATGCGGATATCCCCGTCTCCAAGTACGATTTTGAGTTTACTGTGGTGAGTTCCGAAACTGGTGAGGATCTAATTTTTGGGGAAGGAGCGACGCTGGATCCAGAGGGATTTCAGCTCTACAGCATGCGGGGCAGCGACCGCTTCCCACACGAACTCTATGCCTACCCCGAAGAAATCTACCCCGGACATCAAGCGATCTGGGCGGATGTCCGCGGCGCCTACGGGGATCTCTATCTGGAGCATCCCGACGGCGAGGTGGACACGCTGCAGGCATTTTTCTCCCAACAGGAGACGGAATGCTGGGGCAGGATAGACAACCTCCAGGAGATCGTTCGAAATGGATCGGAACGCTTTACCGATATGTACACGGTGCTCCGGTTTAGTCGCTAGCCCAATTTTCTCCCCTTCTACCAATCATCTTTCGAGGTTTTCATCGGATGTTTCCCTTTTTTAATTCTCTGACTGCATAGTCGACCGCGCGTGCCGTCATCGCCATGTAGGTGATCGATGGGTTTTGCGTGCCGGTGGAGGTCATGGCAGCTCCGTCGGTCACAAAGACGTTGGGCGCATAGTGCATCTGGTTGTAGCGGTTGAGCAGGGAGGTTTTGGGATCCCGCCCCATGCGCACGCCGCCCATCTCGTGGATGTCCAGACCGGGGGCCTGGCCGCTGTCGGACTTGCGGATACGGGTGCAGCCAGCCCTAGTGAGCATCTCCTCTCCCTGCTGGAGAAAGTCCTGGAGCAGCTTTTCGTCATTGTCATCGTAGCCGACCTGGATATCGAGCAGGGGCACGCCCCACTCGTCCTTGCGGTCTGGGCTTAGGGAAACCCGGTTGGACTCCTTGGGGATCGTCTCCCCCTGCATCATCATGTACACCGACCAAGGGCCAAGCTCGCTGTTGGCTTCCTTGAAGTCCGCACCAAAGGGCATATCCCGCTGGCTTCCCCAGCCTGCCCTTCCAGCGGTGTAAAAGGACATGTATCCCCGGAGAAAATCCGTCTCCTGCCGCTTCACGTTGCGGAAGTTGGGAAGCATGACCGCCGTGGGGCGGCGTCCAAAATAGGTCTTGTCCTCGAAACCCTCAAATCCCGCGCTGAGCGAACCCCGATAGTTGTGAAAGGCGATGTATTTACCCAAAATTCCATGCTCGTTTCCCATGCCCTCCGGGAATCGGCGCGAGGTGGAGTTGAGCAGGATAAGGTTGGTATTGAGGCAGGCTGCGTTGAGGAAGATCAGCGGGGCAAAGTACTCTTTAGTCTCTTTCGTCAGTCTATCCACCACGCGGACACCGGTGGCTTTTCCTTTCTCCTCGTCCCAAATCAGGGAATGGACCACCGAGTCGGGACGGAGCGTGAGATTGCCGGTGAGGGCGGCGGTAGGCAGCGTGGATGAGTTGGAGCTGAAGTATCCCCCAAACGGGCAGCCGCGATAGCACTGGTTTCGCGCCATGCACTTGCCCCGGCCCTGCGCCAGATGTTGGGCTTGGGGCTCGGTGAGGTGGGCGCAGCGCCCGATGATAAAGCGCCGATCCCCATAGGCATCAAGGATGCGTTTTTGGATTTCCTTTTCCACGCAGTTCATCTCCCAAGCCGGTAAAAACTCCCCATCGGGCAGGGTATCCAAGCCCTCATAGCTCCCGGAGATCCCGACGAAGCGCTCCACATGGCTGTACCAAGGCGCGATGTCCTCGTATCGGATCGGCCAGTCCACCGCAAAACCGTCCCGAGCCGGGCCTTCGAAATCATACCTGGACCAGCGCTGCGTTTGCCGGGCCCAGATCAGGGACTTGCCCCCGACCTGATAGCCCCTGATCCAGTCGAAGGGCTTGGACTGGATGTAGGGATGCTCCGAATCCTTGACAAAAAAATGCGCCGTGTCCTCCTGGTAGGCGTAGCAGCGGTTGGCGATGGGATTGGCCTGGCGGTCCGCCAGCGTGCGCTGGTTTCGGTGGGGCATCTCCCAAGCCGGGCTGGTCATGGTCGGGTAGTCTTTCAGGTGCTCCACCTGCCTGCCCCGCTCCAGGACGAGGGTTTTGAGGCCTTTTTCGCACAGCTCCTTGGCGGCCCAACCTCCCGAGATGCCCGATCCCACCACGATGGCGTCAAACTGGTTTGATTTCATGGGAGGAAAATAGAAAGTGAAAACCGGACTTCCACGGCTTTTAGCCGATTGAGCTGACAATTTCTATCAGCGGCTTTTTTGAACCAAAACCTATTTCTCGGAAACCAGCTTGGAGAAAAGCCCAAATCAAAACTATCTTATCCCAAATCCGATTAAATTTCTAGATGCGCTGGATTCTGATCGTAATACTCACTTTTTTACTAGGCCAAAGCTTCGCCCAGGAAGCATCCGAAACGCTTGTCCGCCTCAACCGACACTATTTCGAGATCGCTCCCGAGGACACCATCAATCATGCCTATAATAAACTGGTGTCGCCGCTGGGCAATTCGGCGAGGCTGGAGCGGATTTACACCCTCGACCAGCGCCTCCGCCGAGTCATCCTGACCAAGCATGCGAGATATGAAGACCTAGATCGGGTGACTGAGCAATTTGACGACTACGGCAACTTGGAATGGCGAAGGGTCGAAAGTCTCCTCATTCCAAAATTCTCCACTCAATACTTCTTTGATGGGCAAGTGGTTGCACAGGTGCTTTCTGATAACAGGCACCTCTTTCAAATCACCAGAAACGGGGAGAATGAAGCCACTGCGAAGCCTGTCAACGACTTTCAGCCCCAATTCAACGGCCTCAAAAAGGAATGGTATGAGTTTGTATCCAAAAACATCAAGCTGAGCACGAAACTGTACCCGGAAAAGCCGGAGACCTTTTGGATCGCTATATTGGTCAACAAGTATGGCATGGTGGACCAGATCGAATGGGCCAACCCTTTGGAAGGAAACCCCAAAACAGCCGCGCAATACCTTCGCGTGGTCAAAATTTGGGGCAACAACTTTTCCCCTGCCTTAGATTCCTACGGCCATCCCGTTTCCAAGTGGTTGTTAATCCCCTTCACCGTGAAGGGACGAACCAGGTACCCAGTCCAGATTTTCGACCCGGAATTTTATTGGTATTCAAAGTAATTAAAGCCATTCTCATCACGTCAGAGCTTGTTTTCGGGTCGCTAAACCTATATTTTGAGAAAATTAATTTGACTAGTCCCTATGCGTCTTTTTTTTTTTGTGCTTTGCTTTCCTGTCACTATCCCCATTTTTGCGCAACAACCCTCCGAGTCCGAAACGCGGATACGTCTGAACCGTCACTTTTTCGAGATCGCGGCGGAAGACACGGCCAGCCATTTGTATGACAAGCTGGTTTCCCTTTCTGCGGACTCGACCAAGCTGGAGCGGATATTCACCCGGGAGGGACAGGTTCAGCGTGTCGTGATGACCCAGCCGCCCAGGGAAGAATACCACGAACGAGTCACCGACCAGTACAACGAATACAACGAGCTGGAGTGGAGAAAGACCGAAAACCTCAACAACGGGAAGTTTTTGACTCTTTACTATTTTGACAACAAGGTCGTCGGGCAGGTACTGTCGGATTCAAGCACGCTATATCACGTGGCAAGAAATGGAGAAACCGAGCCCACCCAACAAAACTTCAACGATTTTGAACCACAGATCGTAGGCCCCGTCGACGAATGGCATGAGTTTATCTTCAACAACTTTCAGCTGAGTGCGAAGATCCGGACGGAAAAGCCGGAGACCTTTTGGATCGCTATATTGGTCAACAAGTATGGCATGGTGGACCAGATCGAATGGGCCAACCCTTTGGAAGGAAACCCCAAAATTGCCGCCCAGTTCATTCGGGCTGTAAAACGTTGGGGCAACAATTTTACGCCGGCCGTGGATTCTTTTGGCCATCCTGTAACCAAGTGGCTGATGATACCTTTTCGCGTGGATAGGCCCACGAGAGGAACTACAAAACCAATCCGGGTCTATAATGACTTTATTTAATGAGCAAACGCAGCTTATCAGTAAACCTGAAACATTCCCTTCGATTTTCATATCTAAATTAGCCTCTCTTTTTCTCCTTTTTTGACCTATCTACCCCTAGCGTCTTTTCCCAACAAAACCCAGGCAAAGAAGTCTCGATCCACCTCAATCGGCACAATTTTGAGATTTCCACGCAAGATTCCGCGAATCATGTATACGACAAGTGGGTGTCCTATTCCAAAGACTCGACCATGCCGGAGCGGATCTGGACGCGGGATGGGACTGTACACCGGGTTGTGATGACCTGGCCTCCCGAGGAAAAATACCACGAGCGAATCACCGACCGATACGACGAATACCATGAACTGGAATAGAGAAAAACCGAAAACCTGCGCAACGGAAAGTTTTTGACCGTCTATTATTTTGACAATGAGGCAGTCGGTCAGGTGCTGGCAGACCCCAACTACAGCTTCCAAATCGCCAGAAATGGCAAAAACGATCCGATTTTGCAAAGCTTCAACGACTTCGAACCCAGAATCGCCGGCGACCCGGAGGTACGGCATCAGTTTATCAACAAAAACTTCCACCTGAGCAACAAGCTCTATCCCGAAGAACCCGTCCTATTCTCTGTGGCCGTCCTGGTCAACTCCCATGGGATGGTGGAAAAGGTGGAATGGGCCAATCCCAGCGAGGAGAATCGCAAGGCAGCGAGCCAGTTTGTGCGGGTAGCGCAGCATTGGGGCAACAACTTCCACCCCGCCTTGGATTCCTTTGGACAGCCTGTTTCGAAATGGCTGATGATCCCTTTTGTGTTCGGAGAAGGTGTAGAGCTGATGATCAAAGCCAAAGCCAATGGTTTCTTTAGGCTCTGAAAAAAAATGCAATCAACGGGTAAAAAACAGCACAATCCTTGACCGAAATGGCTTAATTTCCAACACCATTCAACTTCAAGAATTTTGCTGACCGGACTGAGTGCCTTCTTTTTTCTCTCATCCTATATCCCGTTGATCAAGCTGGACTTTTGGTGGATTAGGATTTTTGACTACCCCCGTTTCCAGAAATTGGTCATCCATCTGCTGCTGATCGGCGGCTGGTGGCTCTTTGGCGAGGACCGAACCGAAAACCTCATCTGGACGGGACTCTTGGGAATCGGTGCGATTTACCTCTTTTTCCAAGTATGGCCCTATACCTTTTTTGGAAAAAAGATGATCGATCGAGTACCCTACGACCCCAAAAAGGGAATCCACTTGATGATTGGGAATGTATACCAGTACAATCGCCAGTTTGAGAAAGCATTGAATCTGATCCGGCAGCGGGATCCTGATTTTATCTTTTTGGTGGAAACAGACCAAGCTTGGGCAGATGCCTTGGAGCCGCTTCATGAGACCTACCCGAATAGGATTTTGGTCCCACTGGAAAACACCTATGGACTGGTGCTCTATTCCAAATTGACTATAGTCAAGCAAAGCATTAACCATCTCATCGACGAGGAAATTCCTTCTCTGGAATTGGACGTCAGACTAAGAAGTGGCCAAATCATTACGATCTACGCCATTCACCCCACACCTCCCGTTCCCAACGAAAACCCAACCAGCACGGACCGCGACGCGGAGATCCTCATCGTGGGCAAAAAATCCAAAGCCAATCCCAAGCCCTCTTTGGTCATCGGGGATCTGAACGATGTCGCTTGGAGCTATACCACATCCCTCTTTTTGAAAGTTTCAGAAACGGCAGATCCAAGACGTGGACGGGGGTTTTACAACACCTTTCACGCAAAAATCCCATTATTTCGCTGGCCTTTGGACCATGTATTTTTAAGCAAGCATTTCGGGCTCTCCGCACTCAAAGTACTGCCGGGAATCGGCTCGGACCATTTCCCCATCGAACTAAAAGCCACACTTACCGCTAACGACACCACCGATACCGAAGAGGCCACGCCGGAGGAGGAAGTGGAAGCCAGAGCAAAAATCATAAAAGGCCATGAAAACCAAAAAGCCGATCAAGACTGATCGGCTTTTTGATTCTGTTTAGTTTCCTGCGGCTTTTTCTTCAGCTTTAGCTTTTCGCTTGAAACCTTTGTTGAATGGCCAGGTATATTCCAAGGCTTCCATCCCTTTGTTCAGGTTGTAAGTGGCTGAATCGGCGTTTTCCAGGGTGCTCTTCAGCGACTCAGCAAATTCAGGATCATTCAGCAGCATTCCCACCGAGTTGTCGGTCGAGTTGAATTTCTGGGACACCTTCTGCAGCTCCTGCGTGAGTTGTTGCGCATTTGTAGCGGTGGCGTTTAGACTGGCCACGCTTGTCTTTAGTTCCTTCACGATTGTAGTATCGGTCACCAGGTCATTAAAGAGATACCCCTTCTGATTCAACTTGGAAGTAAACGCGTTCAAGTCGCTCACTACTTTGTTGGAGTTTGCCGCTGCGCGATCTAGATTGGCCATGATGGCTTTGAAGTTGTCAGCCAAAAGCGAATCGGTCATCGCAGCACCAACTATGCCCTTTCCTTCTGCAATCTTGCCGGTCAGCACTTTGAGGTTTTCGGTGATTTCCACCAGGTTTTCATTATTGACCTGCAGGGTTTCCATCATTTGGTCTGTATCCAGTGGCATGACAGCTTCCAGACGATCGCCATCTTCGACCTGAGGCACTTCTGTGCTGCCGCCGTAGATCACGATGATCTTATTGCCTATTAAACCGTCCGAGCTGATGGTGGCCTTGGAGTCTTTTCGGATAAATTCGACCACGGCCTCTTCCACGTTCATTTCCACCTCTACTTGGGCGTCGCCGTAGAAATTGATCTTTTTCACCGTACCGATTTTCACCCCGGAAAACCAGATGTTGTTGCCAATCTGAAGACCTCCGATATCATCAAAGACGGTCTTAAGCTGTATAGCCTTGACAAACTTCTTCTGCTGGCCGCCCAAAGTCAATACGCCAACCACCAAGATGGCGATGCCGATAAAAACAAATATGCCAACTATGACGGATCTCTTATTTTCCCCTCTCATGAGTTTATAAAATTATAGTCGTAGAATGATTTGATTCGCTCATCTGTTGCCTCTGGGAATACCTCTTCAAAGGTACCCACGGCCTTAAATTGACCGTCGAGCAAAACGGCCATCCTATCTCCGGTCTGCTTGGCGCAGGCCAGATCATGGGTAATGACAATCGAGGAAGTCTTGTAGCGCTCCCTCACTTCTAGGATCAGGTTGTTGATATCCCGGCAGGTGATGGGGTCCAAGCCCGCGGTAGGCTCGTCATAGAGCATGATCTCGGGATTTAGAATGAGGGTTCTAGCCACGCCGATACGTTTCTTCTGCCCACCAGAAAGCTCAGAGGGCATCTGGTTGATGGTCTGCGGCAGTCCGACACTGTCCAGCAACTCTTCGATTCGGAGGTTGATCTCTTTGCGGGTGAGGTTCTTTTCATTTCTCACCAGCGGAAATTCCATGTTCTCCTTTACGGTCATGCTGTCGTAGAGCGCCGAGTTTTGAAAGGAAAAGCCAATTTTCAGACGCAATTCGTTCAGGTCTTTCTTGTTGAGCTTTGACACTTCCTTTCCGAAGACTTTCATGCTGCCGGAATCCTGCTTGAGCAAGCCCACCATAATTTTGATCAAGACAGACTTACCAGATCCCGACTTACCGAGCACGACGAGGTTTTCCTCGCGAAAGAGATCCAAGTCTACTCCTTTCAACACATCCAAATCTCCAAATGACTTTTCCAAGTTCCGAATCTCAACTACTTTTTCCCTTGATTCCATAGCTTATATCCCCCGGATTGCGTTGACGATTTGTAGTACAAGCAGCTCTTCGATAAAAATCAGGAACATAGCCATTACCACGGCTGCATTGGCAGCCCGGCCTACACCTTCGGTTCCTTTCGAGGAATTGTATCCCTTATAGCAGCCCACGATTCCGATCGTAAATCCAAACAGAACCGACTTGAGCACCGAGGAGATGATATCCAAAAAGGTGATGGCTTCAAACACCTGCACAAAGAAAGTGGTCATACTGACCATCTCGTTTGCGTTGACGCTGAGAAAAGAGCCCATCAAGGCCACAAAATCCGTGTACATCACCAGCAACGGAATCATCAGCGTCGTCGCCAAAACCCTTGAAACTACCAGAAACTTGAAGGGGTTGGTGGCCGATACCTCCATCGCATCGATCTGCTCAGTCACCTTCATAGAGCCGATCTCGGCACCGATGCTGGAGCCGACCTTGCCCGCCGCGATTAGCGCCGTCACCAGGGGTCCCATCGCCCTCACCACCGCAATAGAGATAAGCGAAGGCAACCAAGACGCCGCACCGAATTCACTCAAAGACGGCCTGGACTGGTTGGTAAACACTATCCCCACGATAAATCCCGTGAGAGATATCAATGGCAGGGACTCGACGCCTATCCTATAACATTGATGGATGACCTCCTTAAATTCATAAGGCGGCATAAACACTTCCTGAAAAAAGCGCCGGACAAAATTCCAGGCATCCGCCAATCCCGTAAAAAACTTATCAATCTTTTTTGAAAGCAAAGGCTTTCTATCTTCCGATCCTTCGGCCATAATTCTTTCAATCTATTCGATCAGCATGCTGCACTTGGCAAGTGGTACAAAGAAAACAAAATTAAAACCAACCCTTTCCTCAATAGTCTTATTTTTTAGAAGCGGACAAATGCCTGCTTAGAAAGCCTCTGCCGACATACTGAGGGTCTCGGGGGTAACGCCGGAGCCAAATCACAAGTTCGCCTTCGAGAAACTTTACCCCAGTTGAAAAACCAATTGAGGCCAAAAATCCCCAATTTTTTAATGGAAAAAAGCGCAATCCCGAGAAAAGGATTTCCTAGTCCAGGCCTTTGATCAGACCTGCCAGCGTATTCCAATTCTCCTCCGAAATGGGCTTCTCCATCACAGCTTTTACCTCTTTAAAATGCGATGCTTTTCTTCGGTCCTCAGAAGAAGAACTGGCCGTGACAAACACAATCGGAGCTCTGCTTTTTGCACCAAAACTAGCAACCCAATCCCAGCCCGAAGAGGTCTCAAAATTGAGGTCGGAGAGGATCAAATCGACGTGGTTTTCCGCAAGCCAAGAGTCCAAAACTTCGGGCTCGCCAAACACCGCCACCGAGCAATCCGGCAGATAAATCTTCATCAGTTTCTTCATCAGCAAATGCTGAATCTTGTCATCATCCAGGTACGCTACTATCGCCATTTTCTTGACTCGGTTTTATTCAGGACACCCTCCTTGAGAAAAAAATCAGAAGGCGTCGCGATTGACCTTCAAAACTAGGGTTAATTCTCCAATATCAGATTCAAAAAACAATGAATAGAATATTTAGATAACTCTAAATTTTTTAGATAATACAAATTACGGGGAAGCTAAACCAAGTTTACACAATTTAAAATCAGTCATTTAGCTCGATTTAAATAAACCCAAAAATCAATTTCTACAAGGTCTTTTATTTTGCTTCATCCTAGAAAGTCCTGCCCTTGTCTGTCGCTAGGGATAGCGGTATCGCAGCCCAATTTTTTGTCCCTCTCTGATAGATTTTGACTATTATCCGTATTTTCATAGACATTTTTAAATCAATACAAGTCTATGGATTCCTCCTCCCCTGCCCCTAAAAGAAGAAGCAGGCTACTCCGATTTTTCGTCTACATGGCCAATAGGTTTGACCTGGAAGAAGGCAAGGAAGACGAGCTAGAGACAATCGAATACATCTCCAAAAACGTAGAGTTTAAGGGGGCAAATCTATGGATCCTGATCTTCGCTATTTTCGTTGCCTCAGTAGGCCTCAACGTCAACTCTACTGCGGTCATCATTGGCGCGATGTTGATCTCCCCTTTGATGGGTCCGATCATGGGTATCGGGATGGCGGCAGGCATCAACGACTTCGATCTACTGAAGCGTTCCTTCCGCAACTTGGGAGTGGCAGTCTTCATCTCCATTTTGACTTCCACGATCTACTTCGCGGTTACCCCGATCAGCAGTGCCCAGTCGGAGCTCTTGGCCAGGACGGAACCTACGGTTTGGGATGTATTGATTGCGCTCTTCGGAGGACTTGCCGGAATAGTAGCAGGTTCTAGAAAAGAAAAAAGCAACGCCATACCGGGGGTGGCCATCGCCACCGCTTTGATGCCTCCACTGTGCACCGCCGGCTATGGATTGGCGACGGGAAACTTGCTCTACTTTGTCGGAGCGTTTTATCTCTTCTTCATCAACTCGGTTTTCATCAGCCTGTCCACTTATCTGATCGTCCGGTTTATGAAGTATCCCAAAAAGGACTTTCTGGACCCCAAGCGTGAAAACCAAGTAAAGACCTACATCACGATCATCACCCTGATGACCATCATCCCCAGCGTTTACCTGGCTTACGGCCTGGTGAAAAAATCCATCTGGAATGAGCAGGCACGAAGGTTTGTTGGCTTGGAAATCAAATTTCCAAATACCCAAGTACTAACCGCCGCATACCACTACAACATCCCCCCCAAGACTATCGAAGTCAGCCTGATCGGCGATCAGCTCCCTGAGGAAGAAATTGCAAAGTTAAATGCGAAATTGGCGGGATTTGGACTGGAGGAAACCACGCTTAATTTTCTACAGAGCGGAAAAAGTACCGACCTCAATCTCCTCAGAAATGACATCCTAAAAGATCTCTACGAGCGAAACGAAGCACTCATCCGGGACAAGGATGAAAAGATCGCCCTCCTCGAAAATGAAATCCTCGCAGATGCCAACGCCCGTAAGCTCAGCCTTGAGATCGCGGAAGAAGCCAAAATCAATCACCCCAACCTCAAAAAATTCACCATCGGAAGGACAATGATGACGGATTTGGAAAAGAAAAGCGTGGACACCTTGCTCGTAGCCTACGCCCAGTTTTCTCCCAAGCCAACCACAGCTGAGTCAAATCGGCTCACGGAGTGGATAAAGGTTCGCACCAAAGCCGATACCATTGCCCTGATCCTGCACTAATCTGAAAAACTATGATGAAGCTAATCGCAACAATCTCCTTCCTTTTTGGAATCGCATGTACTGGGTTTGCCCAAAGTGAGTACGATGAAGCCCTTGCCACCAAAGTCGGCGCCGATGAATACGGGATGAAAAAATATGTCATGGCCTTCTTGCTTCGGGGTGATCGCGTGGGTGAATACACAACCGAGCAGCGTCAGGAGATCCAAGGCCAGCACATGGCCAACATCGGAAAGATGGCAGAAATGGGCAAGCTCGTGGTCGCAGGGCCTTTTTTCGGAAATGAAGACCTGCGAGGCATCTATATCTTCGATGTACAGACTATAGAGGAAGCCAAAACCCTGACCGAGACCGATCCCGCTATACAAGCCGGAGTGCTGAAGATGGACCTGAAAGAATGGTACGGCTCAGCCGCTCTGGTGCTACTAAACGACCTTTACCCCAAGGTGACGAAGAAGAGTTTTTAGTAATCGGTATTCAGTCTCAGTCGAAGTAGTCTGCCTACTGACCACTGCGACTGGCCACTATCTTCCACAGATTTCCTTGTAGGCGCAATACATGCACTTTTCCACCTTGTCTGTCTGGTCAAAGGACTTCGTCGGGTCAAAGATCTCCCCTAGGAGCCCACTCAGTCCCGTTCGAAACTCCTCTGCAAATCTCCTGTAATCCGCAATCTCCACTCCTTCCAGTTGCAGGAAAGGGTTGAACTGGGGATTGTAGATTTCCTTGATGTTGAAGATCCCAGGCTTGAGGGGAAGTTGGTTTTCCGGATGGGCCGTCTCGTAGAAGTGGGCGTAGAGCATGGTCTGCATCGCGGCTTTATTACGGTTTTTCTCATCCCGGTCAAAGAGCGAGGCGATGGACTTTACCTTTTTGGTGTCCTTTCCAGTCTTGTAGTCGATCAGTCGCACTACCCCGTCCTTGATGTCCATGCGGTCGATCACGCCGCTCAGTGTCACTTCCATTCTTCCCTCCAAAGTCTCCACGGAGATCCCCGCCGGATACTCTTTCTCCAAGCCGATGATCTCAAAGTCCCCGTTTTTCTGGTCATAGTCCAGAATGGCTCGCAGGTATTTGACAAAAATCTCCCGCGCGATCTGCAGCTGACCGGACAGTTCCAACTCTTGGCCTTCCGCTTTTTTATAGAAAAGCCCAATCGCCTCATCCACCGCAGCAGGAATCTGCAGCTTCATGCGCTCGATTCCGTGGGTATCAAACTTTCGTGAGGTCCTTCCATCTCCGATTTTGTACAAAAGCTCCATCGCGCTATGCAGGATCGTCCCAAAGGTTGAGGGGTCGATGCCTGTGGTGACCTCTTCTTTTTCCTTCAGGCCCGCCACATAGCGAAAGTAGAAGCGCAACCTGCAATCGAGATAGCTATTGATCGCCGAGGCTGAAAAGGCCTTGCCAAATGCTTCCGGATCTTCTTTCCGCAGGTAAAGCTTCAGAGATTCCATCACGGCTGGACTTTTCTCAACGGTTATGGGTTCGGCTGGTGTCAAGTCCACAGGCACCATGGCTATCGTCGGCTTGGGCACACCTAGTTCGGCCTGCATCTGCTGGATAAATCGGCTCATCTCCCCCGCCTTTCCCTGATCCGAGGAAGTGGTGTAGATCAGATGAACCTCCTCCGCGCGATGCAGGAGGCGATAGAACGTGTAGGCGTAGATCAAGTCGTTTTGCTCCTGCACAGGTAGTCTGAAAGCCCTTCTGAGGTTAAAAGGTATCATGGAGTTGATTCCGCCTCCAGGCGGAAAACTTCCCTCGTTTACATCGCAGATGATTACCCGGCGAAAGTCGAGATTTCGCGACTCCAGCACCCCCATGAGCTGCAACCCCTGTAGCGGTTCGCCTTCGAAGGGCAACTTGAGTTCCCGGAAGAGCTGACGGAAAAGCTTGAGTAAAAAGTCCATTTTCAGCCCTTTGGAACTATTGCCTACAAAGACATCCTGAATACGGTTGAGCTGCTTGAAGGCTTGAAACAAGTAGCTGCGCTGAACCTCGTCTTCCTGGTAGGTCTTGGCCAAGTGCTGGATCAAGCTGCCCAGGTAGTCAAAAATCTCCTCCGGCTCGATCTTGCGAAAGACCAAGTCGAAAAGGGAATTTTCCTTGGTCAGCATTTCCTGAGGCACTTCGAGCAGGTTGTCGGCATGGATATTCTCCAACAGTCCTTTCACGAACTCCGGATTTTCAGCTGACAGGTAGGGAAAAGAAAGCAGGTCCGTCACCGGCTTGTGGTAGAAAGTCACCCTCCCATCCCTGAATTTCACATAGCGCTGCAAGTCGAGCACCCCGTCCAGAAAGGCATAAATCGGAGCGTTTCGGATGGGATAGCCCATGGTCACATTCAGCTTGTCTATCAGAGGGGGCAGGGCATGCAGGACGGGAAAAAGCAACTGCTCGTCCGGCAGCACGATCACCGTTTCCTCCAGTCGCTCGTCCGCTCCTACGGCTTCCAATAGCTTCCCGACCAGATTGGCTTGGTTGGTCTTCAGCGGGATGGCATGCGTGGTGATATGGGCTGCCTTCTTCCGGACTTGGTCGGGGATTTCCTTCGGAAAAGTCTCCCCCAGCACCGGGTCTCTTTGGTAGTCCCGGAAGAAAAGTCCAGCCTCCTGCAGCGTGTCTTCGAGATAAAAAGCATCCACATCCCAGAATACCTCTGCGCCAAATTCCTTCACGAAGTGCTTGATCAGCTTCTCCTCAGCGAGCGTGAAGGCATTGAAGCCAACGAAAATGTAATGCTTCTGGGGGCGCTCGAATTGATTCAGATTTTCTGCCACCTCACGATAGAGCTGGCCCGAATAGGCCAAACCGACGGTTTTGAGACGGTGCTGAAAATCCGTGTAGAGACGCCCGAGGATCTGCCAAAAGCGCAAAAATTTCTCTTTCTCCTGCTCGTTTTGCCGGGCAAAGGCCAGCCAAAACTGGGATATCAACTCCTTTTGGTCCTCGGTCAAAAAACTCAAGTCTGACTCAAACTCTTTGATCTCGGCTAGGTTTTGATAAACCGTCTTGGCCGGAGCGAGAAACTGGTCCAGATCGTTGAAGTCTTTTAAGATCAGCTCTCCCCAGAAGTAGAAACGGTCAAAATCTTCCGGCTCCTCCTGGATCTGTCGATAAAGTTCATAGAGCTCAAAAATCAGCGTGAGCTCATCCGCGGGTGCATTACCTGCCAAGCCATAAAAGACCTGCTCTATCGTCTGCACCTCAGGCATCCAGACTGGTTCTTGGATCAGTTCGCCCAGATAGCGGGTGAAAAAGAGGCCGGCGCGTCGGTTGGGCAGGACGATGGTCAGCTCATTGAGATTTCTCCCCGAGTCCAAGATCTGCTTGGCGGTATCTTTCAAAAACGGGATCATACTTCCAGGATTTCGGTGGGTTCGAGATAGCAGAGGTAGCCCTTCACGGGCTTTTGGCTGAGGCTGGCGACGAGGGCCATGTATTCTTTCACTTGGCTGAGGTGGGATGAATATTTTTCTCCGGTCTTAAAGTCCACGACCAGAACTTCATTTTCTCCGATCAGGATGCGGTCGGGTCGCTTTTGGCTACCGCCGGGCAGTAGAATCCCCTGCTCTGCGAGGCTTTGGAAACTCGGGTCAAACCAGCGGATAAAGTCGGGCAGCGCAAACAAAGCGCTAAGTTGCTCACCCACCAAAGCCGCCGTCTCTGCATCGAGCCTGCCTTCAAACTCGTACTGCTGAAGCAAAAGAGTGGCGTCTTCACGGTTTTTCGAGGCCGCCAAAAGCTCATGCACGATCACGCCAAGCTTGCGCTGGGATCTGGCTTGAAGGCCCGCTTCGGAAAAATCCCAAGCCATCTTTTTGGTCTTGAGCTTGGATCGCCAGTCTAGGGAATCCCAGCGAAGCGAGACATTCGGAGCATGCTTTGGTGACTTTTCCGAAGTGGCAATCCCCCAGCTTCCCGCCTCATAGTATAGATTCTCGGGATCCCA
>CAZTJM010000057.1:21090-26273 GCA_964613865.1 uncultured Limnohabitans sp. | reverse complement strand
TGATAGCTATGCAACTTTTACAAAATCAAGCTATTGAAAAAAGGGATAGCTGGAAGGGTCCTCGACTCCGCTCGGACTGACACAGATTCCGATGCAAACGTCTTTGCGAACACAGTGAAGCAATCTATTAGCAGAATTCCTATTTTAAAAACTCTCCAAGGGGTCTAAAACCCTTGGAGAGTTGGCATAAAAAAACGCCGACTTTGCAGCCGGCGTTTTCTATATTGAGAGCAATAAGTCTTGATTCTTGTATCTCGAATCTAGCTTCTTATTTCTTGCCTTCCATTTTCTCTTTCAACTCAGCAAGAGCGTCGATGTCACCCAAAGTTGATTTCTCAGCTTGAGCAGGCATTTCTACTGCATCTTCTTTCTTCTTGCCACCTGGAGCAGCAGCTTTCTTAGGAGCTTTTGCTTCTTCTCTGAAGGTAGCGGTGTGGGAAAGAACGATACGCTTGTCATCCTTGGAGAATTCGGTTACTCTGAAGTCCAGAGACTCGCCTACCTCTACTTGGGAACCGTCTTCTTTCTCAAGGTTTTTGGAGGTTGCGAAACCTTCCAGACCGTAAGGAAGCTCAAGAACAGCACCTTTGTCATTCTTGGAGTTGACAGTACACTTGTGGATAGATCCTACTGGGAACACAGTCTCGAAAGTATCCCAAGGGTTTTCTTCCAGCTGCTTGTGGCCCAAAGCAAGTCTTCTATTGTCCACATCCAGTTCAAGTACCGCAACGTCAAGCTCATCACCAACTTTTACAAATTCAGATGGATGCTTGATTTTCTTGGTCCAGGAAAGGTCAGATACGTGAACCAATCCGTCGATACCCTCTTCCAATTCAAGGAAAAGACCGAAGTTGGTCAGGTTTCTTACCACACCTTTGTGCTTGGTGCCTACAGCGTACTTGGTCACCATGTCTTGCTTAGTCCAAGGATCTTCGGTCAATTGCTTGATACCCAAAGACATCTTACGATCATCCTTGTCCAAAGTCAATACTACTGCTTCGATTTCGTCACCTACTTTCACGAAGTCAGCTGGGTTTCTCAAGTGCTGAGACCAGCTCATTTCGGATACGTGGATCAAACCTTCTACACCAGGAGCAAGCTCAAGGAATGCACCGTAGTCAGCTACATTTACAATCTTACCTTGTACTCTGGAGCCGATCTCAAGGCTAGAAGCCAAAGAATCCCAAGGATGGGCAGTCAATTGCTTCATACCCAAAGAGATTCTTCTCTTATCGTCATCGAAGTCAAGAACAACGATCTGAACTTTCTGGTCAAGCTGCAATACCTCCTCTGGGTGGTTGATACGACCCCAAGAGATATCCGTGATGTGAAGGAGACCATCTACACCACCCAAGTCGATGAATACACCGAAGTTGGTCATGTTCTTGATCACACCTTCCAGTACTTGGCCTTTTTCCAGGTTGTTGAGGATCTCTGCTTTTTGCTTCTCCAAATCCTTCTCGATGAGGACTTTGTGGGAAACTACTACGTTATCGTTGGCGTGGTTGATCTTCACCACTTTCACTTCCATCTTCTTACCTACATAGATGTCGAAATCCCTGATAGGCTTCACGTCGATCTGAGAACCTGGCAAGAAGGCCTCTACTCCGTAGATATCCACGATCAGACCACCTTTGGTTCTTCTCTTCACAAGACCTTCGATTACGCTGTCATTTTCAAGAGCGCTCTCGATGTCCTGCCACGCACGAACGATCTTGGCTTTTTTGCGGGAAAGGATCAACTGACCCAAAGCATTTTCCTGCTCTTCGATGAATACCTCAACTTCGTCGCCTGGCTTGATGCCTGCTACGTCACGGAATTCAGAAAGAGGCACAAGACCGTCTGACTTAAAACCGATGTTGATGATTACATCCTTGTCGTTTACTCCTACTACCACACCTTTGATCACTTCTTTTTCAGTGATTTCGTTCAAGGTACCGGCATACATGGCCTCCATTTGAGCTCTTTGGTCTTTGGAGTAACCTTCGCCGAAACCTTTGGTGTCGAACGCGTCCCAGTCGAATTCTTTTGTACTAGACATAGTTGTTTTGACTCTGATTAGCCCCAGTCCTAGAGTCATTGGACTGAAGTTTTGTGGTTAGAAATCAGCACCTTGGATACTCCAAAGTACGCCGCTCACCCGAACGGACTGCAAAGGTAGGGATTTTATCCGACTAGAGCGACAAAATAATCAAAGCTTTATCTTTCTTATGAGCGCCCCCGCCCGAGACCAGCGTAAAATCCAATCCGCTGATTTATGGTCTGGCAAGGGAAGGATGGATTTGCAATAATCCCACATTCCCAAGCATAGATCTGTAAATTTGCACCAATGTAAATCCATCGCTGGCAGCGGAGATTGACCAGATTCTCCCAATGCCGAGCATACTAACCCTGTTTGAACCCATGAAATCCAAAGCGATCGCCATTTTTATCTTTTTGGCTACCTTTTCCTTACAGGCCCAGGAAATCGTCCCGAAGACTTACATCAATTCCTTGGACCTAGACTACACCTACATGGTGTACAACTCGGCTCGAAACATCTCCTATCGCTCCGGAGCCGATCCAGCCGTGGTGGAGTTCCGTGGAGAATACTACCTCTTCGTCACTCGGTCCTTTGGCTATTGGCATTCCAAAGACCTAGTGGACTGGACTTTCATCAAGCCCCAGCAATGGTTTTTCGAAGGAAGCAATGCCCCGACCGCCTTCAATTACAAAGACTCTTTGGTCTACTTCGCGGGTGATCCGGCAGGCTATGGCAGCATCCTATATACGGATGATCCTAAAGGTGGCAAATGGACTCCCACAGCCTCCATCACCAACAATATCCAAGACTCTGATCTTTTCATCGATGACGACGGCAAGACTTATCTCTATTGGGGCTCGTCCAACGTCTATCCCATCCAAGTCAAGGAACTAAACAAAGACGACCGCATGCTGGAAACGGGTGTCAAGGCCGAGCTCATCAATCTGGACGAGGAGCTCCATGGCTGGGAGCGCTTCGGCGAAAGCAACTTCCACCCTACCCTGAAGGAAGGCTATATGGAAGGTGCGGCCATGATCAAACACAAGGGAAAATACTACCTCCAATATGCTGCGCCAGGCACGCAGTTTAATGTCTATGGGGATGGAGTATATATCGGCGACTCGCCATTGGGGCCCTTTACCTACATGAAGAGCAACCCCATGTCCTTCAAGCCGGGAGGATTCAGCACGGGGGCTGGCCACGGCATGACGGTGAAGCAAACGAATGGACAATATTGGCATTTTGCGACCATGGCCCTTGCCTCCAATTCCCACTGGGAACGACGCCTCTGCATGTTTCCAGCATACTTCGACGAAGGCTTGATGTATACCGACACCCATTATGGCGACTATCCCCGTTTTGCGCCAAACAACCCTGACAAGGCAGGCCAACATACAGGCTGGATGCTGCTTTCCTACCAGGGTAAAACCACTGTGTCTACTTCCAAAATGCAGGTTCGGAAAAGCACGACGACCGATGACCAGTTTGAGATCACGGAAATGCCCCTCGTGAAAAACGACGCGGGGCAAATCACATCTGAAGTCCTGACGGATGAAAGCCCGAAGTCATTCTGGGTAGCCGAAGCCAATGACGATGCGCAATGGGTGGAAATAGAGATGCTTGCTCCCGGAAAGATCTACGCAATCCAGCTAAACTTCCATGACCAAGAAAGTGGAATCTATACCCGAGTTGAGGGATTGCGCCATCGTTTTGCTTTGGAAGCTTCTATGGATGGCCAAAACTGGCAAACCATCGTAGATCGCACCAACAGCTACAAAGATGCTCCCAACGCCTATTTGCCCTTAGCAAAACCCGTGACTGCTAAGTATGTCCGCTACAGCAATGTGAATGTTCCCGGCGCTAACCTAGCCTTGTCTGAGATTCGGGTCTTCGGACTTGGCATGGGCAAAAAGCCAGAATTGGTTAAAGGATTTGAAGTTGAAAGGCAGACTGACCGCCGAGACGCGTCGCTCAAATGGAAGCCAGTAGACGGTGCCCAAGGCTACAACATCCGCTGGGGAATTGCCCCGGACAAGCTTTACCATTCTTGGCAGATCTATGGAGAAAGCTCCCTTTTCATGAGAAACCTCGACCGCGATACACCCTATTATTTTACCATAGAATCATTCAGCGAAAACGGCATCTCCGAAAAAACGAAACCCATTCGGGTTGACTAAGTCTACCAAGCTCCTTTTCGAGAGGCCTGGCTTACAGAAATGAAAAAGTCCCGCCAAAGCGGGACCTGCAAGCAAAGAGTTAAAGGATAATTACGAACCCAAAAATAACGAATATTCCGGATGATCAAGTTCTTCCAGTGGATTTATACCCTTTATTCAGCATTTCTCTTCATCGTTCTCATGCTGATCTTTGCCCTTCCTGTTCTGGTCCCTTTATTGGTTAGCGAAAGGGGGGACAAGGTCGCCTTTTTCTTTCTACGCTCTTGGGCAAGCATTTGGTCATTTCTGTCCGGAATACGCTATGAGGTGCATGGGCGGGAAAACATTCTCCCTAGCGAACCTTACATCTACATCTTCAACCATCGCTCATTCGTAGATGCCCCGGTCATTCCTATGGTAATCCCCCAAGAAATTAGAGCAATTGGAAAGAAAGAACTTTCGAAAATTCCCGTATTCGGTACGGTCATCGGTAGATTAGCCGTCTGGGTTGATCGCGGCGATGCGGAGTCGAGAAGGGAAAGTTTGGAAAAACTGATCCGCTTCCTAGACCAAGGAAAGTCGGTGGTGGTCGCTCCCGAGGGCACCCGAAACGATTCCCGAGAAATCCTCCTCCCCTTTCAGAAAGGAGCCTTTCGTCTTTCCGTAGACACCGGGGTTCCCATCCTGCCCATGGCGATCCTCGGAGCGGACAAGGTCATGGCGCGGGGATCTCTGTTATTGCGTCCGGGAAAAGTCAGGGTCTATTTTTCCAGTCCGATCAGCCCTCCCACTCCGTCCGAGACCGCCGTTAACGATTTGTTGGAAAAAAGCAAAAATCGGCTGGAGGCTATGATTGTGGCTCATGACTAAGTCCCGGCTCCGCCAAGGTATCTCGAGTCAATTCCTCAAAAACCGCATAGATCGCATAGTAGCTTACTGGAATCGTCACCAGGATTCCTACCAACAAGCACAGCAGCCACACAATATTGAAGATCGCCAACACA
>CAZTJM010000057.1:18370-21080 GCA_964613865.1 uncultured Limnohabitans sp. | reverse complement strand
CCGGGATGGTCACAAGTATCCCTACGAAAAAGAACAGGATTCCCAGGATGTTGAGCACCAGCAACACAATCACGAAGCCAAAAAACTTCCACCAATTCATCGTGATTAGCTTACGGCTCAATTCAAGCGAAGTCCAGAAATCGGTGCCTGAGTAAAGCGCAAAAGGGACGGCGAAGGTAAATGCCACTGCTAAATAGATTCCCGGTATTACCAGTGCCAAAATTCCTAGAAAGGTCAAAATCCCCGAAACAAGGGATGTTACGATCAAGATCCCCCAATAGGAAAAGCCTTCAAAAAAGTGGGAGAACTGCACCTCCACTCCCCTGCTGATCCTGTTCGCAATCAGAAAAAAACCGGCGGTAAGGGGTGGAGAAACAATGATGCTAATCAATAGACTAAAATCGTCCAGATAGAATGTCGAAACGGCCTGAATACTGAAAATCAGCATCGTAAAAGCAAGGGAATTGAGCGGCTGGGCCTTGAAATATTCCCAGCCTTTTTGGATACTCTCTTGGGTACTAAACTCGGGGAATTGCTGAAACAGCTTTTGAATCTGTATAGGGGTCATTTTCTGTGGTACTCTTACTGTATTGGGGCGTAAATGCTGCTCATCTTAGCGCCCGCTATTTTTTAAAATACGATTTAATGACGTACGATTTACGAGGCTGCGAGCAGCATCACATCTAATTGTTTATTAGCGAGCACTGAGGCTGGAACAATTTGCAACCTTGCCGCCGAATTTTTCAATCTTCCAATTTTGAAATTTTCCAATCGCCTCACTTCGTAAACGCCTCCAAAATATCGTGCTTGGTGATGATGTGGATATTATCAAGATTGTCCCTCACGAGCACGGCCTTTTCCTTTTCCACCATGGATGATAGCACGTCTAGTGTGGAGTCCAGCGCAACAAACTTCATGGAGTTTTCCATTACTTCCGACACCGCGCCGTCTTTCAACGTGGGATTCTCGATGATCTTGGAAAGGAGCTTGTTGTCTGTCAAGGATCCAACTACTTCATCTCCTTCCATTACCGGGATTTGGGAGATGCTGCGTTCGTTCATTAGCGCGATGGCTTCTTTTACGGAGTCGTTTTTGTTGACAGACAGAAGATGATAGTTTCCATTTCGGAGCGCAATGATGTCTCTTGCGGTGGAGAAAGTCTTGTCCTCGAGGAAACCGTGGTTTCTCATCCACTCGTCATTGTACACTTTTCCCAGATACCTAGTGCCGTGATCAGGCAGGATGATGACCATCACGTCGTCTTCCTTCAAGTTTCCCTTGGCCCACTCCAAAGCGCCATGTACTGCCGACCCGCAAGACCACCCCACAAAAAGGCCTTCCTCTCGGGCAAGCCTACGGGTCATCACGGCCGCGTCTTTATCGGTCACTTTGATGATATGGTCAATCAGGCTAAAATCCACGTTTTTAGGTAGAATATCCTCGCCGATTCCTTCAGTCAGATAGGGATAGATTTCCTTTTCGTCGAATACGCCTGTTTCCTTGTATTTTTTGAACACCGAACCATAGGTATCGATTCCCACGGTCACCAAAGCCGGATTTTGCTCTTTCAGGTACTTGGCTGTACCGCACATGGAGCCGCCGGTGCCTACGCCAGCGGCATAATGGGTGATTTTCCCCTCCGTATCCTTCCAGATCTCGGGACCGGTGGTCTCGTAGTGCGCCAAGGAATTGGACAGGTTGTCGTATTGGTTGGGATAAAATGAATTGGGAATGTCACGATTGAGCTTGCGCGCCACAGAGTAATATGATCTCGGATCGTCCGGTGTGACATTCGTCGGGCAGACTACTACTTCAGCGCCGACAGCTTTCAAAATGTCGATCTTCTCCTTGGACTGCTTGTCTGCCATGGTGAAGATACACCGGTAGCCTTTGGCCACTGCCGCCAACGCCAGGCCCATCCCGGTATTTCCGCTGGTGCCCTCGATGATGGTGCCTCCTGGCTGTAGAATCCCCGCCTTCTCAGCATCCTCCACCATCTTGATGGCCATCCGGTCCTTCATGGAGTTGCCCGGATTGAAGTACTCCACTTTTACCAAGACCTGACCGGGGATGTCTTGTGCAAGTTTATTGAGTCGGATCATCGGTGTATTGCCGATGGTGTCGATGATGGAATCGTAGATCATGGTCAGTTATATTTGGATAGACCAAAATTAAAGGATTTTTTCAGCCTGCCTTGTACCCGAGTGACTTAAACCAAATTATATTTCGCAGGCTCTCTGTCGTTCAGTCAAGCTAACAAACGAAACCTCAGAGTATCTTGCGCGGCTATTCTGCTTTGTTCTTTTTTCTTGATAAAAAAGAACCATCCCGATAACCATCGGGACAAGATTTGCCCCCGATAGTTATCAGGGCCCCAACCGCACGAGGCCGAACGCCGGCCCGCTGGCAAATGCCTCCCCGCCCCTATCAGATTTAGACTTTGTACTCGGCTAAGACATCCCATCGTGTAATCTCACTTTCAATGGCTTTCAATTGGCATTCGTCATCGCTGTTTTCCAAAACACTTCGACCAATTCAATACTGCGGTCGACTGTGGACCGTCGGCTGTTGTCAGCATGCTACACTTCCTTGAACTCTATCCGCCGCAGTACATCCAGAGTCACATGGAGTAACACGGCCGCTACGAAAGACAGCCCCACCACAGCGGTCATCAGCGTCCATACAAACTGCGAAGTGATCACAAACACAA
>CAZTJM010000057.1:17497-18360 GCA_964613865.1 uncultured Limnohabitans sp. | reverse complement strand
AAAATTCCCCCGATCATAAAGGGCTTGATCAACTTACGGTCCCAGCCTTCATCCAAACCCACCTGTGGAATCAGATTGATTGCAAAGCCGATCAGGTAGCACACCACCATTCCCGCCAAAAACAGCGGAATCAAGCCCACGCTCACGTGAGCCAAAAAAACAGACGGCACGATCAAGATCCCCGCGAACAAAAGGGTTTGGACGAGATCCAGCTTGATCATGTTCCAAAACTTGGAAGTCCATGTGGCTGGTATCAGGATGAAGAAAGGCTTTTTCAAATCCCCGATATTTGCGCGGCCAATTCCCGCCATGAAGTAGAAGAAAAGTAAGAACAACAGGTAGAAATAGAATACTTTGTGTGAAAACCAGTCAAAGTTGGAAAGGCCAGCCAGAACTATCCCGATCACCGCCATTCCCATCGAATAAATCCCGAAAAGCGGATGAAAATCTTGGCGGCTGCTATGCACATAGTTTCTCCAATACAGGGCTTTGGCACCGACTCCGAAGTCCGGCAAGGCCAGTTGCTTTTTTGCGTTGAGGCTGTAGGTATCCTCACCGATCTCCTGCTTGCCTTTTGCCTTTTCGAGTTTGTCTTCGTTAGTCTTGGTCGCCTCCAGCACGTCTTCGTAGTAGTAGCCCGAAAACTGGATAACCAGCTTCACGACGGTATAGTAAGCCAAGCCATAGAGGGCTATATAGGCTAGCGCCAAAAGTAGGTTGCCATGGGAGGCAAAGCCCACAATGCCCCGGCTCCAACCCACCAGCGGAAAAAGGTCGAACCACGGTGAGGCCACCCAAGCAAACATGCCCTGCCAGAACTTTTCGGCAAGGAAGCCCGGAATCAGAATGCTCAACGCCAGAGC
>CAZTJM010000057.1:0-17487 GCA_964613865.1 uncultured Limnohabitans sp. | reverse complement strand
GAGCGACCCCCAAGCCAACCACCCCTCCCCTGATGTAGTCCATGATCCCATACTTCGTGTGAAGCGTGTAGATCAGGAAGCGGATGGGAAAAACCATGAAAAAAAACAGCGCAAAACCCAAGACGATAAACACCGAATTTCCCAGAGTCAGTTGAAACTGGTCGGTCAACTGACCCGTGCCATACAGCACAAAGAGAATAGATCCACCAAGTGCTGGAAGGATGGAGCGAGCCATGTAGTACAGTAGCAAGTTTTGCGGCTTGACCGGCGCCGTAAAGAGCAGATTGACATCCGCCATCTTGAAAAAGCTCACGTTGTTTTTGGTCGCCCGATACAACTGAAACACCAAAAATCCCAACGCTAGGATGGTCACGGCCCCCACGACGTTTTGCATCGCAAAATTGGTCTCAGGAAGATCGCCCGCCCCGATGTTCTGGAGCTGCTGCAGCCCTTCCGAACTTTTGACGCTGGTCCTCTTGGAGTAGACAAAGACAATATATCCCACCATCACCGCATAGGGGATCAAACGAAGGGGATTTCGGATTATGAGCTTGATGTTGTTGACCAAAATCCGAAGATCTTTTTTGAGCAGAAGCTGGATCTCAAACATCTTTGGTCATCTCTAGAAACAGGTCTTCGAGCGAGGCTCCTTCGGCCTGCTCAGCTTGCTGCTTGAGGTTGGCGATGGTGTCGTTGCCGATGATCCGGCCATCTTTCAGGATCATGATGCGATCCGCAATCGCCTCCACGCTGTCGATCAGGTGGGTACTGACCAAGATAGTCTTGCCGGACTCTTTGAGTGTCTTGAAGATTTTCTTGGTGTTTTTGATCGCCTTTGGATCCAGTCCTATCATTGGCTCGTCAAAGAACAAGAGTTGAGGATCCGGCAAAAGTGCACAACAGATGGAGACCTTTTGGCGCATGCCCTTTGACAGGTCTCTGCCTAGTTTGTTGGCCTTGTCATCCAATTCAAACAGCTCCAAGAGTTCTTTTGCCTTGCCCTGCCAGTCTCGTACTCCATAGGCCTGGGCGATGAACTGCAGGTGTTCCTTCACGGTCAGAAGGTCATACACATAAGGAGTCTCGGGGATGTAGCTGAAAAAACGCTTGGCCTCCACGCTGAGATGGTCATATCCGCCGATGGTGATCTCTCCCGAGGTTTTGCGAAGCAATCCAACGATGCACTTCATCGTCGTGCTTTTCCCCGCGCCATTTGGGCCAAGAAGACCGACCACTTCTCCGCCATCCAAGTGAAAGCTGATGTCGTCGACTGCGTTTTGCTTGCCGTATTTTTTGATCAGGTTGGTAACTGTGAGCATGAAAAATTCCTTTTGCGATTTTCAGCATAATATAGGCACCCTGCAAGGAAACGGAGAGAAATATGGAGAGGATGTCGGATGTTGGGTGTCCGATGTTGGATGTCGGAAGAGTCGGAAAACCGGAGACAGAAGGCCAACTCCCCCTTTGGTTTCTAATCCTGTTTGGAATGCAAACCTTGGTCTAAAGGGGGCTGGGAGGATTTGAAAATTGAAAAATCGGATGGGAAGGTCAACTAATCCTAAAATCTATTTACAAACATTTCGGGATAGAGTCACATCTTAGAAGGCCCATCTCAAAACGACACCTTTTTCTCCATTTGAATTTCTCATTCGCATGAAACTCGCCAGCTTCTATTAATGCCCAAACGTTCCTACTACTGGAATAAACTAAAAATAAATAGCCCTTGGTAGGTTCAACATGGTTCGGCAAGCTCACCATCCGTCGTCACCTACCGACGGCTATTCATGAAAATCTTATCTCTGACTTATCCTTTCACTCCGGCCAACAAGTACAATACCGCCATTCTGACGGCAACGCCATTTTCCACTTGGTTGAGGATGATGGAGTGCTCGGAGTCGGCTGCATCTGAGCTCAATTCCACGCCTCGGTTGATCGGTCCGGGGTGCATGATCACGATCTCCTTATTGAGAGATTGGAGCATTTTCTTGTTGATGCCATAGTAGAGGGAATATTCCCTCAGGCTGGGAAAATATTTGATCTGCTGGCGTTCCAGCTGAATGCGGAGCACGTTGGCGACGTCACACCATTCAAGGGCTTTGCGTACATCCAGTTCCACTTTTACGCCCAAGCTGGAAATGTATTTAGGCAGGAGGGTGATCGGCCCGCAGACCATCACCTCGGCACCAAGCTTTTGCAGGCAAAAAATATTGGAAAGTGCCACCCGCGAGTGCAGGATATCGCCGATGATGGCAATCTTTTTCCCCGTAAGATCACCAAGCTTTTCCGTCATGGAGAAGGCATCGAGCAATGCTTGAGTCGGATGCTCATGCGTACCGTCTCCGGCATTGACGATGTTGGCAGAGATATTTCTGGAGAGGAAGTGCGGCGCGCCGGGGCTGGCATGGCGCATGACGACCATGTCCACCTTCATCGCCAGGATATTATTGACCGTGTCCACGAGGGTTTCGCCCTTTTTCACCGAGCTATTCGCCGAGGAGAAGTTGACCACATCGGCGCTAAGACGCTTCTCCGCCAGCTCAAAGGATAGACGGGTACGCGTGGAGTTTTCGAAGAAAATATTGGCAATGGTAATGTCGCGGAGGGAAGGTACTTTTTTGATCGGCCGGTTGATCACTTCCTTGAAATTGGCCGCTGTCTCGAGAATCAGGCGGATATCTGTCTCGGTGATGTCTTTGATTCCAAGCAGGTGTTTGGTGCTGAGTTGCGACATGTTTAACTTTTAACTTTCTCTGTGATCCAAATTGCATCTTCCGCATGGTCCTGGTCGGCCCATTCCACTACCACATGCTGGCTGTCTAGGGTATTGACTTTTGTTCCAAAATAGTCCGGCATGATAGGGTAGTCGCGAGTCAGCCGGCGATCTACCAGCACCATGAGTTCTACCTTCTGCGGTCTTCCGAAGGCGATCATCGCATCCATAGCCGCCCGCACAGACCGGCCTTTGTACAGTACGTCGTCGATAAGAATGACTTTCTTCTCTTCTACCAAAAAATCGATCTTGGTCTCGTTGGCCTTGAGCGGAAAGTCCCTTCGCCGAAAATCATCCCGATGGAAGGTAGCATCCAAGTAACCTGAAGGCACCTCGATCCCTGAGATTTCTTTCAATAAGGAGACGACTTTGTCCAAAAGTATGGTACCTCGTGGCTGAAGCCCAAGGAGAACGGTGTTTTCGAAATCGTCGTGATTTTCGATGAGTTGGTAGCAAAACCGCTTCAGAGTGATGGCGATCTGCTGCTGATCGAGTACAAGCCGCTTTTGCATGGAGTGGATTTGGGCGTAAATATAGAAAATAAAACTAGTCTCCTGCCTCCTCAGGCTGGTACAAATCCCCATCCACCAAAATTTTGCTCATAAAAAACACCCTTCTTTCCTGGGTCTGGTTTTGGGGGTTGAGTCCCCTGACCGTCTGCTGGCCCGTGAGGATAAAGTACCGGTCGTACCAGTGGACCAAGCGCAGTGTTTCGAAATCCGTGTAGTCGATGCGCTCGTTTTCGTTCGGCAATTCCAGCTCAAAATCCAGGTTTTCAAACACCTTCTCCCCATTTCTGAAAAAACTCGCCTTGATCAGATCGTTTTCTGCGTAGAGGTGGTACAGGTCATCACCCACGATTGCGATCTCTCCGAAAGGCTCAGGGTAGGTGGTGATAAATCCCCCATACGTCGCTGCGTTGTCCCAAAGCACATTCCCCTCTTTGGAGACCTTCACGAAATGCGCTGACTCGTATTGGTACTCATTGACCGCAGTGAATGTCTGCATGGGGTTGGTGCTGGGCGAAAGGAAGGGATCCATGTAATAGGGGGCATAGCCCATCCTGTTGATCCGGTCATAGCGATAGTTGCTTGTGGAAGTCCAGCCGTTGGGACGCCTTCCTCCATTGCTCACGATGTTCACCTGGTCAAAATAAATATAATAGGCATCCCCCTCCTGTCTCACATCGCGGACTGCATAGGTGTTTCGGATCAGTGGAATCTTGGACTTTTCCAGTTCTTTGACCACGACCTCGTCCCTTTTGGTTTTTTGTTTTTCTGGGAGATAGTTGAAAAAGTTGGGAAAGTCCTCCAAGGTGTAGAGCTTGAAATCATACTCCCCAAACTCGTTGATCTCCATAATATACATTCCCTGGTACGCGGCGCGCCCATCCAAGCCATAGGAGCCGATCATTACCTGCTGGTAATTTTGGTCAGCCAGTAGCATCCCGTCGAGAATCTCCTGGTCCTGCGCCCCAAACTGATCCACCTTGATCTCCCGCACCAGATTTCCGAGCATGTCAAAGGTCAAGATGGAAGTTTCCCGGTCCTTGTATTGTCCCCGGCGGCTGATTACCACCTCCAAGGCCTCCAATTCGGGCATTTCGCGGATCTGGAGCACTTGCGTGTTGTTGCCGTATACCCCCTGCACGGTATGGATACTCTTCGTGTCCAAGTCAAAAATCTGCAGCACTGGCCTACCCTCCGAGCTGCCCATGAAAACGGCCTTTCTGTTCTGCACCAGAAACTCTACCAGTTCAATGGAAAGTAGGTTTTCGGCAGGAAATTCGAAGCCCTGGTTGGATTCCAGATTCACTTGCAAAATGTATTTGTCGGAAGTACTAGCATACCCCTTCGCCATGAGAACAAACAAATTGTTTCCATCGGTGTCATACCCCACCATCTCATAGCCGGGCCGCATCTCCAGCTCGATCAGCCCTTTGCTCTTGAGGTCTAGGTCGGAGACAAAAAACTGAAAGACTTTCTTGGCGGAAAAACCCCTGCCCTGATAGGTTCGAAAAGACACCAAGCCATCTTCTATCCGCATCATCTCAAAGGTGGGATCGTTTGGCTCCTCCAGCACCTCAAAGCGCTCTATGAACTTCACTTGGGCAAGGAGCGGGGAGATGCTTCCAGCAAGAAACAGAATTAGTATCAGCAGTTTTTTCATTTCCCCAGGGCTATTATCACGTTAAATTCTTCTTTGGTCACGGCCGTCACGGAAAGTCGGGACTGGCGCAGCATCAGCATCCCGGACAGGCGGTCGTCGGATTTGATAGATTCGAGGCTCACAGGATTGGCGAGAGGCAGTTTCACTTTTAGGCTCACTGCGACCCAGGCTTCGTCCTTTGGATCCGGAAAAGCCTCCCCGGACACTTCAGCCACTCCCACCACTGCCTTTTCCTTGCCACTGTGGTAGAACAGCACCGGATCACCCGTACGCATTTCCCTCAGAAAATTCCGCGCCTGATAGTTTCTTACACCATCCCAGACATCCTCTCCCTTTTTTACAAAATCCTCCCAGGAATAAGATTCCGGTTCCGTCTTGACCATCCAGTAGTTCATCGTTGCTTACTTGGTTATTGAGTTAGTTGTTGAGTCGATAGTTCCTCGCTTCGACCGATCACTACGCACTGCGACTGGCCATTGATCACTGCGACTAAACATAAGTTACCCCTTCAAACTTTAAATTGAAACAATAATTGAAGACATTTGTCTAACTTCTGACACGAAAAACTAACTGTTTTGGATCATAAAACGATTTTAAAAAAGCTAAAGCTCGGAATCCAGTTGATGGAGCTTCACGATGAGAATCCATTCAAAATCCGCAGTTACCAAAGTGCGCTCATATCGCTCGAGCGTATAGATCAGGACCTTATGGAGCTCAGTGACGAGGAACTCTCCAAACTCAATGGGGTCGGGAAAAGCGTCGTCGAAGTGATCCAAAGCCTAAAAGCCACAGAAACCTTTCCCTTGCTCGTGCAGCTTTTGGAAAAAACTCCTACGGGAATACTTGAAGTCCTGCAGATCAAAGGACTTGGCCCGAAAAAAGTCAAGACACTATGGGAGGAACTCGGGATCACCTCAACCCACGAACTGATGGAGGCCTGCCAGTCGGGAAAAGTCGCCCAGATCAAGGGATTTGGCCAGAAAACCCAAGAAACCATCATCCAAAATCTCGAATTCAAGGCCTCCAATACCGGAAAATGGCTTTATGCGGATATCGAGTCGGTAATCAATAACTTGGCAACTTCCCTACAAAATCTCGTTGGAGACGCCCAATTGGCTGTAGTGGGGGATTTTGCCCGGAATATGGAAATCGTCGCGACAGCGGAATTCCTGATTGGCTCAGATGCGCTGCCCGACGTCAAGACAGGGCTAAAAGTATTTGAACCAATCGAGTGGAACTGGAAACTATCCGGACCAAACACCTGGAAGGGGAAGCTCAAAGAGCTTGAGTTGAATGTCACCCTCCATTTTTGCAGTGCTTTGGATTTCTCGTGGAAAAAACTTGCGCTCACGGCGTCCAAAGCACATTTGCTGAGTTTGGTCACTGAGACCGAGACCGTCGCCGAAAAGCTCATCAAAAAAGACTACGATTCCGAAGAGGCCTTTTTCTCACAAAACCAACTTCAATTTATTCCCTCGGAGATGAGAGAGGGATTCGGGGAACTGGAGCAGGCTCGGGAAAACAAAATCCCCGATCTGCTAAAAGAATCCGACCTCAGAGGCATCCTGCACAATCACTCCACCTACAGCGATGGAAAACACAGCCTTCGGCAGATGGCCGAGCACTGTCGGGCAATGGGATATGAATATCTCGGTATATCCGATCACAGCCAAACCGCGATCTATGCGGGAGGATTGGATGTCGAAAAAATCCTGAAGCAACATGCCGAGATAGACCTCTTGAACAAGGAAATGGCACCTTTCAAAATCTTCAAAGGCATAGAAAGCGACATTCTCGGGGACGGCAGCCTTGACTATAGCAATGACGTGCTCGCCAGCTTTGACTTCATCGTCTCCTCAATCCACTCCATCCTCAACATGGACATCAAGAGGGCTACTGACAGGTTGCTAAGGGCCATCGAAAATCCCTATACCACTATCCTGGGACATCCCACAGGGAGACTTTTGCTAAGAAGAGAAGGCTATCCCATAGACCACAAGACCATCATCGATGCCTGCGCGACTCACAAGGTAGTCATTGAGATCAACGCCAACCCCTGGCGCCTTGACCTCGACTGGAGATGGATTCGCTACGCTATGGAGCAGGGAGTGAAGCTATCCATCAATCCAGATGCTCACGAGATGGAAGGCTACGGCGACATGAAATATGGCGTACTCGTGGGCAGAAAAGGCGGACTTACAAAAGAAATGACCCTCAATACCCTCAGCGGGGAGGAAATTGCTGCTTACTTTGCGGGGAGAAAAGCCGAGATCGAGGTGAAAGGCATTTAAAATCAATCAATCCTTATGTGGTATTTGGTATCTGGAAGTTCCTCCTCGAAACCATGACGCTACGTCCAAAAACCACAAATCAAATTCCCAATACCACCTCCATGAAATGGTCTGAACTTCCCGAACCCGTCCTACTCCAGCGCTCCTTTCTCTTCGGAATCACAGGGATTGTCTTGGGAACCTTGTCCATTCTCAATTCCACTTGGCATTTGGTGCAAGCTCCCATGGGCCCGCTGAATGGAGTCAGTTTTCTCCTGCAACTGGCTGCCTTGGGTACAGCTATTCTCGTCTTGAGAAAAAGGAAGGTCGAAAAAGAGCACAAGGAAAAAGCACAAATGCTAATTCTAATCCAGACTGTGGCGCTACTGTTCTTTCTGTTTTCGCTTTGAGATCGTTAACTAATACCTAGAAGCGACTAGATAGACCCACTCGCCATTTATGTTTTCGGTTGAGGCGGAGTCGATACGGATTACAACTTTACGCTTTCCCATTTTCGATATACACCCTCCGATCCCGATCACAATACGGGACTCAGGGTGAGTCCTCCAAACTTCATTCTTCCTGACCTTCGTCCCCGGTCTTTCGTCTCATCGATCATCGGAGGCCCGACATCCAGCAGCCAAACCAACTCATTTCCAGCTTTTTTATTTTATGGAATAAAAAATTTAACTTTTTTTCATAGAGCTGAGCAACCATTTTTTGCAGCCTCGCATCTAGAATTATGAAAGCAAACCGGAATGTTTAACAGATCCAATTTTTCTACCGAAGAAGGAATAATCAAGGGATGCCTCAAGGGTGATCGGTCCGCCCAGCGCCACTTGTACGATTCCTATTCGGGGAAATTCCTGGCCATCTGCATGCGGTACCTCAAAGACCGCGAACATGCCGAGGACGTGATGATCGAAAGCTTCATGAAGATCTTCGAAAAACTCTCCCAGTTTCAGCACAAGGGAAGCTTCGAAGGCTGGATGAAGCGGATCGTGGTCACTCAGGCTTTGATGACGCTGCGCAGCAACCGTCACCTGATGATGGAAGTCAATCTGGAACACGAATACGAATACAGTGACCACCACTACGAGTTGACCCACCTGGAGGCAGCCGAACTGATGGAACTGGTACAGGGACTGCCAGTCGGCTACCGAACGGTATTCAACCTGTACGCTATCGAAGGCTATGCTCATCAGGAGATCGCCGATCTGCTGGGAATCACTGAGAGCACGTCCAAGTCCCAGCTGAACCGGGCCCGAACAGCCCTCAAAGAAAAAATTGCCAGTCTGCAACCCAAAACCAAGACGAACCATGGCTAAGACAAACGAACAATTCGACCAGCATTTCAGAGAAAAGCTCGATGAACATCGGGAAAAACCAAGTGCACTTGCTTGGGAAAGACTCGAAAGCCAGCTGCCTCAGCGGTCCAAACCAAAGCTGGGGATCTGGTGGGCCGTAGCCGCCTCGGTGACCGCCTTGCTCGTGGCCGGCTACGCGTTTTGGCCTAGCGGAGAGCCAGTTTCGGAAGGAGAGTTTTTGGCGGATCAAACAGAGATCACCACCGAAAACCCCAATGAGGATAGCCCCGAGGTAGCGGAAGCATTTGCTGAAACTATTAAGGAGGAAGAAAAGGCCGCTTCAATAGAAAAAAACAATACCACGACACAACCTGAGCAAGAACAAAAGCCTGCCCAGAAAACTAAACCAACTCCCACTCCTGTCCAAACTCAGGTTTCACAAAACCTGATCGCAGAGGCAGAAAACAAAACCACAGAGCCCGAAAACACCAAGTCCCCGATCACAGCACCGCTTCCCCCACTCCAGACCGAGGAGCTGGAGGTAACGATTCCCGAACTCAAGGCTCCCCAGATCGAGCGGACGGTGGCTGAGGCCAACGGCAGTACCGAAGACGAACCCCTCTATCGAGTCAGCATCTATTCCAACGGGATCAAAAAAGGCGAACCCGCGGACAAGAATCTGATCACCGAGCTGGGCAAGACCGTCGGACAGGTTGAAGGCTTGCTGGGCAAGGTGGATGAAGGCTTTGCCGAACTCCAGGACAGAAAGGACAACCTATTTGCCGGTGGCATTTCCATCAAAAAAGACCGAGCCGAACGATAAAAAACGAAACCAACACCACTTATTTTCACGCATCTACACATGAAAAAATACCTGCTTTTATTTTGCCTGATGGCATTGGTTCAGGTGGCATTTGCCAATGACCTGAAAAATTTCCCCATCCATACCGAGCGCACCGTGATGCAAGACAGCGTCGTGATCGAATTTGGAAAGTCCGGAAAAGTTGTCATCATCGTGGACTCCAAAGAGGACTTTGACAAGCTCAAGCTAATGAACATCAACCAGATCATTAGCGAACTCGACCTCGAGAAAAACGAAGAGACTGGAGAGCTCACCATCGTGGAAATCCGCAAAAAGGACGGCACGATCAAGGAAGTCGTCAAGGTCTACGAAGACTCTGGACAGACGGAAGTGAACGTCGCCGGCATGCGGGTCTACGTCGATGAATCCGGTGACAACACCCGGGTGAAATTTGAGACCGGCACCCGAAAAAACTCGGATCCGCCATTTAGATCCTATTTCAACCTTGATCTGGGCGTGAACAACTACTTGGATGGAAGTGGAAGCTTCCCCACATCCGACAAACCCTACGCTGTCAAAGGTTGGGGAAGCTGGATGGTCGGCCTCAACTGGATGGCAGCCCAAAGAATCTCCAAAGGCTTCTACTGGGACTTCGGCATCGGATTCCATTTCTACAACTTCAAGTTTGAAAACAGGGATTACCAGGCCGTACGCGGCGAAGACGAGATCGAGTTTATCCAAAGATCAGACGTAGACGGATTTAAGAGCAAAATCTCCTCTTCCTATCTGACCGCCACGACCATGTTGGAGCTGGATTTTGGGAAGATGAATGACCAGGGCCGACGCGGGCTGAGGGTCGCCGCGGGGCCTTATGTGGGCTATCGCCTGGGAGGCCAGTCCAAGTATGTATATCGCGAGCTGGAGGGCTCCGGCCGTCATAAGGACAAGCAGGACACCGGGCTTTACCTTGAAAATCTCCGCTACGGCATCCGCGGCGAGATAGGTTTCGGAAGGGTGAAGTTCTTCACCACCTATGACCTCAACGAGCTTTTCCAAGAAGGAAAAGGTCCCGAGCTCAATCCCATTACTTTCGGAATAGTTTTCTAGTAGCCAACGGGGGAGGCTTTTCTCCCCCTTCCCACATTTTTAAAGCAAACCAACTATGAAAAAACTCAACCTGACTGCCGTTTTTCTGATGCTCTTTTCTTTGGGACTTTTTGCCCAAAATACAGACAGCACCAAGACCGTCTCCAAGGAAAAACAGTACACCATCATGGGAAAATCCTGGAAGGTGACCAAGTACGAAGACGGCTCCAAAGCCTACGAATGGGAAATCGACGAGGAAGAATACTACAACTACCACTCCGAAAAATCCTCCAAATTCGTCTACAATTTCCTCGAGTCAGAAGTCGGGATCAACATATGGCCAGAGGACGATGCCGCTCCCGAAGTGAAGCCCTGGGGCAGCTGGTTTGTCTCCCTGCAATCGGTCGGCACCTGGAAGCCCAGCAAAAACTTCCATCTCCGATCCACGCTTGGCGTTAGCTGGTACAATTTCAAATTTGAGGACGAAAATATCTATGCGCTCAAGACTCCCGACGGATTGGAGTTTGTGGACTATACCGAAGTGATCGACGACCCCAATGCGGACCCGATCAAGTCCAAGATCTCCGCCTCCTATGCCACACTCACCGTCATCCCGACAGTTCGAACTAACAACGGAAAAATGCGCTTCGGAGCGGGAGGCTACGCTGGCTATCGTTTGGGCGGCCGCGGCAAGTTTGTCTATGATTCCGACGGCGACAAGGTTAAAGACTTTACCAAGTCCAACATGTACGTCGAAAACTTCCGCTACGGCCTGCGTTCCGAGATCGGCATCGGTGATGTCACCCTCTTCTTCAACTATGACCTAAACGACCTCTTCCAAGCTGGATTAGGTCCAGAACTCCAAGCCATGAGCTTTGGAATCAGAGTAGATTAAAAATCCCCAACTCATTTCGCTATGAACACTTTACTGAAAAAATCAACCCTCGCGCTGACCCTGATGCTTCTAAGCATCGCAGCATTTCCCCAAAACGTACTGGTAGACTCCAAAAAGTCTTACCCAGGAATAAAAAGGATAGAAATCGAAAGTGGCTGGCTCAACGTGAACTACAAAGGTGGCACCAGCAGCGATGTGCATGTAGAAGCCTATCTGGAGTCAAATAACACGGAACAGGATATTGTTTTTGTCACTGTAGGTGACGTGCTGAAAATCAGCCATACCCGCAAGCAAAACAACTACAACTGGAATACCAAGAACAAAGGCTACCTCAATATCACAGGCCCTGAAGGTATCGCATTGGATGTGCGAGGAAGCTCGGGAAATGTCGTCATCGACAAAATTTCCAGTGACAAAACCTCCCTGCGTGTCAGTTCGGGCAATGTCACCGCGACCAACATTAATGGAGATCTTTCCATCGGGGCAACTTCCGGAAATTTGACTGCTGACGGCGTGACGGGACATGTGTCGGCAGGGGTCACCTCCGGCAACGGCAACTTCTACCGAATCAAAGGGAATCTCGACTACCAATCGACAAGTGGTTCCTTGGACGCCGACGGGGTAGAGGGAGAAATCAACGTCAAACTCACCTCTGGAAATGCCAAGATCAACAACTCTGGCACTTTGGGAATGCTCCAGTTTACTTCGGGGAATGTACGCGCATCCAATGTTGGACTTGGTCCCAACACCAAATTCAGCGGTACCTCCGGCAACTTCCGAGTGCAAACCAACTCTGACTTAAAAGCCTATAACTTCTCGCTAAAAGCTTCCTCAGGAAATCTGAAAGTAGGTAGCATCAACACCGGGAAAACCCTGGAGATAGACAATGGCTCTTCCAGCTGGATCCGTGGCAATATCTCCTCGGGAAATATCACTATCGAGAATTAAAAATCGCGGATTTGAAACTCGAGATTTAGCTTGATTTCAAAGCCCAATTTTCAACCTCAGACCTATTCAGGCCGGGACGCTTCTCTGATTAGCTCCCGGTCTTCCTTTTTGAGCTTCATAAGACGAGCCATTCGGTCAGGACTGGGTTTTGCCAAGGAAAAGAACACCATCGTCACCGCAAAGATCAAGGTAAAAAGAGGATTTTGGGTCAAAAGCAGTCCAATTGAAGTCAAAATCGAAACCCCAAAAAGATACAAAAATCGGTTCTTCGTTGCTTCGCAGTAGATTTTCACTTTACCCACAAGGGCGGACTCAGCAAAAGTCAACTTGATTTTATTGTGAAAAACTACGTACTGTGCTATCAAAATCGCAGACGAAACACCCACCAAGACCCACAGCCCAAACGCTGGCAGCTCCGGTAGATTCCAATCCAAGGTCCCAGAGGTTTGGTAAAGGTATACCAGCCCAAAAACAGGCAGGGCAAGCACCAAAAGAAGAACGGTAAGCCTCTCGGTACTACGGTAGATTTGTCGGATTTGCTGGAGTTCCAAAAGCTTGCTGTTTATTCGATGGTGATCTTGATGTCGTCAGTAAGTGGTCTGGAAACGCAGCAAAGGACGTAGCCTGCCGCAAGTTCTTTTTCACTCAACCCCGCGTCCTCATCCATTTTCACCTGCCCACTCAAGAGCCTACCGCGACATGCCGTGCAGAGTCCGCTCTGGCAGCTATACGGCATATTCAAGCCCGCGGCCAAACCGGCTTCCAAAACCGTTTTGGAAGGATCGACAGTCACCAGCTCCTCTTCTCCATCGAGTATGATCGTCACGTCTCGGGAAAGGATCCCGTGGCTGATCCCTGCCAATGCCTCATCATGCGCGATGTGCGCCGCCGCTGAATAAAAGCTTTCCTGGTGGATTCTCTCTTTGTCCACGCCCAAGTCACTCAGAATTCCCTTGGCCATGCTCATGATTTCCTCCGGTCCACACATGAAGTAGACCTCTTCGTATCGATCTTCATATTCCGCTTTAGCAAAGAGCTCCCGCAAGACGCCCGCGGAGAGCCTGCCCTTCAACCCAGTCCAGGATGCTGAAGGCTGGCTCAGATTATGGATTACTTTTAGCCGGTCGGGGTTTGCCTTCTCGAGCAGTCCGAGTTGGTTTTTGAAGATAATCTGCTCCTCATTTCTGCTGCAATAGATTAGCGTCACGATGGAGTCTGGCTCATTGACCAACACAGACTTAAGAATCCCCATCAGGGGTGTGATCCCACTACCAGCCGCTAAGAGGAAGTAGTGCCGCTTGTTTTTTGAATGAAAATCTGTGGTAAAATGCCCGAGAGGCTTTAGCACGTTGATGGTCTTTCCCGGAAATATCTTTTCGTTGAGAAAATTGGAAAAAAGGCCATCAGGGACTCTCTTGATCGAAATACCGGGAAATGGGTCAACGAAAGGCGACGTGCAAAGCGAGTATGACCTGCGCTGTTCCTTCCCTTCGAAATCCATCACCAAGGTCAAAAACTGGCCGGGCTTATAGTCCAAAAATGGCTCAGGCTGCTCAAAATACAGGGTAACCGTATCGGCTGTTTCCCTTACTACTTCTCTTACTTTAAGCGGCAAATATGGATTGACTTTTACCTCTTCTTTCTTTTTCTTGAAGAAATTGAACATCTGACTTGTGGTGAATTGGCTGCAAAATTAAGCCCAAAACTGGGAAAACCGGCATCGCCCTCCGATTTTCCCTTTCTAACCCCAAAAGCGAAAAACAAGTTTGCCTCGACAGGATAATTGTTGCCCCTAGACCCCGACTTTGAGGGCAATAGCTTAACTTTGCGCCTTCCGAAAATCGGACCCAAGATTACTTTGTCCCGACAATTCAAACCAGAATGGAATTAAATGCTTTGACAGCCGTCTCCTCAGTGGATGGACGCTACGCCGGCAAAACGGCCCCTTTACGCGCTTTTTTCTCTGAATTCGCCCTGATCAAGTACCGGGTTCACGTGGAAGTGGAATACTTCGTGGCCCTCGCCCAAATCCCCTTGCCGCAACTTGCGGATTTTGACCATGCATTTTTCCCAAAGCTACGCGACTTGGTCAAAAACTTTACCTTGGTCGATGCGGAGTGGATCAAAAACACCGAAAAAACAACCAACCACGATGTCAAGGCCGTGGAATATTTCCTCAAAGACAAGTTTGACCAACTGGGCCTGGATGCCTACAAGGAGTTTATCCACTTTGGTCTCACCTCCCAGGACATCAACAATACCGCCACGCCGCTGATGCTGAAAAACGGCATCCAAGAGATAGTCCTCCCGCTTTTGGACGAAGTGATCGAACGACTCGATGACCTTGCAGACGAATGGAGCGAAATCCCGATGCTAGCCAAAACCCACGGGCAGCCAGCCTCCCCTACCCGATTGGGAAAGGAGATCGACGTCTTTGTCGTCCGTCTGAAAAAACAACTCGAACTGCTGGAGCAGGTTCCTTACTCCGCGAAGTTTGGCGGAGCAACCGGCAACATGAACGCCCACCAAGTAGCCTATCCAGAGATAGATTGGAATGAGTTTGCCTTTACCTTCGTGGAAAACTTCCTAGGACTTGAGCGTTCCTACCCGACTACCCAGATCGAACACTATGACAACCTTGCAGCGATTTTCGATGGGCTAAAACGAATCAACACCATTTTGCTGGACCTGTCCAAGGACGTATGGCAGTACGTGGCGATGAACTATTTCAAGCAAAAAATCAAAGCCGGCGAGGTAGGTTCGTCAGCCATGCCGCATAAGGTCAACCCGATCGACTTCGAAAATGCTGAAGGAAACCTCGGTATCGCCAATGCACTTTTGGAACACCTTGCAGCCAAACTTCCAATTTCCAGACTTCAGCGCGACCTCACTGATAGCACCGTACTTCGCGTGATCGGCGTTCCTTTGGCACATATGCTTATTTCCCTGGAATCTTTGCAAAAAGGATTGGGAAAGCTAGAGCTTAACCGCGCCGCCATAGACGCAGACCTCGAGGAAAACTGGGCGGTAGTCGCCGAAGCCATCCAAACGATCTTGAGAAGAGAAGGATTTCCCAAGCCCTATGAAGCCCTGCGCGACCTCACCCGCACCAATTCCAAGATCACCCAAGATTCGATTTCGGTTTTTGTCGACGGTCTTCCGATTTCGGATGACTTGAAGGAGGAGCTGAAGGCCATCACGCCATTTAATTACACGGGAATTTGATTGCAGGATACAGATTCAAAACAAGATCATTTGAAATTAGTTGTTTACCAACAAGCCAACATACTAGTGCCTTGGTAAACCACTTGACTTTACACCACAATAGTCAGCCGGACGGCTGACTATTTTTTTTGAACACATTCGTTTAAATCGCCTACTCTCTACTCTGCTCAAATGGCTCCAAAAATCCCGGCTCAATCCCCATAAGAACCTCCCCGGCATCCCCGAAATACTCGGGGCAGGCAGTGCAACCTAGTTTTCATTGTTCGTCCATCGGACGCAATGAAAACCTAGTTGTTATAGCCAGTGCTTTTTGTCATGCTGTCTCGGTTTTTACGTTTTGGTTAAGAAGCATTTTCAATTTTGTCATTGCGTCCTTTACGATTTTGCTTTGTGTTTCGATGTTCTCGATTACTTCTAAAGTAGTCCGAGTGTCAACCTTTACAACTGCGTTTGGATTGACTGCTTTAAGGTCAAACACTTTGGCGTCAATGTCAGAGATGATGTTTTCATTCTCTTTAATTTCTTTCTCAATGCTGTTTATTTTTTCCTCTAGCGTTTCAATTTCATCTTTGTCCTTTTTCTCTTTCTTGAAAAACTTTAATTGTTCTTTTAGAGGAATGTTTTCTTCTCTTAATTCTGCAACTCTCTCCTTTAATGGCTGCATCTTCTCCCATGCTTCGGCTCTGCGTGCTGCAAAGTCTATTGTCCATGAATAGCGGCTTTCACCTTTTGATGCTATCATTTTCGCATAAGTCGGAAATGGGTCGTCTTTGACATTGTCATCCTCCAGCCATTCGCTTGTAAGTGTTGCAGGTAGTTTGCTGTCGTCTATAATGCGGCCGTCTTTGTCATAGCCGAAATGTGCCAAAGTCATGGGTGTTTTCTTGCCCACTTTCACATGCGAAAGGTCGTAGTACCAAATCTTTTCTGTTTTCTTTCCTTTGGTGAAGAAAACCAAATTTGTTTTTACGCCTGCCCCTGCCGTTGAGAAAACACCGCCCGGCATACTGATGATACCCCAAACACTGCATTCATCAACCAATTTTCTTTTGGTTTCAACAAAAGCACTTTCGTTGGTGCGGAACAACAAACCTTCATCCAATACAATAGCACAAGTTCCATCGTGTGATAATTGAGAAATGATGTCCTGCACAAAAAGCACCTGCGTTGAACTTGTTTCAAAGGAGTATCTTTTTTGTGCGTCTTTACCTTCCTTGCCTCCAAATGGTGGGTTGGTAAAAATGTAGTCGAATGTGGAAGGTGCTTTTTCAAATAATGCTCCGTAGGTTGTCCGATTGGTTAGTGTGTTACCATGCCAGATATTCGGTTGGTCAATGCCATGCAGCACAAGGTTTGCTAAGGCAATGGGGAAAACCAAGTTCTCTTTTTCTTTACCGAAAAAGGTATCATGTTTCAGCGTGTCTATATCTGTACTTGATATTTGTTTACCGAATTTCTGATTTAGATATTCATAAGCAACCGCCAAAAATCCACCTGTTCCGCAACATGGGTCAAAAATGGTTTTTCCATGTTCAGGGTTTACGGTCAGCACCATTGCTCTGATAACTTCTCTTGGGGTAAAAAACTGTCCGCCATCGCTGTTCTTTTCACCCATTTTCAAAAGCAGATCTTCATACACTTGTGAAAGGGTGAAAAAGTGAGTGTCGTCCACATTGTCAGTATGAAGTTGGTGAACCTTGTCTAAAATATCCCGCAAATTCGTTTCGCTATCCACACGAACCCTTTCAACGGCTGTCATGATGCGTCCGATAATTCGCTGCTTCGGAGTGGCATGTGGGTTAGGTTGCTCGGTTGCTTTGTCAATATCTAAGCCGTGCAGGTGTGGCAATAATTCATTGTTGATGAAATCAAACAATTTCTTGTCGCCTTTGGCGAAAAGTTCCTGACGTTTCCAGCCTTGCGGTTTGCCGTCCGATGTTTTTTGATGGTCGGGTTTGTTGCTGTGTAAGCTCCCCCGAAAATTGGGCCAGTCAAAAGTTTACTTTTCACCCGAT
>CAZTJM010000056.1:4377-26611 GCA_964613865.1 uncultured Limnohabitans sp. | reverse complement strand
GCCTCGGAGAGGATCTTGGAGGCCATGCCCCCACCCGCTCCAGAGCCCACGATGACCACGTCATAGGAGTCTGGGGTTTCTTTTATCTGAAAGCTCATCAAATACTAATTCACTGTTTGTTACTCATTTTAAAATCCTTAATCACCCCAAATTCCGCTATCTAATCGGCTGCGTAGAAGTATAGGAGTTGTCCCCCTTCACCCACTTTGCAGCTTCTCCTGTCAAAAACAGGTAATGATCTGTAGGTAAGCCAGAATCAATCCCGATGAACTTGCCATCGGCATTGAGAGGGGTTTCGCCTTCATTCAAACATTTGAAAATTGCCGTGCCCTCATCGATCTCGTCAAACATCGCGACATATAGGCTTTTGGCACCTGACTTTACAGCCCCGTTGACCTGCTGCCAAAAGAAATTACCGCGGAGTCTTGGAATAGCATCGTACTGGGCACCAGCATTCATATTGCCCCAGCTAAATCCCGGAAAAACCAAGGGCATATACTTGACGTTGTTGCTCGTACACCACTGAATGTCCGAAACAAGCGTCTGAGATGAAACCGATGTGTAATTGGCCGAGCTGTACCTTCCCACTGCCCATGGCATGATGACATCGGATTTTTTGATCAGGTCATGCAGCCTTGGATTGTTTTCGGTGTCCTGATTCAGGCTTCTCCACCAATACGGCACGCCCAACATCACTGAAACCCGATTTTGGGATCCTTTAAGTTTGTCTACAAGGATGGAGGCGTCGTCGACGGTATACTTTCTGTTGTCATTGAAACCAACTCCCCAGACGGCGACCAAAGGACGGCCCCCCTCACGTATGTAGGTGGGGTTTTCCACGTTGTCAAAGAGCTTGTAGCGGCTCACCAGTTCGAAGAAATCCCGTTCGACAAAGTTTCTGACTTCCTCGCTTTCGGCGCCGCTTAAATCATACATGATACAGACAGCCCTTCCATATTTCTTCGCAGCAGCAAGGGCATTCTCCAGCACTTTGTCGAAATGACGCTTGCCAGAAGGATTGCTGTCCCGGACTTCAGCTACGAAACGCTGCAAATACACCCCGTCAATCCCGTACTCCTTCATCCACTTAAAATGTAAATCCGTGGTCTCAGCGTCATAGGAACTGAATAAATTTGCCGTACTGCCATCCGCAAACCTGAAGTCAGAAGGGTAGCTTTTGGTATATTCAGCCATATCCGGCCACATATCAATCGTTGAGCATCCCGGTTGGAACCCACACCCGGCCCTATAGTGGTACCATCCCCGGTTGGAGTCATCTCCCTCCGCGGCAAACCAGCCCTGATAGCCCGCCATGACAAGACCGTCCGTAGTAGTATAAAGCAATCCCTCCTCATTGTATTCGATCTCTGTCGGGGGCTTTGGCGCCGGATTCGGAGGAGTATCGGGACCGGGAGTTTCCGAGCATCCGAAGATGCCCAGAATAAAAGGAGTAAGCCAATAAATTAAAAACATCGTTCTTTTTGCTGTCATGTTAGAGGGTAATTCGCTGAGCAGGAAAGTAGTTGTACTTCGATTCAGCGGCATTAGCCACGGCTCCTATCCTGAAAAAGAAATCGTCCGCTCTGCTAAATACGCTGCTATTAGCCTGTACATCAATCACAAGCGTAAAAACCTCGTCCGAGGTGACATCCCTGTTGAGATCCTCCTCCACTGAATACATCTGAACCGGTTGCCCGACTACAGGATTCGGGTGGGCAAACAAACCAATCCTGCGAACGTTGCTGGCTCCCGTCTGGTCGATTTTGAAAGTCGCCGTGACCTTACCTCCGGCATAGGATAGCTGCGCATCGACAATTCTCAGGTAGGGGGTGACATTGAAGTCCAGCGTAGTCCCCTTTCCGATTTTCACATCTTGGGGATCAATTGGATAGAAGTTGCCTCTTACTGGCTGTACTGTATAGGTATTTTCAAAAAGGAGACTGTTCTCGTAAGTCCCGTCATTTTTCACCACAAGGTATTGAATGCCGACAGGATCATAGCCATGCTCGCTCAGGGAGATGACGGTTCCGTTGATGAGATCCTGTTCGATCAAGTCTCCCGTTTGGGCATCCACAAACCTACCGGAAATTCCGGCGGTTGGGCCATCGTAATTGTCCAGCTCACATGAAAAAAGGAGCATTGCAAATACACAAAGTATATAAAATGGAGTTTTCATAGATTTTGCCAATTGATTAATAAGAAGGATTTTGAATGAGCCCGTTGCCTCCTATTCCCGGAATAGGCCTGTAGTAAAATCTTGGGAGGAAGTTCAACGCTTCCATGGCAGGCACATTGGCGCGGACAAAGATGTAAGTGGGTTTTTCTTCACGAAGATCCAGCACCGGAAAAAGGGAATGACGTCTCCTGTTGGTGAATTCCTCTTCGTACTCTCTTCTGCGGATGAGATCCCAATATCGCTTGTTCTCAAAGGCCAATTCTACCCGTCTTTCTCTCAAGACATTTTCGATGGTAAGTGGCACATCCACCTTATGGGCAGCCCTTCGTCTGATATCATTCAGAGCCTTTTGGGCAATTGCCGCATCCCCAAGCCCACTTTCCAACACAGCTTCGGCGTAGTTGAGCAGCACTTCGGCATATCTTATATCCGCGAAATCGGAAACGCTCTGGTTCCAACCTGGCACTACGGGCTTGTCTTCGTTCAGGAACTTCTTGAAGGAAAAGCCCGTCCTTGTGTTGTTGCCACCAAACGTGTCAAAGCCCGAATATTGGGAGGTATTTTCGGCTCCATAGGAATGGTAGGTAATACCGTTGACTGTAATCTGATCTTTGGTCCGGATCACTGGTGAACCGTCCGGCTTGACATATCCAGCTTGAATGATGATTTTCTTGTCCTTCCAAAAGGTATTTGGCGCTACGACCGTAGCATGGAAACGTGCGTCACGATTTGCAAACAGGCTGCTTACATCTTCAAAACGCTTGTAGGCAACACTTGAATTGAATCCGTTATAGTCCGTTTCATTACCGTCAAGACGTGTCTGGAGCAGAGTGATCTCCCCGGGATTGTCGTACGTTTCATACTGCTCGATGAAATCCAAAGTCGGATTCATCCTTCCCGGATGCGGCCAGCCATTGGCCAACTGGGCCGGCTGAAACCAGATATCATAGTTGTGTCCGCGGTTGTTTCCAGGAATCGCGTAGCCTTTGATGAAGATGGCTTCCGAAAGTGCGACATTCGGGTTTTCAAACATGGCCTGAATGTTTGCCGCAGCCTCTTGGGGATTTGCAGGATTTGGCTGGTACAAACCATACACACCACCATTGATCACTTCCTCCGCAGCGGCAATGGCAGTTTGATAATAGCCATTGGCATCCGATGTAGACAAGCCCACCAATCCCGCGTCAGCTGCTGGACCCGAAAGTGGCAATTTGGATGCAAACTTGGCAATAGATGCGGCGTGAAGCGCAGCTCTGGAAACCAAAGCCAACGCTGCCCACTTGGTAGCACGGCGCTCTCCCCCTGCCCAAGATGAAGGTAAGGTCAGACTTGCTTCCCTTAGGTCGTTGAGTAAAAAATCCCAAGTCGCCTTTTCCGTGGATCTTGGAACCTTTAGGGATTCTATGTCGCCGGAATAAGCCTGTGCTTTGTCGATCAAGGGCACTCCACCGTAGCGTTTCACCAGACCGAAATACGCGTAGCCACGGATAAACAGGGCTTCCCCCATGATCTGGTTTCTTTCCGATTCGGGAACCTGGATTTCCGGCACGATATCGATCAGCTGGTTGACATCCCGGATGAGTTTATAGGCGGGGTCCCACCAGGCCAAATCCTCATCTCGCATGAAGTCGCCAAATTCCGAATGCACCGCCTCGTCCGTCAGCATGTTTACGCTAAATCCCCCATTGTTGGGGTCTCCCCCGTTGACGTTGAATCCATTTCGGAAGAAAGTAAAATCCTCTACCGGCAGCTGGGAATACAAGTTGGCCATGTATAACCTCACCCCCTGTGGATCAGAGAATAGTTGTTCACCCTGAATTCTATCCAAGGGTTCCTTATCAAGTATGTCACTACAGGAAAACTGGAGCAACAAGGAGAATAGGATCAGAAATATATTTTTGAATCGTTTCATTGCTTAGATATTAGAAGTTTGCACTGATTCCGAAGTTGAAGCTTCTTTGAAGCGGGTAGCTAAAACCAGCATTGAACAGTCCTTCAAGTTTCTCTGGGTCAAAGGCTTTGACAAAGGGATCAGTGATAGTAAAGAGGTTCAAACCGTTGGCATAGAAGCGGAGATTGGAAAACCCAATGGACTGCAGGGATGACGAATTCAGCGTGTAGCCGATTTCCGCACTTTTGAAACGGACGTAGGACGCATCCCTTCTCCAAACCTCGCTTTCGGCGTAGAGCATTCCCACATTTTCGATTAGCCTGGATGCAGGCCAGGTTCCTGGAATCCACTCACTGTCCAGATTATACGGATCCTCTTTTCGCCATCTGTCGAAGAAATAAGCCGGCGTGTTCGATCCTTTGAATGCGAGGATCTCCGCATAAACCTCATTGAACCTAACAGAGTATTTTGCAGCTCCTTGGAACAGGAGATTGAAGTCAAATCCTTTGTAGGAACCGTTCAGGGTAAGTCCAAAAAACATTTTCGGAGTGCCATTCCAGAATGTCGGCAGCATATCGTTTCCGTCAATGAAACCATCACCGTTTACATCCTGATACCTGAAATCTCCCGGCAATTCACGTATGTTACCCAAAGAGCCATTTTGGATCGGGGAATTGATGATGTCTTCCTGATCGGTGAACTGACCAAGGTATTGGAAGCCCCACACCACATCGTTGTTCCGCTCGATGTTGCCGTTTCTCCAGCGATCCATGCTGTTGAGAAAAGCTCCTCTCTCCACGTAGATGTTTTTGGAGCGGGCGTAGTTATAGTTTCCGCTGATACCATACTTGAAGCCATTGACCTCGTTACGGTAGGAGAGCACAAAGTCGAAACCCCTTACCTGGTCACTGTTGAGGTTTTCTTCGGGCAATGTTCCACCGAAAGTATTGGGAAGAGACTGGTTTCGGTAAGCCAAAAGTCCTTCACGGTTTCGCTGATACACGTCAAACTCCGCAGAGAATCGTCCATCCCACAAGGAGAGATTGAATCCGATATCCGCAATTTTGGAGGTGAACCAGGTTAACTGCTCATTGACAATAGCCGGAGATCCCGCACCAACGGTGTAGGTACCGTCTATAAACTCATAGCCTCCGCCGCCGGTCGTAGTAAATCCACTGACGTATTGAAAGGGATTTCCAGCATCCTCTCCCACCATACCGTATGAAGCACGAAGCTTCAAATCAGAAAGCCAGGACGATGCTGAGCGTAGAAATCCTTCATCGGATATCCTCCATCCGAGTGAACCTACAGGGAAAAAACCCCATCGGTAATCAGGATGGTATCGGTAGGAACCGTCTTCCCTAAAGGAAAACTCTACCAGATATTTGTCCTTATAGTCGTAATTGAACCGGCCTACAAATGAGAGTCTGGCGGTTTCGGATTCCAGACCTCCCACTTGTTGGTTGTTGAGCCCCGCAAAATTGATCTGGTCGGTGGTATAGAAGTCGTAGTACCTTAATCCGGAAAGCCATCTAGACCAGGTTTGTTGTTGCTCATAGACCAACACCCCGGAAATGTTGTGTACTCCATCTAACTGTGTTTTGTAAGCAGCTTGTGCCTGCACCGTCAGTCGGTTATTATCAGAGGTATAGTTTGAAATATTTGCGTTTCCGTCCCGCTGCTTTTGAACGATATACCTGTCATTGTCTGCATCATAATCGTACAGGCCAAAGCTTTTGAACAGGTTTTTGTTTAAATAGCTTGTGAAATCATAGGCCACCATACCCCTCATGCTTAAGCCTTTTAGAAAAGGAGCCTCATAGTTCAAAGCGACCGACGATTGGATGTTTTTGTCAGTGCTTTCGTTGTATCCCGAAAGATTTCTATCCGAGAGTGCCACTGGGTTTTGTCCTGACCCAACCCGCTGAGGATACTGGGGGTTACCGTTGGCATAGGGATATTCGATGGGAAGCGTTGTCCTGGTTCCCTTGAAGATGTTGAAAAAATTTTCACCCGGCTCTGTCCTTTTGTCTATCCTGCCGGCGATGTACACTTGAGCCTCTAGGTTGTTGTTCAATTTGGCAGTGGTATTGGAACGCAGCGTGTAACGCTTGTAACCAATGTCATTGGTCTTCAGCAAGCCTTGCTCGTTGTAGTAGCCACCGCTGATGAAGTACTTGACTTTCTCGGTACCTCCACTTGCGCTCAGGTTATGCTGAAACTGCCAAGCCTTGTCTTTGAGTGCTTCGTCGTACCAATTTGTGGATTCATATCCCGGTGCGCCATTGATGTAGTTGTCAAGGATCTCTCTGGAATAAAACGGGGATCCAGTCCCGAATAAGGCTGCATCGTTTCTCATCTGCGCCCATTGTGAGGCATTGGCCATTAAGGGCACATCTGTCGGCGATTGAAATCCAACCGTTCCATTGTAGTTGAATTTGGTTACACCCTCTGCGCCTTTTTTGGTTGTCACGATGATTACGCCATTTGCCGCGCGGACCCCATATATCGCAGCTGATGCGTCTTTCAACACCGATATACTTTCGATATCCTCGGGATTAAGACGCTGGAATTCGCTGCCGCCATCCCTCGGAATCCCATCTATTACATAAAGTGGCGCGCCACCAAAACCCCGGATATTGATAGCCGTGTTGAATTCGCCCGGCTGGCCGGAGTTATGCCGGATTTGCAAGCCAGGAACTTTTCCTTGCAACTTTTGGGAAAGACTGGCGCTGGTGGATGTCTGGATATCCTTGGAATCGATTTGACTTATGGCACTGGTCAAGGACTCTTTTTTCTGGGTACCATAGCCGATGACGACCACCTCTTCCAAACCGGAAATATCCTCCGACATAATCACCGAAAGCGAAGACTGGTTTCCAACCGACACTGTTTGGGTCTTGTAGCCGATGAAACTGAATCCCAAAACAGCACCGGACTCGGGAATAAGGATTTTGAAACTGCCGTCGATATCGGATACAGTTCCTGTCGTGGTTCCCTGAAGGATCACGGTCACACCGGGTAAAGGCTGCTGATTTCCGTCAATTACTATTCCGGTGACTTCCCGGGCTTGCCCCGTCTGTGCGTGTCCCCGGAGGGGATAGACCAAGCAAATGGCTATCCCCATCAGGCAGCCAAGCAGGGTCTTTGATAAAAGCTGTAAGTTGTCTCTCATATAGAAATGAAATTAGGTGTGAACTGAATAAAAGATTGGAGATGGATGCGAGCGAAAAGTTTCGGCCGCTTTGGGTAATTGAATTCGATTTTTTTTCATAGGCGTTATTGGGTTAGTTGTGCGTATGGCCAGAGTCTTCCCGGGTCATTTCGGATTATGAAACGACCGGATCGTCAACTGTGAAATTTCTTAGGAGATCAGAATTCGACTGGGGTTCGGGAGGCTATCAAACCGAGATCACTGTTAAATTCCTTGCGGGAGAAGCAGCCCCGTATGGGGATACGGTTTTTGTAGGTTTTCATTTTGGGTAGAGTTAATGACAGAATTAAAAACTTACCGAAATGAAGGCTGAGGCGATTAATTTGGAGTTAATTTTCACTTAACGCCCAAAAAAAATCCGGAAACAATCAAAAAAACTGGTGAAAATAGAGCAGAAAGCGTGCATTCGCGGTCAGTTGGAAAGGCCAACGTCCAAATGAATTGCTCCGCTCTTGTATAATTCATTAATTTGAACTAGCATTTTTATGAATATTGATCGAGCAAAAGTTGTCCGCCTCAAGAAACTCTTGCTCCAAGTCCGTCATCCAAAATCAAAAACGTCAGGTATTCGTTTCAATCCGAATTGTCAAGTTTCCTTTCATGTCAAGGATATAGAATCATCTTCAAAAAAATCAGTGAATTTATCCAGGTCTATCGCAGTCATCCTATCCTTGCTTCTAGCGGCTTTCTCAGTAGACGCCCAAGAAAACCCCCATTCGGGACTGTTTTTCAGATCCCATGAAGTCATTCAGGATGAACGTACCTCCCTCAATATCACGCCTGATGATCCGATTCGTATCAAAGATGAATTGGTGATTGAATTCGAAGCATTGTTCCGGCAGGGGGACGGCTACTATGGGTACATCTTCAAGACTCTTGCCAACGGAAAAACCCCCATTGATCTGGTCTCAAACCTAGCCTCTGAATCGGAAAATTTCTGGCTAGTAGTAGGCGAAAAGGCAGTATTCTCATTTTTTTGGGCGGAATTGGGAGGCGACGTATATAACTCCTGGATCAAAATTCGCTTGTCTTATATTCCATCAAGCAGGGAGATCAGCCTCAGCATCAATGGTATCGAGAAGGCCGGTAAAATTGAAAATCTCGAAAGACTCGATACATTCCAAATGGTTTTTGGGTCCAGTAGTGTGCCCAACATGCTCAATTCGGATGTATGCCCCATGACCGTAAAGAACCTTTCCATCAAAGACGCCAATAGGGAGATTAGGTTTTGGGAATTGGGAAAGCATGGCAAAGAATCTGTTTACGACCAAAAACAAGGCGCGCGTGCCGAAGTTTCGTACCCGGTTTGGGAAATTGATCGGCAACTTTATTGGAGAAAGCTTGAGCGAATTGTGTTTCCCGGAATTGTCGGAATCACCAGCAATCCTTCGGCGGACACGATTTTCTTGGTAGCCAGGGATAGAATGATGGTTTATTTGCCGGAAAGTAGAAATTCATTTACCCAATATTTCAATGGAGGAAACCCCTATCCCTGTCTGGAAAACAATTTAGTATACAGTGCCGACGACAATGAGATTTGGTCATACTCCTTCGACTCTCCATTGGTGAGCAAATTAGATTTGAAATCACTCATTTGGAGTGCCTCACCGGATACCTGCCCAGAACCGGATCTTTGGCATCATTCCAAGTTCCTTTTCAGCCCGGCTAAGAAGATCAAAACATTTGGAGGCTACGGGCACTACAACTACAAGTCAAGCCAATGGACATTGTCTGAAACCATGTCAGAGTGGGATTCAATGGACTACTCGGCTCAAATAACTCCTCGCTACCTTTCAGCCGCTGGGCGTTTGAGCGACAATAAAGCATTGATTTTCGGAGGCTATGGAAGCCCCAGCGGAAAACAGGGGATCAATCCACAATACTACTACGATCTGTATACCTGGAATCTGGAAAACGGGGATATTTCCAAGCTTCGCGACATCAATGTCGAGAAGCATCCCTTCACTCCCGTCGCCGACCTGATTGTTTCTGAAAACGGCGAATCCTTTTTCACCTTGATCTTCAACAACACCAACTACAACACCAGTCTCAATCTAGTCAAAGTAGGCATTCATGAAGATAGCTTTGTCCAATATCAGGATTCCATTCCTTACAATTTTTTGGACACGGACAGCTGGGCGGGCCTATTTCACAATTCCAAGAACTCCACGCTCGTAGCCCTGACAAGAACGGACAGCATACTGGAAATCTATGAGCGCTCCTTTCCACCAATTCTTGTTTCAGACGCTATCCAAATGGAAAGCAGCCAATTTTCCTGGTATGAAAAGTCATTGATTTGGGCATTGCTTGTAGGTACTCTCTCTGGTCTTGTTTGGCTGCTTTATCGAAAAAAAAGGCAATTGTCCCAAAAGGATGATCTTTCGGGTGAAATGGTAAAGCCCGCTGTTTCTGACGAGATAATGGTTGCTTCGCCTCCCAAAATCAGCAGAGATAGCGCTTCCTTAAACCTTATGGGTGGATTTCAGATTTTTGATGTTCGTGGCAAGGATATCACCGGCCAGTTCACGCCCACCCTCAAACAGCTTTTCCTCTTGATTTACCTGTCTGGTATTTTCGACAAAAAAGGAATTTCGTCCGACCGCCTGACCGAACTGTTGTGGGGAGACAAATCGCTGACCAATGCAAGAAACAACCGGAATGTGAACATCAGTAAGCTGAGGCTTCTGTTGGAAAAAATCGCGCCTGATATACAATTGGTTCATGATAATACCTATTGGAAGATTGAGCACGGGAAATCCATACACTCCGATCTGAAGGACACACTTTTGGTTTTGGATAAAATAAGATCCGGAACGGCTATAGGAAGAGCTGAACTCGAACATCTGCTTAACAACACGGCTAAAGGCGATATCTGTCCGGGAATTCAGAATGAATGGATGGACCAATTCAAAACGGCATTGGCAGGAACAATTCTCGACGGCTTGTTCCTGCTGGTAAAACAGGAAAAAGATCAAGAAGTGCTAGTCTCAATCTCTGATTGCATCCTGAAATTCGACCCGCTAAATGACGAAGCGATTACCCTGAAATGCCAATCGCTGTTCAATTCAGGAAAAAAGGGACTTGCGTTGACTGCATACAAGCTTTTTGCGAAGGAATATCACACTATGCTTGGGCAGGCTTTTGAAAAGTCATTCAACGATATCGTGGGAAACAACTACGATGTTGGCGGCTAGGGGCAAGCTTCCGACACAGATCCATGAAAAAAAGGACTAGTCCTATTTTACGGGTAGCAATTTCATAAATGTCCTTGGGGTTTTTACAAGCAGAATTCCAATTGTTTGCTTATCCACTTTTTTCTTCAGTTGTTCATTGACCACATTGCATTTTCGAAAATACAAGAACAGTAAAACCGCAAATTGCTAAAATCCAATTCCACCCTTTTGGAGTCTGTAATTAAATGGGGCTGGCTATATTTTTTGCTAGCCAAAAGTTCATTTCCAGATTGATTCCTCGCAGAAATAACCAAGTCCAAAAATCCATATACCGAATCAGTTATTACCATTCCATTTGATTTGATTCTAATTAATTCCGAAGTCGGTTCAGATGGCTTTCAAAACAGGCGGAATAGATTTGGGTGCCAATTTCTCCCGCAAAGATGCCATATCTTGACTCAGCTTTTTCTGGATTACCCTCCCGTATACCTGGGTTGTGGAAAGCCTGGAGTGCCCCAACATCTTGCTAACCGATTCAATGGGAACACCATTGAGCAGGGTCACGGTGGTTGCGAAGGTATGTCTGGCGACATGAAAAGTCAGGTTTTTTGAAATCCCGCATAGGTCCGCAATCTCCTTTAAGTACGTATTCAATCTTTGGTTGGAAGGAACTGGGAGCAAAGTCCCCTTCGCCTTTGATTTTTCGTGATCCCGGTATTTTTCGATCAGGTTGAGGGCGGGATACAATAGCGGGATATGAAAGGGTTCGCTTGTCTTCTTCCGCTTGCCGGATAGCCAGGGCTCACCATCGACACCCTTGTACACACTTGAGGGCGTCAGTTCTGAAAGATCCGTATAGGCGAGGCCCGTATAGCAGGCAAACAAAAAAATATCCTGTACCCAGGAAAGCCTGGCATTGGCAAAAACCTTACTAGTTATCCGCTCCAACTCAAACTCCGTCAAATAATCAATTTCAACCTTTTCAAATTTAAGCCGGTAACGATCAAAGGGGGATTTGGAAATCCATTCCATGTCCCTAGCCAGACCCATCAGCTTCTGAAATCGTTCCATGTGCTTCATCACCCCATTCTGGTTCATTGGACGCTGGTGGTCGGTTGGACGGTGCCTCCTGAGGAAAATTTCAAATGCCTGAACAAATGAAAAGTCGATATCCCTGACGCAGTAGTCTTCCCTCTTGTACTTTTTCTTGACGAACTTCTGCAGATACCTTGCAGTCGTAATATAGTTTTTCAGCGTACCCTGACGAAGCTTCCCGTTGAATTCGGTATTGTGGTATTCCAGCAGTTGCGACAGCATCATATCCTGTCTGTCCTCCCCCAGAAACCGGCTTTTTAGGGTCTCGGCGGTCACGTGTTTCTTTGCCAGCCTGAGTTCCTGATAATCTGCCGTGATAGTGGACCTCACCTTTTCAAGATAGGCATTCAACTCCCGGATTTCCTCCTTGTTACCCTTGGCCATTCCACGGGAGTGGTTCCACTGCCCGGGCTCAACCCTCACTTTCATTGACACCTCAACGCGCTGTGAATCAACGGATATACGGGCATAAATTGGAATCCCATCGGTTGAAATCTTGTTTGGTTTGACGATGAAATGCACTCCGAATGAATTTGAATTTCTCATGTTTTAATGGATTTAGGTTCAAATCGTGTAGAAAAAGGTCGCAGGAATCTCCATTTTTCCTGCCCAAAACAGGTCAAAAAACCCCAAAAGAAAAAAGACTCAACCAATTGATATTCTTTTGTTTAGGCCCTTTTCTGCGACCTAAATTTAAAAATTGAAATAGGTCACCTTTTAGGTCTCATTTATTATGGCTTTTTATGCCTAAATCCGGTATGGATAAAAAAACAAAAGCCCGAAAATCATCTGATTTTCAGGCTTTTAGCAAAATTTGGTTTTTGAATCTGTCGGGGTGACAGGATTTGAACCTGCGACCACACGCCCCCCAGACGTGTACGCTACCGGACTGCGCCACACCCCGATTTGGGCTTCGAAATTACAATTTTCAATAATTAAAAAAAGACTTTGAGTTCGATTTTCCTAGCCTAAGTCCGAGCCGTCTGATTTTCAGGCAAATCAGTTTCCAAAAGTTGGAGCTTATTCTTTACCCGGCGCGGTCCTAAAAATGGCTTTAACTGGAGATTTACAGCAAGACTCGCAACAAACGGACTGGGGTTTTAGAGATACTGCTTTTCGCAAGGCTTCACGTCCATTGTTGAATGGTCCCAAATAATCGCGATCGAGAGATCCCGGGATAAACTCGCACTCCTTTTCGTGGACTTCATATTTGCCGCTGGCGTTTGCTGTAGATGAGAGGTAAAAGAATTTCATTTCTGGTGAATTAATCTACCCAAAAATACCCCGCAACAACTTCCTAAAAAATACCCTGTATAGGGTATTTTTTAAGTATATCCAGAGCTTTTCACCAACTGGCTTAGTTAAAAACCCTTGGCTTCATCTGGTCAAAAACCTTTCGACCAAAACCTCCCATTCCTCATCGAGACTGAGCTGGAGACGTTTCTCTCCCGATTTGGAATACCAGTAGTCGGCATTCCATTGATCCCCTTCTTTCCGGTGAAGGTAGGCGTGTATTCTTGCCGCTGCCTTACCCGACAATTGATCTACCTGGGCGTGCGCCGATGTCCAGTCGCCGTGCCCATCAAACCACAATGCCAAAAGTGTGGGGGAGTCCTTCCAGACGGAAGAATCCGTTGACAAAAAATCATCCTTTGAGATATCCATTGACTAAAGATTTTGGTTTGTTTCAAACAGAGATTTCATTTAACATTTATCCTTATCCCTTACTACCCAGCATTTTGCGAAGCTAGCTGGTGATTGATTGAAAAAAAGGAATTCATAATACTCGCACAAAACCCTGATTTGCACAAAACCCATCCACAAAGATTGATAAAATCGGTCCACACATTCAAAGTGCCCGAGTTTTTGGGACGGGCCAAAGTGATTTTTATCCAGCTTGGTGCATTGGGTATAAATTCTATATTTGCCCAATTAATTAACAGTAAACCTTATTAGAATCCGAATAAATTATGGAACAAGCGCTGATTTACTTAGTCCCTGCTTTGGGACTAATCGGCCTGCTGGTAATGGCAGTCAAATCTGCCTGGGTCACTAAACAGGACACAGGGGACAAAAACATGGTAGAGCTATCGGGCTATATCGCCGATGGGGCTATGGCATTTCTAAAAGCCGAATGGAAGGTTCTTTCCTATTTTGCCATCATTGCCGGTATCCTGCTGGCTTGGTCTGGCACTTTGGTAGAGACCTCAAGTCCTGTCATTGCCATTTCCTTTTTGATTGGCGCGTTTTTGTCAGCCTTGGCTGGCTATATCGGAATGAAAATCGCCACCAAAGCCAACGTCCGAACCACCCAAGCAGCTCGTACAAGTCTCAAGCAAGCGCTTAAAGTATCCTTCACAGGCGGATCCGTCATGGGTCTGGGAGTCGCAGGGCTCGCGGTTTTGGGCTTGGGCTCGTTGTTTATTGTTTTCTACCAATTCTACGTCGTCAATGTCGGCGCTGGCGTCAACGGTCTCGAAATGGAAAAGGCGCTTGAAGTGTTGGCGGGATTCTCCTTGGGTGCTGAGTCCATCGCTCTTTTCGCCAGAGTAGGCGGAGGGATATACACCAAAGCTGCCGACGTGGGAGCCGATCTAGTGGGCAAAGTAGAAGCAGGAATTCCAGAGGACGATGTCAGAAACCCAGCCACCATTGCCGATAATGTGGGGGACAACGTAGGAGACGTCGCAGGTATGGGTGCGGATTTGTTTGGATCCTATGTCGCCACTATCCTAGCTACCATGGTATTGGGCCAGGAAATCATATCCGAAGATGCCTTTGGCGGCATCGCTCCGATTTTGCTTCCGATGGTCTTGGCCGGCTTGGGAATCGTGTTTTCCATTATGGGAATGGCCTTCGTCACAGTAAAAGATGAAAAGGGCGACGTGCAAAAAGCCCTGAACATGGGCAACTGGTCTTCCATCGTATTCACCGCGATCGCTTCATTTTTTGTGGTAAAACACATGCTCCCAGAGACTTTGTCCATCAGAGGGGTTGACTTTACCAGCATGGACGTATTCTACGCCATCATCCTCGGACTGGTGGTCGGCACTTTGATGTCCATCATCACGGAATATTATACCGCAATGGGTAAGCGCCCAGTACTTTCCATCGTAAGGCAATCCGCCACCGGCCATGCAACCAATATCATTGGTGGGCTTTCCGTTGGGATGGAATCCACCGTGTTGCCGATCTTGGTTTTGGCTGGAGGCATCTATGGAGCCTATGAGTTTGCTGGCCTTTATGGGGTGGCAATTGCCGCGGCGGGAATGATGGCGACCACTGCCATGCAGCTTGCAATTGATGCATTTGGGCCAATTGCTGACAATGCGGGCGGGATCGCTGAGATGAGCCAGCTTCCAGAGGAAGTCAGAGGGCGAACCGACATCCTTGACGCAGTTGGCAACACAACAGCAGCGACTGGAAAAGGCTTCGCGATCGCTTCGGCGGCTTTGACTTCTCTCGCACTATTTGCGGCATTCGTCGGGATATCGGGAATTTCAGCGATTGACATTTATAAAGCAGACGTATTGGCGGGCCTATTTGTGGGCGGAATGATTCCGTTCATCTTCTCTTCCTTGGCGATTGCAGCAGTAGGCCGTGCAGCGATGGATATGGTGAACGAGGTTAGACGCCAATTCAGGGAAATCCCCGGCATTATGGAATACAAGTCCAAACCAGAATATGAGAAGTGCGTGGAGATCTCCACCAAAGCTTCCATCCGAGAAATGATTGCCCCCGGTGCCATTGCCCTGATCACTCCAATTATCATAGGATTCGCGTTTGGACCCGAGGTATTGGGAGGTCTTCTGGCTGGCGTCACGGTCTCCGGTGTGTTGATGGGAATGTTTCAATCCAATGCGGGCGGAGCTTGGGACAACGCCAAGAAATCTTTTGAAAAAGGAGTTGAGATCAATGGCGAGATCTATTACAAAAAATCTGAACCTCACAAAGCTTCTGTAACTGGAGATACCGTCGGCGATCCTTTCAAAGACACCTCTGGTCCGTCAATGAACATTCTGATCAAACTGATGTCCATCGTCGCTTTAGTCATTGCTCCTCACATCTCTGAGGGAACACACGGAGCAGATGTCGTGGCCAAAAAAGTCGAGATCAAAAAAGAAGTGAAAATTATCGACGGGAAAAAGACCGAAACAGTCACAGAGACAATCGTAAAAAATTAGTCTCACCCCCATAAAGCAATGCAAAGCCGTCCTTCAACAAGGGCGGCTTTTTTGTTGGAAAACATGCACATTTTTTCGCCAGCCTATCAGCAGTAACCCCTAACAAAAAACGCTGACAATTAAGAAATTAAGAACCTATAAGTGGATAATCCCTAGATTCTTTTGAATATAATTCATTATTGACTTAAATTGAAAACTGTCAACCAATCAACCCGGAGGAAAACTCCAGCCAGCCTTTCTCTCTTTGCCGTCGCAAAGGGGAATCCTGTTTTTGTATCTAGCTGCACTTTCTACATGAGTGTAGTCCTGTTTGTGGACTTAAAATGACAGTGACGTTTCAATTGATTAATTTCTTACTAAACAACTATTACTATGATGAAAAGCTACTTTACCATGCTTTTTCTGATGGTCTGTTTGTTGGCCTTTCCCGCAATGGCCCAACGACAAATCAGCGGAAAAGTGACTACAACTGAGGATGGACTGCCCTTGCCGGGAGTCAGCATTCTCATCCAAGGAACGAACACCGGCACAGTGTCCGACATAGATGGGAATTATTCCCTCTCTGTGTCGGGTCCGGAAGCGGTCTTGGTTTTCTCCTTTATCGGGTACCAAAACAAAACGCAGACGGTAGGTAACAGCACTACAATCAACGTCTCCCTAGCCGCCGAGACCTCCCAGCTGGATGAAGTGATCGTGACAGCTTTTGGTATATCCCAAGAAAAGAAATCCCTAGGCTATGCCGCCCAAAACATCGACGCCGCGGAAATCACCAAGACACGACAGCCCAACGTGGTCAATTCCCTTCAGGGCCAGGTAGCCGGTGTGCAGGTGACCAATTCCGGGGGCGCTCCTGGACAGTCGGCTCGGATCATCATCAGGGGTATCAACTCTCTGGATCCTTCCGCAGACAACCAGCCCCTTTTCGTCGTAGATGGTGTGCCGGTGGACAACTCCACGGTAGAATCATCCGGCACTCCTCGCGGTATGTCCAACCGGATTGCTGACATCAACCCAAATGATGTAGAGTCCATGTCTGTCCTGAAGGGTGCCGCGGCTACGGCCCTTTATGGAGTCCGCGCCGCCAATGGAGCTGTCATCATCACCACAAAAAAAGGCAAGGCAGGAGAGATCCGAGTGGACTTCAACACTTCCTTGGGTTTTGATAAGCTTGCAAAAATGCCAGAGCTGCAAGATCAATACGGACAAGGCTTCTCAGGCGTGCGTGACGACAATAGCTTTTGGCCGGCATGGGGAGCAAATATCGCCGAAGAAAACGACCCAACCTACGTCTACCAAGACAACTGGAACGATGCCTTTGATACGGGTATCCAGTTTGACAACAGCTTGAGCGTGTCGGGCGGAAACGAAAAAGCGACATTCTACGGCTCCTTTGGCAGACTTGACCAAAATGGCATCATCCCCTTCTCGACATGGGACCGAACCAGCGCCAAACTCTCCGGAACCATCACAGCCAGCGAAAAATTCAACTTCACTGCCTCTATGAATTACACCAACTCGGGAGGTAATCGTGTTCCACACGATCGCTTTTTGGAGCGGATGATGTACTGGTCTGAGACAGCCGATGTGAGAGATTACATCAATCCTGACGGTACGATGAATTCGGTGGGCACAAACACCAACCCCATTTACGATGCCCGTTTTTCCACTTACAAGGACGATGTCAATCGTATCATCGGTAACCTGAACTTCAACTACAGTCCCGCCAACTGGATCACCCTCTCCTATCGTCTGGGAATGGATACCTATTCCGACTCTCGCGAGGCGATCACCCCTGGCCCGATGGGCATAGACGGGGAAGTGCCGCTTAGTAGCACAGGTTCCATTGAAGAGTCCAAAATCAACAGCCGAGACCTCACCTCCAACTTCTATATCACGCTTAAAAAGCAATGGAACGAAAACTGGAACACGCAGCTTCGGCTCGGCAATGACATCTTCGAGAGAAAGTACGACATGATCGCACTCTCTGGGAACAACTTTGTGATCCCGGGATTTTATAACATCGGAAACACCACCCAGGTCTTTGGCTCCCAATCCAAAAGCATACGCCGACTGGTGGGCTTCTACGGAGACTTGATGGTCGACTATAAGAACTTTCTGTTCATCAACGTAACGGGAAGAAACGACATCTCCTCCACCCTTCCCAAAGACAACAACTCCTTCTTTTACCCCTCCGTGAACGTTGGCTATGTTTTCAGCGAAAACTTCAGCCTTCCGAACTGGTGGACCTTTGGAAAAATAAGGGCCTCGGTCGCGGAAGTGGGCAAGGATACCAGCCCGCACATCCTCGGAGCTACCTTTGTGTCACCTGACGGCTATCCGCTGGACGGACAGGTGGGTTTCTCCAGAAATTCAACCTTTGGAGATCCAAACCTTAAGCCGGAGACTACTCAGTCCTTGGAATTCGGCACCCAGTTGGCCTTTTTCAACAATCGCCTCAACTTGGATGTCACCTACTACAAGTCCAACGCCAAAGACCAGATCATTCCCGTACCTATCTCCGACGCCACGGGCTTTTCCTCTTACATCACCAATGCGGGTGAAATCGAAAACCGTGGCTGGGAAATTGTCTTGGGAGGCACGCCTATCGAGAAAGGCGACTTCCGCTGGGATGTGACGGCAAACCTCACGACCAACAAAAACGAAATCAAGGAGATCCGCGAAGGCATTGACCAGATCGTGGTGGGATCGCAATTTGGGTATGTGGGAAGTACGGTGACCATGATCCTGAAGGAGGGACAGGCCTACGGCAACATCTACGGCAGCAGCTACACCCGTCCAGGCGCCAATCCCGAATCCGATGTCCTAGACCGCAGCTTGCCGATGCTGATCGGCGCCAATGGCTTCCCCGTACGCACCGGAACACAGCTCGTTCTGGGAAATGCGGTGCCAAAATTCTTCGGAGGCCTGAGAAACAACTTCTCTTACAAAGGGCTCGAATTCTCCTTCCTGATCGACTTCCGCACTGGATTGGAGCAGTATAATCAGTTTGCAAACTTCATCTCAGCATTCGGCAAGGGATCAGCTTCCTTGGCCAGAAATGACACACGCGTATTTGAGGGAGTACTCGCAGATGGGTCCCAGAATACCAAGGAAGTATGGTTGGGTCAGGGTGTCGGTCCAGACGGCGTGAATTATGGCGCAGGATATTGGAGAAATCACCATAGAACCACATCAGAAAACTTTGTTGGAGATGCTTCCTTCCTAAAACTGCGCAACATCACCCTCGCCTACAGTCTTCAGCCAAATGCCCTGGAAAAGACTCCCTTCCGTACGGCGAGGATCTCGCTGGCGGCCAACAACATCATTCTTTCCACCCCATGGGACGGATTTGATCCTGAATCCTTTTCCGCGGGAGCAGGAGGAAATGCAATCGGATTTACGGGACTTGGGTTCCCCGGTGTACAGAGCTACTTCGTGACTTTAAACCTTGGCCTATAAACCTTTAAAACCGCAAAACGATGAAATTTAGAAATAAACTTACCGTAGTGATTGGCGCATTGGTGGTTCTATTGGCCTCAGCCTGTGAATCATTTTTGGACGTCAACGAAAACCCCAACAATCCCGAGGACGCACCCGTCACGGGGCTATTGACCAACAGCACCCTGGAAACCGCCCGCAATATCTACCGGGCCGGCAGTGCGACCAGCAACTATGTCCAATATCTGGCCTCGCCAAACCCCGCCAGCTCTTCGGACACCATGGATCCGCTGGACTTCAGCGGTACCTGGTTCAATTTCTACAATGTCATGACTGATTTGACCGTGATCATGGACAAGTCTACCGAGTCGGGTGCAAACCACTATCTCGGCGTGGCTCAAATCCTCATGGCCCTTAACCTGGGGATGACCGTAGACTTCTTTGGTGATGTTCCTTTCTCTGAAAGCTTCACATTCGAGACCGTGACACCGGCCTATGATGACGATCAGCAGCTCTATGGCCAAATCTTGAACCTCTTGGATCAGGGTATCGCAAACCTTCAAAAAGAAAGCACCATTACAATCGGCGGTGACGACTTTATCTACTCAGGAGATATTGAGAAATGGTCAAAATTTGCCCATTCGCTCAAGGCGCGATTTATGATTCATGAACAGGGATACAGTGCCACGGAAGTGTTGGCCGCGCTTGATGGCGGATTCTCTTCCAATGACGATGATGCCAAAGTCTTTTTCTTCGAAGAAGCCTTTAATCCCTGGGCTCAAGTAGCGATAAACAACGCCAGCTTGCTGTTGGGGGGATGGATATCAGAACAATTTATCCAGGCATTGGACGGAACGTCTTATCCGGCCTTCGATCCAAGACTTCCTTTGATGGTAGGCACCACCAAAGACGGTGAATTCGTGGGTACGGTCAATGGAGCTGGAAGGGGCGATGCGCCGGAGCAAGGAGCCCGATCTACCCTGATCCCCGGCCAATACTATACCAGCGAAACTTCGCCAATTATGATTGCCACTTATGCTGAGTTGAAATTTATCGAAGCCGAAGCTGCTCTGGCTTCAGACAAAGCAAGGGCTTATGCTGCTTACCTTGCCGGGATCGAAGCTCACATGGATATGCTCGAAGTGGAAGACGCTGCTAAAGCAGCTTATCTGGCCGATCCATCCGTGAGCGTGGGCGCCGATGCATTGACTTTGGATCTGGTCATGAAGGAAAAATTCGTAGCGATGTTTCTGCACCCCGAGACTTGGAATGATGCCCGTCGCTTTGACTATGCCTACAAGGATATGACCCTGCCTGAAAATCTGAACCCCAATCTAAATGGGGAGTTCATCAGGCGATTGGCCTATCCGGACAGTGAGGTCAGCCGAAATGGCAACAATGTTCCCCAGGTCACGCTATTGGACAGAATCTGGTGGGATCAGTAAAGAATCCCTCCTCTCATCAAGTCTCCTGCAGTATTGCAGGAGACTTTTTTTATTTTCCGAAATGAAAAGAATTCTATTCGCCGCCCTCCTTGCGCTAAGCTCCTGCACGGTACACAAAATCAACTCCTCCTTCAAAAAGTCCGAGGTCTTTGACAAAGGCCACCTAGGCTTCATGCTCCAAGATCCTGAAAAGGGCAAAACCTTGGTTGAAATCAACTCGGACAAGTATTTCATTCCCGCTTCCAACACGAAGATTTTCACCTTCTACACGGCCTACTCCATTTTGGGTGACAGCTTGGTCAACGGGCTAAACTACTTGGAAAGAGGCGACTCCCTCATCTTTTGGGGCACGGGCGACCCAAGCTTGCTTCACCCGGACTTGCGAGACCAAACAGCCATAGACTTTCTGAAAGCTTCCAATAAAAAGCTCTTTTTGCTGGACAACTTTGACCAAGTGGACGCCTATGGACCGGGCTGGTCTTGGAACTGGTATCCCTATTATTATGCCGCGGAGCGCTCGGCCTTGCCGGTGTACGGGGATATCGTCCGATTTAAAAAGAAAAAAGGGGATGCTGCTTTTACCGTGTATCCCGAGCGGTTCAAGTCAGCGATGGAAATGTCCGACGAGGTAAGCTCCAGGCCCTATTCCTTCACCAGAGTACACCAAGAAAACAAATTTCCATTTGCCTTCAAGCCAGAAGCAAAAAACGAAGAGTTTGAAACCGACATCCCTTTCATCACCTCTCCCGCCCTCACCAAAACGATGCTGGAAGAAGCAACAGGAAAGTCGATTATAATGATTTCAAACAAAAGCTACTTCGAAGAGGAGCCGAAAAAACTCTTGACTGCTCCAGCCGACAGCATCTACGCCCAGATGATGAAGATCTCTGACAATTTCCTGGCCGAGCAACTGATGTTTTTGGTATCGGATCAGCTGACCAACAAGCTGGACATCTCGGAGGCGATTGCTTACTCCAAAGAAAATCTCCTAGCCGATCTCCCCGACGAGCCCCGATGGGTCGATGGCTCTGGGCTTTCCGCCCAAAATATGTTCACGCCGAGGTCGATCATTGCACTGTTGGGAAAAATACGCCAAGAGGTGCCGCTGGAAAAAATCAAAGCCTATTTCCCAGCAGGAGGAGAATCCGGCACCATCCAAAACTGGTATGCTGCCGATCCAGGGCAGCCTCCGTACATCTACGCGAAAACCGGCTCTCTCAGCATGGCCAACTCGCTCAGCGGGTATCTCCTCACCAAGAGCGGAAAAATCCTGCATTTTTCCTGCATGATGAACAATTACGCGATTCCGTCCAGTGAATTGAAAACCGAACTTCAGAAGGTACTCTACTTCATCCACGACCGATATTAAAACTATGAAACGAATCTTCATTTTCCTGTTCACTTTTCACTTGGTCTCTCCGCTACTTTTCTCCCAATCCTTCACCATGGAGCAGGTCGGGAAATTTAGCTTTCCCTCGGAACTAACCTCCTCTCCTGTCGGGGAAAAGATCGCCTGGGCGATGAATGAACAGGGAAAACGAAACGTGTACTTTGCCGAGGGCCCTGATTTCACTCCGGTGAAAATGACCCAATTCAACGAAGACGACGGGCAGGAAAT
>CAZTJM010000056.1:0-4277 GCA_964613865.1 uncultured Limnohabitans sp. | reverse complement strand
CACGAAGGCTGGCAGCACCTTTTTGCCTTGGACATTTCCGGCAAAAATCTCCAATCCCTCACCCCTGGGGAATACATGGTCGAGCAAATCAAACTCAGTCAACAGGGAAATCAAGTCCTTTTCTCTGCCAATACCGGTTCAGAGAAAGAGGATCTAGACAGAAGACACATCGGGAAAATTGACTTGAAGACCAAAAGCCTGACTTGGGAAACTTCCGGAAACGGCATCGAAGCCTATCCTGTGGGCTTGGGAGGAGGAAACAAACTGGCCTACTTCTCTGCCACGCCCCAACGTTCCCATTTAGTAGCGATCAAAGACGGGCAGCAAACCAAGCTCCTTCAGGAATCATCCATTCCAAACGACTTCCCACAAAGCAGACTGGTAATCCCGAAGCAAGTCAGTTTCAAAGCCCCCGACGGCACGACGGTGTATGGACAGCTTTTCGAGAAAGCCGGAGGATCGGCCAAGAAACCCGGAGTGGTCTTCATCCATGGCGGGCCCCAGCGGCAGATGTTGCTAGGTTGGAGCTACATGGACTATTATTCCAACACCTACGCTTACAACCAATATCTAGCAGAGCTCGGATTTGTGGTTCTTTCGGTCAATTATCGCTTGGGAATTGGCTATGGCTACGAATTTCACCGGCCGGCTTATGGATACTATCAAGGTGCAGTCGAGTATCAAGACATCAAGGCTGGAGGAGAATATTTGGCGGCTTTGGAACAAGTTGACGCGGACAGGATCGGCGTATATGGCGGCAGCTACGGCGGCTATCTGACTGCCTTGGCTTTGGCGAGGGACTCGGACCTGTTCAAAGTCGGCGTGGATATCCACGGTGTGCACGACTTAGACGGACGGTATGATCTGCCCGAAGGATATGAGACTGCGCCGGACTACGAAAAAGCCAAGGAAATTGCCTGGAGATCTTCCCCCATCGCCGACTTAGCGACCTGGAAAAGTCCAGTGCTCTTTATCCATTCTGATGATGACCGGAATGTAGAAGTAAGTCAAACGACCAATTTGATTCGAAGATTCGAGGAACTTGGAATGCCCTACGAGGCAGTCCTGATTCCCGGAGATACCCATCATTGGATGAAATGGGAAAATATGATTCGAGTTGGAGATCTGACTGCGGACTTCCTGAAAAAGCACCTGATGGATTAGATGGGTCAACGGTCAACCGACCACGGTCCACTGCCAAACTGCGGTTGACTGTCGTCAGTGGACTGTGGTCAAATTTTCCAATCTTTCAATGTTCCAATTTTTAAATTCTAAAAATTTGATACTCAATTCCCTCCACCACCTCGCGATCATCTGTTCGGACTATGAGCGATCGAAGCGATTTTATACGGAGATTCTGGGTCTTGAAGTGATTCAGGAAGTCTATCGGGCAGAAAGGGACTCCTACAAGCTTGATCTGGCGCTAAACGGCCAATACCTGATCGAGCTTTTCTCCTTTCCCAATCCCCCGGCGAGAGTTTCCCGACCGGAAGCCTGCGGCCTGAGGCATTTGGCTTTTGGAGTTCAAGACATTGGCAAAGCAGTCGAAGATTTGATTAAATTAGGAATTCAGGCAGAGCCGGTTCGGGTTGACGAACACACGGGAAAGCAGTTTACCTTCTTCTCCGATCCGGACGGTTTGCCGATCGAACTTTATCAGGAATAGCCATGGCCGAAAACAAAACCAAACCCACCGACGCCTCGGTCGAAGATTTTATCAACGCGGTAGAAAGCCCAAAAAAACGCGAAGATGCTTTTACTCTGAGGAAAATGATGGAAGAAATCACCGGCGAGCCAGCCGTGATGTGGGGTCCTTCTATCATAGGATTTGGCTCCTACCACTACAAGTATGACTCCGGTCATGAAGGGGACGCTCCTATCGTCGGTTTCTCACCAAGAAAGGCCGCTATTTCCCTTTACCTCTTAGGCTGTTTTGAACAGGATGCCAAACCACTCCTGAGCAAATTGGGCAAATACAAAAAAAGTGTGGCCTGCATCTATGCCAACAAGCTCTCCGACCTCAACGAACCTGTACTCCGGGAACTAATTGACCTTGCCTATTCCGCAATGAAAGCCAAATATCCAAGTTCATGATCTACCATATTCTGAACGGGGATGCCTTGTTATCCCAATTTCCCAGTGAAATTCCTGGTGAGCGGATTTCTTTTCGGGAATGCCTAGTCGACGGTCCCGTTCTGCCCGATGAGGGACAGGAGCTCTGGAAGCTCCGCGAGGCGTTTATCACCCAAAGCTATACGGCAGACTTCCAAAACGACTACCGTACCTATTCCTATGAGGAAATCCTCAGGATCAAATCCATTCCAGCGGACAGCCAGATATACTGCTGGTTTGAGGAGGATCTTTTTTGCCAGGTCAATCTCTGGTTTGTTTTCAACTACCTGAAAAACCATCCCGCGGAGGTGAACCTGGTGCTTCCCTACCCCGATTCCCCCTATCATTTTTCGGTCTTGGGCAAGAAAGAACTCATCGAGGTCTATGAGAAAAAAGCCAAAAAACTCAGCCAGCGCGAGCGTGCCGTGCTGGGCGACCTGTGGATTCATTTCCAACAAAAGGACGTCTTCGAAGCCCTCAAAATCGCCGATCTTTTTATCGAAAGGTTTCCCTTTCTAAAGCCAGCTGTGGAGTCTTGGCGTGACATGATGCCCATGGGCGACTATCCCGGGAAGCCCAAAGCGACTCTGATGAAGATTCGGGAAGAACTGGGTGAAGTCGACTTTGAAACGGTGTTCAGGGAGTTTCACAAGCGGGTACCAGAGTATGGTTTTGGTGACTTGCAAGTACTCCGGATGTGTCGGGAACTCGGCATGTATCCAGAAAGCAAATAAGACCTCCGGTTCGGAAGTCTTATCTTTTTCATTTGGAGCGGGTAATGAGTCTTGGTCTCGCTGCCTGTCCCAAAAAATCTGGAACCTCCAGCTTGGAATCCGCCGAGGTAGACTATCAACTGAGCTACACCCGCGCATTTCCCCAGAACTTACATGCCTGGGCGATATTTCCTCAAGAGTCCCACCACAATCATTAAATCAACCGAAAATCAAAGTACCTACTTACAGGTCCTGTAGAATATCCTCCGACTGCTGCATGATTCTTCGGTATTTGCTCATCACATATCTGGAGAAAAAGAAAATAAACGCGAGTCCAAGCGGAACATAAATCATCCAAAACTCCGGCTGCAGGAAGCGGTCCAACTTGCCCTGAATATCTCCCAAAGTCGGAAAAAGCGTCAAAATCACAATCGAAGACAACCAGGCCGCCAGCTTTTGTACGTTCCAAAAATTGCGCTTTGCCCGGTGGAATTCCCCAAGCATCTCCGTGGTAGCAAGATGATTGATTTTCAAGGACCTGATCTGATACAGGGTCGCGATGCTCGCCATAGGAAGCACGATAAAAAACAGGATATTGAAGCTCGCAAACACCTGGGTGAACCAGAAATTCAATTTCCCGAAATTGAAAATTAGGTAGGCAGCATAACCCATGGCGATCAAGGTTCCCAGCAGCTCCGGGATCCGGATTCCGTCGATCTTTCTTTTGAATTTGTTCCTTGTCATTTCCATCAGGAGTTCCTTTTGAATTTTTTCCTGATTTGCTACCTGAATACTCAGGTTTTGCCAAAGCGATTTCATTTCTTCTAGTTCCATATCAATAGATTTTCAAGCTATTTTCACACCTTTTCTTAGTTTCTCACGGATTCTGGACATTCTCGTACCCACATTGCTCACGCTTATTCCGGTCACTTCCGCAATCTCTTCATGGGAGTTTCCTTCGAGAAAAAGAAACACAATCCCTCGGTCGAGCAGGTTTAGTTTTCGGATTTCAGAATAGAGTTGCTCCATTTTTTCTTCTTCTCCGGAGTCCAGCTCTTCGGCAAAATCCAGTTTCGTGTCCGAAATCGACACGCCGTTTGGATGCTTCTTACGCTTGTTCAGATGGGTAATGGCGGTATTCATTCCGACCCGGTAGAGCCAGGTACTCGGTTTTGAATTCTTTTTGAAGTAGTCAAAGGACTTCCAGGTTTGGTACACAATCTCTTGGTACAGATCCTCCCGCTCCTCCCTGTCGCGGGTATAGATGGTCGTGATCTTATAGATCAGGCCCTGGTGGGTTTGGATAAGCCTTACAAACTCTTCCTCCTTGTTCATTGAATTGATTTTGTACTATTAGTCTTTTCTGTGGGAGTAAAATCACAACGGCTCCAAAATATTTTCCAAAAAGACTGATTTTCAGCAAAAAAAAAGGACAGTCTCTATTCCTGACTG
>CAZTJM010000055.1:1887-27435 GCA_964613865.1 uncultured Limnohabitans sp. | reverse complement strand
GGTTTTTCTTCATCTTGTGTGAATTTAGCAGACACACTTAATTGAACAGTCTCAATTGCTCTTCCAAAGAATCTTCCCTGTCCAAACAAAGAAGAACTTTTTGAAATCAAGCAGCTAGGTAGCTTAGGACTCTTGACAGTTACGTCTTGCTAGTTGACACTTACTTTTTACTTTTAGAAAAAAATAAAAGACGCGACATGTCCTACCTTGATCAGATCACTTCCCCTACTCTTTTAATCAACGAATCCATCACCCGAGCCAACATCAAACGAATGGCCGACAAAGCCCAGCGCCACGGCAAAAAACTAGTTCCACACTGGAAAACGGCGCAATCCCGCGAAATCGGAAACTGGGCCAAAGAGTACGGAATCCGGGAAGTCACCGCATCTTCGATCAAGATGGCAGAGTACCTCTGCGGACAGGGCTGGGACAATATACATATCGCTTTCCCCTTCAATCCCCTCGAAACTCCAAAGCTCAATCGCCTCGCCGCTTCCCAGTCTCTTTCTGTACAGCTCGTCAACCCGGTCACCACGCAAAAACTGGTGGACGGACTCAGCAATCCGGTCGGCTTTTTCATAGAAATCGACGCGGGCTATGGGAGGACTGGCGTGCATGTCTCGGACTTTGGCACCATCGAGGAGATACTTCACACCGCTGCCCAGTCTGACAAGCTTAGGTTTAGAGGCTTCTACCTCCATCCCGGACACACATACTATACACCGGACAAAGCAGGGATCTATGAACAAAGCCGACAGGCTCTCCACATGCTGAAGATGAAATACCAGTCCGAGTACCCGGATTTGGTGACGCGAGTCGGGGATACACCTGGATGTTCCGTGACGGAGGATTTTGGTGACGTGGATGAGATAGGTCCTGGAAACTTCGTGTTTTTTGACCTCATGCAGGCAGAATTGGGAAGCTGTACAAAGGCCGACATCTCGGTCTGCCTGGCGGTTCCGGTCGTGGACATCAACCGAGAGCGAAAGGAGATCCTCGTTCACGGAGGCGGCGTCCATCTCGCCAAAGACGTACTTGTAGACGGTGAGGGCAATAAGAACTTTGGCGAAGTGGTTTTTTTGGATGAAAGTGGCTGGAGCATTCCTTTCGACCGCTCCTACTTGAAAAGCATTTCCCAAGAACATGGCATCATCAGGGCTTCCGATGCGCTTTTGGAAAGAGTGAAAGTCGGCGATCTGCTGGGCATCCTCCCCATCCACTCCTGCATGACCGCGGACTGCATGGCGGAATATTTGAGTTTGGATGGGAAAAAGATCGATCACTGCGAGGGACAATGAGCAGTTTTACGCATCCCTGAAATCCGCACAGGGCGACAGAGCTGTCGCCATGAGGAGAGTCGGAGGCTCTTAAACAGATATCCAACGACTGGTCGAAAACAATAGCGTCTAAGAAAAGACTTTAACCAAAACTCCCATGCATCCAGCCCTCGAAATCACCCAAACACTTCACGCATCACCCGATCAGGTTTTTGAAATGTTTTCTACCAAAGAACATCTGGTCAACTGGTGGGGGCCAAAAGGCATGGACATGGAGATCAAAAGCTTTGATTTCCGTTCAAATGGAATATTCCATTATGTGCTTAAGGCTGGGAACGGCTTCGAGATGTGGGGCAAATTCACTTACCTCGAAATCGAAAAACCGCATCGGATCGTCTTGCTGAACGCCTTTTCCAATTCCGAAGGCGAGACCGTCCAGGCGCCGGAAGTTCCTTTTGGCGCCGACTGGCCACTGGAAATGTGGACCGAATACACGTTCACTCCCGACGGAAAGGGCTGCCGACTCAAGCTTTCCTCCTATCCCCATCAGGCTTCGGACGCTTCCCAGGAACTTTTTTTCCAAAATCATGAGAATATGAAGCAGGGCTTCAAAGGCACCTTCGACAAGCTTGAAGCCTATTTATTGGAACACGGAGGCTGAGATTTGCACATTAAATCTTAACTTAAGGAGTCCTCACTCATAGACATTAGCCAGATGACACATGCCTCCACAATCGACCCGGGTACTGCTGCATTTTTAAGTTTCCTGATTCCTGGTTGGGGTCAGTTTCGCAGAGGCAAAAAACTACAGGGATTGATCTGGTTTGTCGTTGTGATCGCCGGCTATTTTCTGTTGATTGTTCCGGGGGTGATTTTGCATCTTATATGTATTCTCGAAGCATATTGGAGGGAGTAAGCCTTAGGAATAAAACTCTATCAATTTGTCTTGAGAGACAGCACATTTTCGATTGTTTCATTTCAAGCTTCAACGTTGGGCTGTTCCCTAGTAACCCTTGTCCTTGCCGTAGATAGGCAGTTTGATTGCCGCATAGACGTCTGTGGTTCTGGATTTTTTGGAAAGCGCATTGGTTAAAATAGAGCCGGAACCTACGAGCACTGGACCCATTCTCAGTCCCAAACCCCAAGAAGGAATGGAGTCATACTGCCTCCAACTGATCGGACTGTACACACTCAGCCAGCGCATCTCCAGTCGAGGAGTGATCGTGGTAGTGTTGATCACACGACTCACAGGAATGTCGCCGTCCTTACTCAAGGCCAGCCCTGCCTGTGCGCTTAGGTATAAACGATGGTTTATCCCGTAGTCTACAAAGAGCTGTAGAGAAGTGGGCAAACCCAGTTGCCCTTCAAAAGGCCTCTCAGTCCCAGAGAAGTTGTCTTCCAGCACCTCCTGGAAATCCTTTTCCTCAAACTCACTCGCCGGAATGGTAGCGTCCATAGTATAGTTGATACGATAGCCGTCATGATATTTCACCGAGCCGATATCCAAAACGGACACCCCAGCGCGGAGCTTGTAGTCGTCCCCTACGGTATTCCCCTTGAGTTCATAAATGAATCCCAGGTCTACCGCAAAACCCGGCTGGATCTCTGAAAAACCGATGTCCTCCGAGTCAAAGCCTACGGAATATCCGTAGTCCAAGGTGCCACCCGTAGTCACCATGTCATTCGAAGAGTTGAAGTCCGCGCTGAGGAGAGGACTGTCGCCAAATACTCCTCCAGCTCCCAAGAGGAGCTTCATATTCACTCCAGCGCTGAAACTGTGTGTCGCCCTATCCACCAGAAGGCGGGAATAACCCAAGCCTATTTCCCCCCAGACATGTCCAATCCCGGACAAATCCTCCATCTCCGCGTTGAAGTCCACCAAGCCTGTCTCCGGATTGGTTACCAGCTCGTAAAAGTCTCCATCTACATTGTTCAAGTTGAAAAAACCCCGGGCGCGGGTGGTTAGGGATACCACACTCATCTCGTTAAGTCTCATGAGCATAGAGGGACCAACTACGTCGACGTTTCCGAAAAAGTTGTTATCAGGAAGGGGATTTGTATCAAGGCCTTCGTCCACATCGAAACCCTCTACAAGGCTTCCAAGATCGCTCAAGTCGATCGATAGATAGTCACTCCCCACAAAGGAGGACGCAGAGATCAGATTGATGTCAAGTTTAGTGCGGGATAGCGACCCCAGTGCGGGATTGAGCGTCAAGGACTGCACGCCCATCCGACTGTCAATCTGGGCTCCGACGAAGTTTTGGCCCAAGCCTGGCAAGGAAAAAAGCACACCTGAAAGAAGGAGTATTGTTTTTTTCATAAACAAAAGGAAGGAAAACTGATTAAAGGTTGGATGATGATAGGTTAAACTTCGGAATATAAATCCAACCCGGCCTATTGCCAAAGGATTAGTCATGAAAATACACTGTAAGTGAGACAAAAAATCGCTTTGTTTTCCCATCCCCACTGGTGTCCACCAGGTTTTCCATCCGTGGAGACACCTCTATACCTTGCTACTTTGCCGAACTTTGACCATCTTTCTCAGCTTCTATTTCTTAGTTCGATGATCCGAACGCTGAAATTATAGCCTTTAAACCCAAAGCCATATAGCTACTAGCCGCACATGAAGCTCGAGCAAGCTACCATTAAAGACATTGCCAGGGAGCTCAACCTCTCTGCGTCTACTGTATCCAGGGCACTCAAAAACTATCCTGGAATCAACAGTGAAACCAAACGCAAAGTGAAGGCTATGGCCGAAAAGTTGAACTATAGGCCAAATGCGATTGCGCTTTCCCTTCGCCATAGCCGATCTTTTACCATCGGCGTGATCATCCCGGAGGTCGTCCACTTTTTTTTCTCGACAGTCATTAGCGGAATCGAAGAAGAAGCCTTTTCGAGGGGGTATAATGTGATCTTGACCCAAACCAACGAAAAGCTCATCCGGGAAAAATCAAGTATCAACACCATGCTTTCTAACCAGATAGACGGTGTATTGATCAGCTACTCCAAGGAAACCACCGATTTTGAACATTTCAGCAACCTGATAGACAAGGGCTTTCCCATCGTCTTTTTTGACCGCGTTCCCGAAATCCCCAAAGCGATCACCGTCACCGTTGACGACTTTGGCGGAGCCTTCGAAGCCACCAAGCATTTGGTGGAACAAGGCTACCGCAACATCGTCCACCTGGCCGGTCCCCCAAACTTGAAAATCTCCAGGGAAAGGTCCGATGGCTACCAAGCTGCTCTTAGAGAATCCGGCATCACCCCAGACCCAGCGCTGATCGTTCCATGTCCCTTGGGCACGAATGCGGAGGCACATCAGGTCGTGTCAAAGCTCCTACATTCCCCAAAGAAGAGGCCGGATGCATTTTTCGCACACAACGACATGTCCGCAGTAGGGGCCATGATGGCTTGCAAGGAAGCGGGACTACAAGTCCCGTCAGAAGTGGGCATCGTCGGGTTCAGCAATTGGCAGTTCTGTTCCATGGTTGATCCTACGCTCTCCTCTGTTTACCAGCCCGGCTTTGAAATGGGGGTAAAATCCACACAGCTATTGCTGGACTGGATTGAAAAGAAATTTGATCCGGAAAAATCGGAAATGTCCGCTGTATTAGCCACCGAGTTAATCACCCGGAAATCCTCTGTGCGCTAAAATCCACTTTTAGTCAAAAAAATCACTTGGGTACTGCAAACGTTTGAATAGCCCAAATACTGCAGACAGGGTATTTTCCAAGGAAAAGGGGTGATGAAAAGGAATTTACGGCCCCTCGTTATTTCGAGTTTCCTCTCTAATTTAGTGCGGATCCATCGCAACTTCTGACCTTACGCGCTAATGACCCCACCCAGTCCTTCCCCTAGATCTTCCCGCAACTCTGCCCGATATTGTGGGTTTGGAGCGGTCAGCGAATGGAGCCAAACCGTAGATGGCCTGACAGGCAAGGGCAGCTCTGCCCATTTCAGGATCACGGTCTATGATGCAGGGATTATCCGGATTCAAGCAGGACGTCACGACGGCTTCGAAACCAACCCCTATTCGGTCATCGACCAGCCCGAGAATACAGACTTTAAGCTGGAAGCGCAGGAATCTCATATCCTACTCACCACCTCACAGTTGCGTCTGAAGATCGACTTAACGGCCCTTTCAATGTCATTTTTTGACCTTGCTGGCAATCTCCTAAATGCAGACGATTCTCTGGGTATCTCTTGGATAGGCACCGAAGTCACTGCCTACAAGCAGGTTCAGCCCAAGGAGAAATTTATAGGGCTCGGCGAGAAAACCGGCAATCTAGACCGTTCTGGCAGAGCCTTTACCAATTGGAATACAGACTATTTTGCCTACGGGATCGGCGATGATCCGCTCTACATGAGTATCCCTTTTTACATGGGAATCCACGAAAAAGGCCAGTATGGGATCTTTTTTGACAACACACACAAGACCGTGTTCAATTTTGGCGCTTCTACCAATCGCTTTGTGTACTTCAGCGCCGAAGATGGCGACATGGATTATTATTTTATCCACCAACCAACTGTAGCAGAAATAATTGGGTCTTACACGTGGCTGACGGGAAGGATGTCTCTTCCGCCCAAGTGGGCCCTAGGCTTTCAACAGTGTCGATATTCTTACTATCCAGACTCGGAGGTTTACACTCTTGCGCAGACTTTTCGGGACAAAAAAATGCCTGCGGATGTGATCTATCTAGACATCCATCACATGGAAAGCTACAAGGTATTTACCTTTGATGGGGAAAAGTTCAGCGATCCAAAAGCAATGATCGCCCGCCTGAAAGAAAAAGGGTTCAAGGTCGTAGTCATCATGGATCCCGGTATCAAAACCCAAAAAGGCTATGGCCCTTATGAGGAAGGACTGAAAAATGATCTTTTTGTAAAATATCCAGACGGGGAGATTTATGAAGCCCAAGTCTGGCCTGGCTGGTGCGCCTTCCCCGACTTTACGAAACCGGAAACCAGAAGCTGGTGGGCGGAAAAGATGGCGTTTTACACCGAAGCTGGCGTGGACGGGTTTTGGACCGACATGAACGAGCCCGCCTCTTGGGGGCAGTTTACGCCTAATCTGATCGAGTTTGAATTTGACGGTGAAAAATCCTCCCATCGCAAAGCCCGAAACATCTACGGCATGCAGATGGCACGCAGCGCGCAGGAGGGAGCTCATTTGCAAAACCCCAAAAAACGGCCCTTCGTGCTTACCCGAGCGGGTTTTTCAGGAATCCAACGCTATGCTGCAGCCTGGACTGGAGACAACGTAGCTTCCGAGGAACACATGCTCGCAGGAATCCGCCTAGTCAATAGCCTGGGTATGAGCGGTGTCGCCTTCGCTGGATACGACGTAGGAGGTTTCGCTGGGGAGGCGAGCAAATCGCTTTTCGCGAGATGGATGAGCATCGGCGCATTTGCCCCTTTTTATCGGGCGCATTCCATGATCAACAGCAACGATGCCGAGCCTTGGGCTTTTGGTGAGGAGGTGGAGGAGATCAGCCGAAACTATATGAAAATCAGATATAGGCTAATCCCCACACTTTATAGTCAATTTCACCTTGCCAGCATTTCCGGTCTCCCGATTTGCGAAAGCCTGGCCCTGCGATATCCCAATGACCCAAATGTTTATCTTTCGGCTTACCAGAACCAATACCTATTCTGTGGTTGCCTGCTGGTAGCTCCGGTGGAAAGCACCAAATCCATCACCAAAGTATACCTGCCAGAAGGTGAATGGTATTACCTATATTCTGATGAAATTCACGCTGGCAACCAGACCATCTACCAAGACTGCCCGCTCAACTACCTGCCTGTCTATGCCAAGGGCGGACAGCTGTTCACTTCCCAGTCCGACGTAGAACACAGTGGGCAGGCCCATGACGGCACACTTCGCATTCACCTCTACAAGGGAAGCTCTCCCTTCGCATACTTCCACTACGAAGATGAGGGAGAGGGCTTCGACTATCAATCCGGTAAATATTTTCGAAGAAAAATCAGCTACAATCCCACGACCAAATCCCTACATTTTGAAGCCTCAGAGGGAAGCTATCCCAGCGACTTTAAAAAAATCCGACTCTATCTCCATGGTTTTGCATGCAGCGGTGTGGAAATCGATGGAAAAAGCGTAGCGCTTTCGCAGGAAAACTTCTCCTTTCTGGGAAAACTGACCGAATTCGACCCACTTCCCGAAATGGACCACCCCTATTTCGAAATCAAGAACCTACCCTATCTGGACTTCGCCCATCTGCCTGGGTCATTTGAAGTCAAGGGGCTCAAGTAAGCCGTTTTCCCAAAATTCCAACCCGAAAAACCTAAATGAAACAACCTAAAAGAAACCTGAGTTTCTGGCAAATCTGGAACATGAGTTTCGGATTTCTCGGAATCCAGTTCGGATTCGCTTTGCAAGGCGGGTTCATGTCAAGGATCTTTCAGACGCTAGGCGCTGACAAGGACGCCATTCCCTTTCTCTGGATAGCCGCCCCACTTACGGGACTTCTTGTGCAGCCGATCGTGGGACATCTGAGCGACCGCACTTGGCATCCGCGTTTCGGCAGGCGGAAGCCTTTCTTCTTTGTTGGCGCTGTCCTGAGTACTATTGCGCTGTTTTTCGCCCCATACTCCTCCGCACTCTGGATGGCCGCCGGAGCCCTTTGGATCTTGGATGCTTCGATCAATATCTCCATGGAGCCTTTCCGCGCTTTGGTTGCTGACAAACTTCCCGATTCCCAGCGAAGCTACGGCTTTGTGGTCCAGACCCTGATCATCGGCATCGGAACATGGGTCGCCTCAAATCTCCCTTGGCTGATGACCCGGCTTGGAGCTTCCAACACCGCGGAGCCCGGAGTAGTCCCGGATTCGGTCAAATATGCCTTTGCAATCGGCGCGTTTGTGCTCTTCACCTCCATACTCTATACCATATTGATGACCGAGGAATATCCCCCGGAGGATCAGGCTGAATTTGAAAAAGAAAGATCGCTGAATAGGGGATTTCTAGCCGGATTTGGAGAAATCCTGAAGAATATCGCGGAAATGCCCAAGGTGATGAAGCAGCTTGGAGTGGTACAGTTTTTTTCTTGGTTCGCCTTTTTCACCATGTGGAGTTTCGCCACTCCGGCGATCACTGCGCATGTCTTTGGCGCCACAGACACCACTTCCGCTGTCTATAATGATGCCGCCGACAGCGTCGGCACTTATCTGGGCACCTACGGACTAGTCTCGATGTTCTATGCCTTGATCCTTGCGTTTGTTGCATCCAGGATCAAAATCAACCGAAAACTACTTCATCTCGTCAGTTTGATTTCGGGTGGAATCGGATTCATTTTGATCTATTTCATCACGGAAGCTTGGATGTTACATCTTTGTTTTGGGCTTGTCGGGATTGCCTGGGCGAGTATATTATCGATGCCCTACGCCATGCTTTCGGGCTCGGTCGAGCCGAAGAAAATGGGCGTATACATGGGAATATTCAACATGTTCATCGTACTGCCCCAAATCGTGGCGGCGCTGGGCGGAGTCAATTTCCTCTACAAGCTACTCTTTGGCGAAGCCGTGATCAACACCATGCTCCTTGCGGGGACCCTCCTGATCCTGGCTGGACTGTCCAACCTTCTGATCACAGATCGACGTGCCACCCACGACTGATAAACTCCAAGAAACCACAAAAGCCGTCTACATCTTGGACGGCTTTTCTATTTTTGTCCCAAACTCAACAGCATGAAAACTCTTCGCATCATAGGCGTTCCCGAACATTTTAACTTCCCTTTTCGGCTTTTGGAAAAAGAACAGCCTATGGCTGACCACGGTGTCAAAATCGAATGGATCGACGAATCGAGGGGATCTGGGCAGATGAACCTGGCGCTCAGAAACGGTGAATCCGACCTCGCAATCCTTCTGACCGAGAGTTTCTTAAAAGATTTCGAGGCTGGAAATCCCTCCAAGATGATTGGCTTTCACGTCGCGACCCCCCTGATTTGGGGTATCCACGTACGCGCAAACTCTCCTATACACACGCTAGCTGATGTTGGTGAGAAAAAATTGCTAGTCAGCCGATTAGGCTCTGGATCTCATCTGATGGGCTTAGCCTTAGCCAAACGGGAAAGATGGAATCCTGACGAGCTTTCTTTTGAAATCGTCGGCAACATGGACGGAGCAAAAGCCGCGATGGACGCAGGCCACGAGGGAATTTTTCTGTGGGAAAAGTATACCACGGCGCCCATGGTCAAAAACGGTACGATGAAGCGGATAGGCGAAATACCCAGCCCTTGGCCCTGCTTTGTGATGGTTGCTTCGAACAAGGCGCTGGAAGAATTTGGAAGCCTGATTTTTCAGCTAAGGGATCGTGTCTATGCCCTTTCCGCGGAATTGATGGAAAATGAGGAAAAGTCCCGAACACTGGCTTCATTCTATCATCTCGACCAAGCGGATGTAGAAAAGTGGCTGGATCAAACCAGATGGTGTACATCGGCCAAAATATCCAGATCCGAACTGGAAAACGCGATGGAGGCAATGCAGGAACTCGGGATCCTGAAGTCGCGACTAAGCCTTGACCTCTTCTTGGCCACGGATGGCCTGAGCATTGAGGCTTGACTCGGTCCTTGGCAATTGGACCCAGATCTTGGTCCCATGGCCCGGATGGCTTTCGATGGAGATCTTACCGCCGCTTTTTCTAATAAACTCCTTGGTGAGCTGAAGACCAAGCCCGGAGCCTTTTTCCTTATTGGTACCCTGTCGGGATCGAGTCAGGGAGTAGGAGTCCGAAAGGATTAGATTGATCTGTTCCTCCGTCATCCCCAGCCCTTGATCTTGCACACACCAATACACCCACTCCGGATCCCGTTCGGAAAAAATTGTCACGGAGTCTTCGAAATTTGAAAATTTCGCCGCATTGTTCAGAATATTTCTAACCACGACATCAATCAGATCCTGATCGGCGTATACCTCGACTTTCTGTTCCATGTGGTTGAAAACGGCAAGCTTTTTTTCCTTGAAAGAGGCCTGCAGCAGCTGGAGCGCATTGTCAACTACTTCCCTGAGGTCAAAAAGAGCCGGATGGACATGAAATCCCTCCATCTGCGACATGGACCATTTCAACGTGTTGTTAAGGGTGAAATTCACGGAATCGATATCTCTACTAAGCACATGTAGCAGTTCTTCGAATTCCTCCTTTTCCAAATGCCCAGCCAGAAACATATCCACCACGGACTTGACCTGAGCAATGGGGCCCCGCATGTCGTGTCCTAGAATTGAAAAGAGCTTGTTTTTGGTATTGTTCATTTCCTTCAACTGAACGGACTGGTTTTCCAAAACGAGATTTTGCTCTTCGATCCTACGCTGTTGAGCCAAAAGATCCGAATTGATCATGCGTACATTCTTGTTTAGGAAGTACATGCGCACCACCAAAACGCCAATCAAGGCCGCAGTAATGGCGAAGAAGATGATATACCTTCGGGAGGTCTCAAGTCGGTAGGCCTGATTTTCATTTTGTGCCTTCAGCAATTCCAGTTCCGACTCCTTGAGATTGCTTTGAAACATATTCTGCAACAAAGCCAGCCGGTCGCGGTTAGTCTGGTTCTGCAGCTGGTTGTTGAGATCCAAGTACCGGGACTGGTGAAAAAAGGCCTTTTGAATGTCCCCTTGCTTCTCGTACAGGCCTGTCAAGTGGCGGTGGCTTTTCGATAACTCATCCAAAAAGCCGTTTTTCTCGCAGAACTCAACCGAATAAAGCAGCAGCTCTTCTGCCTCTTTAAGTTTCCCATCCAGCAGGAGGGCGTTGCCGAGCCGATGTAGCACACCCGCCTCGAAGGATTTCACATTCTGCTCACGAGCCATTTCCAGCGAGTTCTCGTACAATAGCTGCGCAGAATCGTAGTTACCCTTAGCCAAATACACATCGCCAATCACCCGGTGGGCAAAAGACGTCAAATATGGTGAGCCAGCTTCTTCGTTCATTTTGATTGAACGTCTAGCGTATAGCAGTGCCGAGTCAAGTTGGTCGATCTGGGTAAAGTTTAATGCGACGTTGTTGAGGCTTCTGATTCGTGTGGACAGATCCTGCACTTGGGTTGCCAAGTCATAGCCTTTCTTAAACTGATTGATGGCCATCTGGTAATCCTGCTGCTCATAGTAGAGCGCCCCCATATTGTTCATCAGCCGCGCAGCCTGTAGCTTATCATTGTTTTGAATGGCTATGTCATAGGCCTTTTCAGAAAACTCAAAGGATTGCCGCCATTGGCCCCTGCGGTAGTAGATCCAGCCGATATTTTCCAATGCACGGCTTTGTCCCGAAGGATCACCGATTTTTTCAGCTAGTGAATCCGCCTCCATCGAATAGGAAAAAGCCTCACTTTGGGAGATTTCTCTCAATTCAGTCCCAAGCAGGTTGAGTAGGTCGAGACGCTCCTTCCCTTTCTTGGTCGCCAAAACCGCTTTGATGCTGTCTACATTTGCCCCTTGGGTAGAGCCCAGGATTGGAAAGGCAAACAGCAAAACAAGAATGAGTAGAATCGGACGACTCACAATTCGGCATTTGATATGGTTATGCTGCAAAATAAGGATAATCAGAAACATAAAAACCGGTCCTGAACTTTTCAGCCTAAAAACGCCTCGATATTAAAGTTTATCCCAATCCCAATCCTTGTTGATCTGGGTAATGGCATGGTGGGCAGTCAGGTCGTATTGGCAAGGCACGATAGATACATAATTGTTGGCAATCGCCCATTCGTCGTTGTCCTCTCCTTTGTCGAAATTGACAAAATTGCCGGCCATCCAAAAATACTTTCGGCCCGTAGGGTCATAACGCTCAGCGAATTCCTCCTGCCATTTGGCATCTGCTTGGCGGCAGATTTTTATCCCCTTGATGTCTTCATTGCGCTTTGGGGGAAAGTTCACATTTAGCGCAACTCCCTTGGGGATGCCTCTTTCCAAGACTTGGCGCGCGATCTTTTCGACCCATTCCTCCACGTGGGAAAAATCCGCTTTGGAAGAGAAATCGCAAAGGCTAAAGCCGATGGATGGCAGGCCTTCCAAGGCTCCCTCTATTGCGGCTGACATGGTACCCGAATACAGTACTGAAATGGACGTATTGGATCCGTGGTTGATCCCGCTCACGACCAGGTCCGGCGTTCGGTCTTTAAGCACATAATGCTTGGCGAGTTTCACACAATCCGCCGGCGTACCGCTGGACTTGTAAGCCGTCACGTCTTCGAAAATTTCCTCTTCGTAAAGTCTCAGCGTCTCTCCGATCGTGATCGCATGCCCCATGCCCGATTGTGGGCTATCCGGAGCGACCACGACCACTTCCCCAAGTTTTTTCATTACAGAAACGAGCGTGAGAATACCTTTTGAGGTGATTCCATCATCATTGGAGACGAGGATAAGCGGCTTTGGCATAAAAATCAGTTGTGCAATTCGTTGTAATAGGCGGTAATTCTAAGCAAATCACCCCGCTTATCATGATCCAACCTGTTTTTTTTCATGTAGAGGCTGATCTCATCTTCGTAGCCTGGCAAAAAGGCAAATAAATCTTTTTTATTGAGGTTGTACCATTGGATTTCATTGTCTTTGAAAAAGTAATAATCGAAGGCAAGTCGATATCCTATAATAGTCTTAGACTCATTTGAAGGATTCATTCCAATTACCCCCTTTGTCCCCGTATTTCTGTAATTAGTCTCGATATATTCCCTGCACAAAAGCGCGATTTCACCGCCCTCAGTGAGAACCTCAAAGAAAACCGGCGTTTCACTATCGCCATTTAGACTATAAGGAAGACTATAAAAACTTCTTAGCCCATCATTTGTTTCGTTATGAATTTCAAAATGACTGACATTGGAGGCTGTAAAGGTAGAAATGGTCTCCGTTCGTAACTGAACCAAATTGTTTTCCAGATCATATTTTACCAAGCCTGCATAAGTCTGCCCATCTATGCCATAGATATTGCCTTTGTACCACATTTGGGAGGGAAAATGATTTTGCGCAAGCAAAGAGAGCGCACCCACAAACAGCAAATTCAGGGTAAATACTGCTTTTTTTAAGGATTCTCTCATGCTTGAATTAGCGCTTATTTACAAAAAAGGGTAAAAATTCCCGGCTCATTTCGCTTATAATCTCTGAAACGAAACTATTTCAACATGCTATACCCCATTTTGTCACTTTTCTTTTTCAGGCAACTTCATTGATTGAATTGGGCTAAATCTTGATCGGCACATGTTCGACAAGCTTCAGTCCCTATCCTATCAAGCCCACTCTTTTTTGGGGATTATTGAATATCGAGAGGTAATCCCACTATCATTCAATGGGATGTTAATTCTGCAAATCATTGTAATACGCGGTAATTCTAAGCAAATCGCCCCGCTTATCATGCTCCAAACGATTTTTTTTCATGTAGAGGTTGATCTCATCGTCATATCCCGGAAGCATGGCAAAGAGGTCTTTGCGCTTAAGGCTATAGCGCTCCAAACGCCCATTTTTGAAAAAATAATAATTGAACGCCAAGCGGTATCCCGAGTAAGTCTGCGGTCCCCAAAAAGGATTCATTCCGTATGCTCCCCAGCTATTGTTCATCCCTCTGGTATCTGTGGCAATGTACTCCCTACATAGTAAGGCAATGTCATTTCCCTCCGTCAGCACTTCAAAAAAAGTAGGTGTCTCGTATTGTCCGTTGATCGCATACGGAAGACTGTAAAACTTCCGTACCCCTCCGAATATTTCATCGTAAATCTCAAAATTCGAGACATTGGAAGCAGTGAAGGTGTCCACTGTCTCGGTCTGGAGCTGTACCAGGTTGTTGTCCAAGTCGTACTTGATCAAGCCCGAAACTGTCGAGCCATCGCTGAGATAAATATTCCCCTTGTGCCAGATCTGGGAGGGAAATTGGTTGTTCTGAGCCAATACACAAACCAAGCTCAGCAACATGAAACCTAGGGTGAGAATAGTCCTTTTCATGATAATCGTCTTGCTTAGGTAATACGTGCCAAACCAAACGGGGGTTTAGGCTCGCTTCTTTTGGTTTTTTTGGAAACGAGGCACTAGCATTCTTCTATTTGAGAATGTTGTGGCCCATCTTGTCCCTTTTGGTGGTAAGGTATTTTTCATTGTGGGGATTGGGCACAATCTCGATAGGCACCTGCTCGACGATCTCCAATCCATATCCCAACAGGCCTACCCGCTTCTTGGGGTTGTTTGATATCAGGCGGATCTTGCTGACTCCCAAATCACGCAAGATCTGGGCACCCACTCCGTAGTCCCTGCCGTCCATCGGAAGTCCCAAGGCAACGTTTGCCTGTACGGTATCCATGCCCTGCTCTTGCAGCTTGTAGGCTTTCAGCTTATTGATGAGGCCTATTCCACGGCCTTCTTGGTTCATATAAAGGACCACCCCTTTGCCTTCCTTTTCCACCATTTCCATGGCGGAATGCAGCTGGGGCCCGCAATCACAGCGACAGCTCCCGAATATGTCGCCAGTCACGCACGAAGAATGCACTCTTACCAAAATTGGCTCGTTAGGTTCCCAAGTGCCTTTGATCAAGGCCATGTGTATCTCTTGAGTATTAGTCTGTCTGAATGCAATAAGATCAAAGTTCCCCCAAGTTGTGGGCAGCTCCACTCCTATCTCACGCTTGATCAGAGACTCATTTTTCAACCTGTAGGCGATGAGGTCTTTGATCGACACCAGCTTTAGATTGAAACGTTCGGCCACTTTCACCAGATCCGGAAGTCGTGCCATGGTCCCGTCTTCATTCATGATCTCCACCAGAACGCCAGCTGGTGCCATTCCTGCCAGCCTTGCAAAATCTATTGCCGCTTCGGTATGCCCCGCTCTGCGGATGACACCACCACGCTTAGCCTTCAGGGGAAAAATATGACCCGGCTTCCCCAGCTCACTTGGGTGGATAGAATCGTCGATCAGGGCCTTGATCGTCTTGGCCCGGTCGGAGGCGGATATTCCCGTCGTGCAGCCGTGGCCGATCAGGTCAACGGACACGGTGAAGGGGGTTTCAAAGGCTGCGGTGTTATTGCCAACCATCAGCTCGAGACCGAGCTGGTCGCAACGGTCTTCAATCAACGGGGCACAAATTAAGCCACGGCCGTGAGTTGCCATGAAATTGATGATCTCTGGGGTAATCTTCTCAGCGGCACAGATAAAATCCCCTTCGTTCTCGCGGTCTTCGTCATCCACGACAATGATTACTTCGCCGTTTTTGATGGCTTCGATGGCGTCTTCTATCGGGTCTAGCTGGTAGGTTTCCACTTGGGTAGGATTTGAATTCATGAATAGGGGCGCAATTTAGTCGCTTTCATCTTAAAACAGGGAATGACCAAAGAAAGTTTGGCATTATCCAATCACTATTCCGAGCTCCTTATCGATCTCGAGCTGAACTTTCTTCAGCTCAAAATAGACCTGCTGGAGTTCCAACACTTTTTCCTCTTCAGCGGCCTCATGCTCGGCAGTCTTGATTTTTTGCTTCGCTTCATCCATCATTTTGTGGACAAGTCTTCTTTTCAGCCGCAGGATTGACTTAAAAGCCGTTCCTGCCAGGTCGTCCGACTCAGTATTGATGAAGATCTGGTGGCGCTCATGCCAATGAACCGATACTTCATGGCGTGGAGTGACCAAATCGATGGTCACCTGCCTGAGTTCCGAATCGCGCTGGGACACAAAAAAATCGGTATTTGGTATTTCGCCTTTGGCCAGACAATCCCTATAGATATTCAAAATCTTCTGATAAATCGGGGTATGAAACTGTATGTCCCCAGTCTCCGAGAGAAGATATTCGCAGAGATGCAGCTCCTCGTGATCCAGCTTTTGCCAGCCATAGTTGAGAAGCAGCCTGATCGTTTCCTTCTCTTGAAGTCTCAGTGTATCCTCGACAGAGGTTTGGCTTTTGGTCGGGATCAGCTCTTCGAGCTTTTCCTCCGCCTCGGCTTCTTCCTTTGCTTTCTGAAAATTCTCTTTACTATTCTTAATCAGAGACTTATTCAGCTCTGCATGAATGATTTCTTCCTCAATTTGGAGTAAACCGGAGGCTTCTTTTGCATAAACCGATCGGACGATAGGATCGGGAATTTTCCCGATACTTTGGACAATTTCCCGAATCACCTCAGCCTTTCGGATCGGATCCTTGGCAAACTCATCCTTGTACAAGCCGATCTTGAAGCCAATGAAATCCCTGCTATTCTCTTTCAGGTAATCCTGAAAAGCCTGGGAACCGACTTTCCGAGAAAAGCTGTCGGGATCTTCCCCGTCCGGGAAAACCACGGCCTTGACATTGAGACCACCCTCCAGAAGCAAGTCTATCCCACGGATCGAAGCCTTGATCCCAGCCGGGTCTCCATCGTACAAGACAGTCACCTGATTGGTAAAACGCTTGATCAGCTTGATCTGGCCATCCGTGAGTGAAGTGCCTGAGGAAGCCGCGACGTTTTCAATGCCCGAAAGATGCATTGAAATCACGTCCGTGTAGCCTTCGACCAGGAAGCAGTTGTCCAGATCCCTGATGGCTTTTTTAGCCTGGTAGATCCCATAGAGCACGTCACTTTTGTGATAGATCGGTGTCTCCGGAGAATTGATGTACTTGGGTTGGTTTTTATCCTTGGTGAGAATCCGGGCGCCAAACCCGATCGGCTTCCCACTGATGTTGTGAATGGTAAAGGTCACCCGACCTCGGAAGCGGTCGTATGTTCGGCTTGCATCTCCTTCCCGCTGGAGGATCAATCCGGCTTTGAGCAGGATTTCCTCCTGAAATCCGGCAGCTTTTGCGGCTTTCATCAAATGATCCCAACCGTCCAGCGCATAGCCAAGGTCAAACTTCTCGATAATCTGCGGCGTAAAACCCCGCTCCTTGAAGTAGCTCAAACCGATGGATCGTCCCTCTTCAGTCTGAAGGTTTTTTACGAAAAAATCCTTTGCAAAATTCAGGGCAATAAAAAGGCTTTCCCGCTCACTTTGCTCCTGGTTTTGTTCCGGAGTACGGGTTTCGTCTTCTTCTACCTCTATCCCATATTTCCCTGCCAGATGCCGGATCGCTTCCTGAAAACCGACCCCCTCGATATCCATGATAAATTGGATAGGATCGCCAGCCTTGCTGCAGCCGAAGCATTTATAGATTTGCTTAGCGGGTGAAACTGAGAATGAAGGCGACTTTTCGCCATGGAAAGGACAGCAAGCCCACATGTTCTGCCCTTTCTTTTTCAAAGGAACATAATCACCCACCACCTCGACGATGTCGGCCCGTTCCTTTACTTTGTCTGTTGTCAGCTTACTTATTCCCATGAAAATCGAAAGTAGACAAAGTTAAGGGCTGCAGGCAGAATTAATGGGAGAAATCGGCAGAACTATTTCCCATTTGCTGGAGTTGTCCCTTACCGGGAGTCAAAAGTGGTTTCATAAAGCCACATTCTTGGAGTAACTTGCCAAAAATTTAGAATTACGAATGCAATTGACTGCAGAATCCATCCGAAAATCGCTTTCCAGAGTTCAGGACCCAGACCTTAAAAAGGATTTGGTTACGTTGGGAATGATTCAGGGCATCCATATCGAGGACAAAAAAGTGAGCTTCAAGGTTGTCTTGACCACGCCTGCCTGCCCCTTGAAAGAAGTAATCAAAAACAATTGCATTGAAGCGCTTCAGGAGGACCATGGCAAGGGGTGGGATTGGGACATTACCATGACTTCTCAAGTCACCACGGTCAGAGATGCCGCTCCTATACTGCCCGAGGTAAAAAACATCATCGCAATCGCCTCAGGCAAAGGCGGAGTGGGAAAGTCTACCACCGCGGTAAATTTGGCCGTTGCCCTAGCTGAGCTTGGCGCCAAAGTGGGACTTGTGGATGCCGATATTTCGGGTCCGTCTGTTCCGACCATGTTCAATGTGGAAGGCGAGCAGCCTACGGTGAAAAAGGTCAAAGAAAAAAACATCATCGTGCCCATCACGCAATATGGAGTCAAACTGATGTCCATCGGATTTTTGACCCCAAGTGACAGTGCTGTAGTTTGGAGAGGCCCCATGGCAAGTTCTGCCTTGAGGCAATTTATCTCTGATGTGGAATGGGGCGCATTGGACTATCTGCTGATTGACCTACCCCCAGGCACCTCGGACATACACCTGACGATGGTTCAGACTGTCCCGGTGACCGGCGCCGTAATCGTGACCACTCCCCAAAAAGTAGCCTTAGCTGACGCAAACAAGGGCCTGTCCATGTTCAGACAGCCCCAAATTAACGTACCTGTCTTAGGTGTTGTTGAAAATATGGCTTACTTTACGCCTGCGGAATTGCCCGAAAACAAATACTACATCTTCGGCAAAGAAGGAGGGAAAAAGCTGGCCGAGAAATACGCGGTGCCGTTTCTAGGTGAGATTCCCATCGTACAAAGCATCAGAGAAAGCGGCGACACAGGATACCCTGCTGTGTTGAAAAACGGCCAGACCAAGGATGCGTATATGGAGTTGGCCGAGTCTGTTGCCCGCCAGGTGGCAATTCGGAACGCTTCAATCGAAAAAACGTCAATTGTAGAAGTAAAAGCATAAGCAATAATGGAAGCTGGACTGAGAGAAAAAATTGAATTTGCCCTAGACACGATCAGGCCCTATCTGGAGGCAGACGGCGGCAATGTGCGCATCGTTGAACTCACTGACGATTTGGTCTTAAAAATCGAAATGATGGGTAATTGTGGTTCATGCCCCATGTCAACGATGACCTTGAAAGCTGGAGTGGAAGAGGCTATCAAACGAGCAATCCCCGAAATCACCCGGGTGGAAGCCGTCAACCTAACTGTAGCCTGATTTTCCTCTGAATGAAAAAAGGTTTCCGGGTTATTGGCATAATCCTATTGATCAAGGGATTGACTTTCCTGTCGGCTGATTCCTTTGGACAAAAGATCACATCCCTGGATCCCTCTTCGGTGCCCGGGACTTCAATTGCCCACTCCCATTCCGAAAAATGTGCCCACACGCTAATTCAAGCAAGAATTGAAAAAGAAATGGGTTATTTCGGTTCGGAAGGATTCTTCGAAGATTGGATAGACCAAAAAATCGAAATCCGGAAAACCATTCCACAGATTGCCCGCCTACAGGAAGACCCGCGTCTCATACCAGTAGTAGTCCATGTCATCCACAATGGCACCTCAGTGGGCACCGGAGCCAATATTCCAGACTCACAGATTTTGGAACAAATCCGGATTTTGAACGAGGATTTCCGACGACTCAACGCAGATGCCAGTCTTACCCCAGCGGAATTTCTTCCAGTCGCAGCTGACGCAAACATAGAGTTTGTACTTGCCAAGCAGGATCCGGACGGTCTTCCTACCTCAGGAATCGTGCGAGTACAAGGAAGTAAAAGCACTTACGACCCAAATTCAGACGCCACGCTGATCGGACAAACCAGCCAATGGAATCCGGACGAATACATGAATATTTGGGTGGTCCCTTTGGTGTCCCCCTACATAGGATACGCTACCTTTCCCCTATCCGACCTTCCCGGGCTTAATTTCTCCCCCACTCCAGCAAACATCGACGGCGTCACAATAGACTACCGCTACTTTGGAGCGGGAGGCAGTGCGGTTTCAGCTTCTCTAGGCAGAACCGCCACCCACGAGGTGGGTCATTACTTTGGGCTACGCCACATATGGGGCGATGGAGGCTGCGATGTGGACGATTTCGTCACTGATACGCCAATCCAAGACGCTTCCAACAACCTGTGCAACAGCAATCCAAGCAAAACTTCCTGTGGAGTAAGCAACATGATCCAAAACTTCATGGACTATACCCCGGACGCTTGCATGAATTTGTTTACCAACGGCCAGATAGAACGGTTCAATGTAGTTTTGGAAAACAGCCCCCGCAGAGTTACACTAGTCAATAACCGGGCTACCCAAGAGCCAGTCTTGGCCGAACGCGACTTGTCCTTGGCCCAGATCCTACAGCCGGTCGATGCCATCTGTGAGCTCACTGTGCTTCCGCAGGTAGTCGTCCAAAATGCGGGTACAGGTCTAGTAACCTCCGCGAGAGTGGAGTTTAGAAACAATGGAGTGCTGATCGAAAACAGACGTTTCGCAGTGAGCCTGGAAACCGGCGAACAAGCTACCCTGACCTTCGGCTCCTACCAACTTCAGCCAAGCAATAATTTTGTCCAGTTTGAAATCACTCAGGTAAATGACCAAGGCGACGAAAACGCCGAAAACAATTCCATGAGCTCCAGCCCTGTTCTACAGGGAGAAATCAGCCTTCCTTATTCGTTTGATCCACAAAACTTCCCTGGCGATTGGGTTGTATCCAATCCAGACCAGAGCATGACTTGGCAGAGCACCAGCCTTACCCTGAATGGACAAAACCAACAGACGGTGTACTTCCGCAACTACGAGTACGAGGCACCGGGACAATACGACTATTTCATTTCTCCCATCATCGATCTCGACAGATACCCCAATGCACAACTGGTTTTCGAAGTTGCCCATGCCCCCTATGACCAGGCCGGCTACGAAGACGAACTACTGATTTCCGTGTCAGAGGACTGCAGCGCCAATTTTGATTTGGTTGATGTCAAGTATCAAAAATCGGGAGTCAGGTTGGAGACATCCCCTTCTACCATTGAAGAATTCATCCCTACCTCAACCGATCAATTCCGAACTGAAATCTTCAACCTCAGTAGTTTTCAGGGTTTGGGCAAGGTGCGCATTGCCATAGTCAACAAAAATGCCTACGGCAACAATATCTACCTGCGAAACATCCGAATCCTACCTACCGAAGAGCTCAACTACGGCGTGACAATCGAAGAAGTCTTGATCCCTACTCCAATCAATACAGGAAGCCACACTGACGAGATCGTGCGGGTTAGCAATAGTGGGAATCTCACCATATCCAAGTTTGTCTTCAACAGGACAAGCAACGTGTCTGTCCCAGAGTCCTATGCAGTTACCGAATTGAACATGGCTCCAGGGGAGGAAGTAGAAGTGGAAGTGCCGAATTCGACCCAGCAAGGAAAAAACAGGCTGCGTTTCTCCGTGTCTGAGCCAAACTTTGATCAAAATGGAGATTCACCGCCTATAGTCAGCAGGTATCATCTGGAAAGTGTCGATTCCATCACCGCACCGTGGAGACAAAAATTTGACAGCAACGGCTTGGGCACTTGGCTTACTATCAACCCAGAAAATGACTTGACAGCTTGGACGGCCAGATCGGTAAGCTCTGACACCGGCTTTGACAATGCTGCGGTACTGGAAAACGGAATTGCCGGAAATAGCTATTGGCTCGGTACACCCACCTTTGATCTTACCCTGTCCAGCCAAGTCAGCGTATTCTTTGACCTCGCATCGGGTCAGGTAGATCCAGACACTAGGCTTTCGCTCCTAGCCAGCAGAGACGGCGGAATGACTTACAGCGAGGTTTGGTCTGCAGCGGGACAGGAACTATCAAGCGTCACCGTCGGTGAAGCCAATCCCAACTCCGAAGGCGACTATGTCCGAAAGTATGTTGACCTCAGCAGTATCGCTGGATCTAGTAGCGAAAGGGCACGAATTGCATTTGTCTTGGCAGTAGCTGGCAGTTCCAACTCCGCCGTCTACTTGGACAATATTGAGCTCTTCCTCAATGCTAATCCTGAGCCGGTTATCCCGACCGAAGGTAGCAGCACGCTTTATCCCAATCCCGCAAGAGATCGCTTCAGCCTCGCCTTCAACCTTCCCACGCGGGATGACGTGACCATACAGATCATTTCGTCTACTGGCAGCATCGTTCATGAAGTGGTGTATCCCGGCACGCTAAACCAGACATATACTTTCAGTACCGAGCTATTCAGAACCGGGGTTTACCTAATCCGGATCTCCGGAAATTCGCAGGTGGAAATGAAGCGTCTGATTATTAATTAATCTAAAATACGCCGAGGCAACACGCTTCGGCTTGTTTTTTGTCTGATGGATTGGGTTGTTTTTGACAAATTTGTTCCTCAATCGACCAAAAATCCAGCTATCTTAGACTGACACTATTTCCCGATGAATTCCTTCAATTATTCGATCAAAAAAATCCTGATTAACCTGCTGATCATCATCGCACTCGGCATTCTCTTAGGATTTCTTTTTCTCAAAGTATATCTGCCGCTCTACACCAACCACGGAGAAACGGTCTCCGTTCCCGATTTGTCAGGCTATGAGTATCAAGAAGCGAGCAACTTGCTCGAAAACACCGGACTGCAATATGAGGTCTCCCTTGATTCAGGCTTTAGCACCGAGCTCCCTGCCTTGGCCATCCTCAAGCAGATTCCAGCGGCAAACTCCCAGGTGAAAAGCGGAAGAAAGATCTACCTCACTCTGAATGCCCGCAATGCCCCCCTGATCAAGATGCCCAATTTGGTCAACATGCCTTTGAAGAACGTCCAGGAAATCCTGGCCAATATTGGGCTCGAACGAGGCGACATCGTCTATGTACCCGACATCGGCATCAACGTAGTTTTGGAGCAGCGATACCGTGGAGTGACTGTCAAAGAAGGATTTGAAATTCCAAAGGGAGCCAAAATCGACTTGACGGTCGGCGATGGCATGGGCAATCAGTTGCTCTTGGTACCGGATCTGACAGGTATGGAGGAAGAAGATGCCGAGTTTCTCATCCTTGGCTACGGCTTGCGGTTAGGAAACAAGAACTTCAGCGAGACGGACTCGGTTGCTGCCGGAAAAATAATCTTACAGGCTCCTCCAGCCGGAACAGAAGTCAGAACTGGCGATTTGATCAATATCTGGATATCCAAAAACTAAGGATTTGAAACACAAGCTTGCACGCTGGATATATTTTTTCTGCTTTGCGATGCTTCTGCTGCAAAGTCAAAGAAGCTTAGCCCAGTTTGTGGAATTCGGCCCGGTGCATCAGGATGGATTTTCGGATCAGAACCGAAATAAGTCCAAAGCCCGAGTTGCATCGCTTAACATATTGCCTTTTTGGGATGATTTTTCCGCTGGGATCGACACGCTCCGGTGGACTGTATCTGGTGCATCTTACACCGAGACTATCGGACAGAACGCGCCTTCGTTAGGACAAATCCTATTCAACGGCGTGGATCAAAATGGCCGCCCCTATTCCCTGCAGATACGCGACCAAGGGGAGAGCGACTTCCTGAGCAGCAAACCGTTTGACCTCAGCGCGCTGACAGCATCCCAGCGCGAAAGCCTTTATTTGAGTTTTTTTTGGCAAGCTGGAGGAAAAGCTGAAGCCCCCGATACTAGGGACAGACTGACACTGCAGATATTGGACGCTTCTGGCACTTGGAACACCATTTGGGTCAGGCCGGGAGGTGAAGACCTGGACAGAGAAAACTTCACCCAAGAAATCGTAAAAATCCAGCCGGAGTGGCAGCATGGGGACTTTCAATTCCGCTTCTTCTCCAACGGAAGACAAATAGGCCCCTTCGACAGCTGGCTGATAGACTATGTCTACTTAGGCTATAACCGAAGCGAAACCGATCTATTCCACAGGGACAGAGCGCTCACCCGCCGCAACCAGCTCAGCTTGGGAGATTATAGTGCCTATCCACTGGAATTGCTGCAACAAGAGCAAACCGGACTTTGGAGCCAAGTGCAAAACGAATTCCTTAACCTGGAAAACCGCTTCCGGGCGATGGAATACTCCATTGACCTAAAGGATAGCGTGGGTAGTCCAATCCTTTCCGTCAATGAGGACACACCATTCAACCCCGTGCCCAATGCCTTGGAGCGACGCACTTTTCTCAGTCGCGAATTTGAAAATATCCCACTACCATCCTCACAGACCGATCTGGTCATCACCACTGCACTGACTTCCGGGGATGGCTTTTTGTTCCAGCTACAAAATGGTGACACGATCCGTTATGAGTCGGTGGATTTCCGGAAAAACGATACCGCAAAGGCCGTTTTTCCCATTCGTGATTTCTTTGCCTACGACAATGGATCAGCGGACTATTCCGCGGGGATCAACCAACGTTCTGGGCAATTAGCCGTCCTGTATGACACCCCAGAGCCCGTCTATCTTAAGGGGATTTCCATCAACTTCACTAATGCTGCACAGGCTAATCAGGCACTGGACATCGTGGTTTGGGACGAGCTCGAGCAAAGCCCCCTCTTGGTTAAAGAATCTCTGATTCCGGTGAAGGAGCCGGGCCAGACTTATTCCTATTATGAACTGGATACGAACCTTCGGGTTTCTGGTCAATTCCATGTTGGCTTTACCCAGTTTTCCAATGATTTTGTCCACGTTGGCTTGGACAAAGTAAATGACCATGGCGAGAAGATATTCTTCAATGTGGGTGGGGGCTGGATACAAAACGATGAAGTGAAAGGCTCGCTGATGATCCGTCCACACGTCTCTCTGGCACCACCACTTGAAGAGAGCGAACTTCCGAAAGCCAGCTTCCGCATCTACCCCAATCCTACTGTCGACGTAGTACACATTGAGGGGGAATTTGCCGAACTCTCGGTTTTCGACTCCTTTGGAAGGCAGATTTTGTTGCCGCGGGAAAAGAACGGTGCCGGAGAAATCATTAATTTTGAGGGACAGCGGCCGGGTATCTACGTTATCAATCTATTTTCAGAATCCGGGCCGAAGTCATTCCGAATTTTAGTCAACAGATAATATGGAAGATATCACAGTTTCAGAATTGAAAGGGCGCTTGGAAAAGGGGGAGAAATTCCACTTTCTAGACGTCCGTGAAGAATGGGAATTTGAAGAGGACAATCTTGGAGCCCAAAACATCCCCCTCGGTGAACTGCCCCACCGGATCAGCGAGCTGGAGAAGTTCAAGGATGAAGAGATCGTTGTTCACTGCCGCTCCGGCGCGCGTAGCAGCAATGCCAAGAAGTTTTTGGAAAGCAAGGGCTTTAGCCAAGTTCGAAATGTCCCCGGGGGAATATTGGCCTACAGAGCACTTTAATTAAAAAGCCGGAATCGATGTTCCGGCTTTTATGGCTTTAGGCGAGCAGTAACAGGGGTCGTCAAATCAGCTCTTGAAGGCCTCTCCTATCAATTCATCAAGAGAAAATAAATGGCCTGGGGGAGAAACATAATGCGAAGATTAGGATTGCCAGCCAGCCGATCCATTTTCTCTTCCAGTCGAGTTCTCTCAATCCTGAAACTTCCGGGTGCTTGAGGCCCATCACTCTTCCCAGAAGGAACGCAAACAACAGCCATCCTTGGTACCCATCCCATTCAGGTCTGATAAAGGCAAAAAGGTACTGTGCGGCTGCCAGAGAGAGTGCTATCGACAGTTTGGTTTGGGTAGAAAAATCGGCCCTGGAGTAACAGATATATAGGAATCCCACATAGAGCGGTAT
>CAZTJM010000055.1:0-1787 GCA_964613865.1 uncultured Limnohabitans sp. | reverse complement strand
AGCCTATCCGGCTCGGCCAACAACTCGCCCATTCCCCAAAATAGCAGGTTGTTTCCCAACTCGAAATTTATCGCATCCTCTCCATATCCTTCGAACTCCGGGTCGGCATATTCCGGATGTACGGAATAGATGTAGTCGGCTGGAGGCAAGGTCACGAAGCCGTACCAAAGTACGCCTAAAGCCAATACGAAACCGGCAATCGGCCCGGCTACGCCGATATCAAAGAATTTCCTTCGGCTGTTCACGAAGCCCTTCATCCGAATGATTGCTCCGAAAGTGCCTATCGAAGGACCTCCAATGAACCCGAACCAAGCCGGAATAAAATAAGGCAAACTGCACTTGACCTTATGATGAAGGGAAGTCAGCAAGTGCCCCAGCTCATGGACCAGAAGGATTCCTATAAACGGAACTGAAAAGGCCAAGGACTTCATGAAATATTCCCCAGTCAAAAATGAGTCCCCTTTGCCAATGACGGATTTGCTGTAAACCCACTCACCTCCCGCCAGCGTGGTGGTGACCAAAGTCAAGACTAACAACAAACCATGGATGACGTATTCTTTGGGTTTATACATATCCGAAAAAGTCAAAAATGACATTCGGACCTGTTACATGCACAGCCTGTATCCCTACTGAGGCGGCTCCTTTCACATTTGCTTCCAAATCGTCAAAAAATATAACCCGATCTGCCTTTGTGCCCAGCTCACCGATCATCTTTTCATAGATTTCGGGCGAGGGCTTGGCAAGGCCCATTTCATGGCTATAAAAAACTCGGTCAAAAAGCGGTTCAAAACTAGCCATCCCATGCTCGCTTTTAAGCATCCTGTAGACAGCATCAATGTGGATCGAATTGGTGTTACTTAACACCCCCAACTGATACCGATTTTTGAGTTGCGCCAGCAGTTCCAATCTTTTTTTGGGGATTTTCCCCAAAATGCCATTCCATAGTTCATCCACTTTTTCATCTTCCCAATTCTGACCAAAATAGGCATTCACCTCACTTCGGAAGGCTGCTGAATCTATTTCACCTCTTTCATAAGCTTTGTGAAAATCAGCGCGATAAAATTCGCTTACTCTGGGCTGATACTCTTGGGGTACAAGTAGCGTGATTAATTCAAAGGCACGATTATAGTCCAAATCAATAATCACGTTACCTAAATCAAAGATCAAAAAATCGGCATCGGGGGCATTTTTCATTCGCATTCCAGGTTGTGTAATTGGACTCAAATATGTAACATTGCACTCCCAAAACCAAGGTTTGGAGGCAATAGAAGCCACAATCCGAAAGCAAAAAAGGGCCTATAGCTCATTCGGTTAGAGCAACTGACTCATAATCAGTAGGTGCTTGGTTCGATTCCAAGTGGGCCCACAAGCCATTCAGAGTCTGGATGGCTTTTTTTCTTTTTTTGCCATGCAGACCTTTTTTGTCTACATTCTCCATTCAAAGTCGCTGGGACGCTTTTATACAGGAATGACTTCGCTGCCTGTGGAAGAAAGGCTCCAAAACCACCTCTCCAAAAAGTACGGGAAGCAAAACTTCACCCAAAAGGCCGACGACTGGGAGTTGTTCTTCGCCATCCCCTGTGAATCATTTTCCCAAGCCAGACTGGTCGAACTCCACATCAAGAAAATGAAGTCGAAGGCCTATATCCAAAACCTTGGAAAATATCCCGAATTGGCACAGAAGCTCCTGGATAAATACCAGGGCAACTGACTCCCCCGAAAGTTTTCGGGGCAGTAGGTGCTTGGTTCGATTCCAAGTGGGCCCACAAGCCATTCAGAGTCTGGAT